>DATMIZ010000106.1:0-9001 GCA_035554055.1 Baekduia sp. | reverse complement strand
TGGCCGGGCCGCGCGCCGGGCTGGATCGGGACGCTGGCGATCGCCGCCTCGTTCGCCGCCTCGATCGCGGCGCTGATCTCGCTGCAGGGGCGCGGTGAGGAGGAGCGCCAGGTCGTCACCGTGGCGTGGGACTACGCGAGCACGGCCGGGGTCGACGCGCAGATCTCGCTGCTGCTGGACCCGCTGTCGATCTTCATGGCGCTCGTGGTCTCGGGCGTCTCGACGCTGATCCACCTCTACTCGGTCTCCTACATGGGGTCGGACCGCGGATACACGCGCTTCTTCTCCTACCTCAACTTCTTCGTCTTCTCGATGTTGCTGCTGGTGCTGGCCTCGAACTTCCTGCTGCTGATCGTCGGCTGGGCGTTCGTCGGTGCTGCCTCCTACCTGCTGATCAGCTTCTGGTACCGCCGCGCGACGGCGACCTCCGCGGGCATCAAGGCGTTCGTCATCAACGTGCTCGGCGACGTCGGCCTCGTGCTCGGCACGTACTTCATCTTCAAGGGCTCGGGCACGCTCGACTTCCTCGCCACGTTCGAGCAGGCCTCGGAGCTCAAGGGCGCGGACCTGACGGCCGGCTGCTTGCTGCTGCTCGTCGGCGCGTTTGCCAAGTCGGCGCAGATTCCGCTCCACACCTGGCTTCCTGACGCGATGGAGGGCCCGACCCCGGTCTCGGCCCTGATCCACGCGGCGACGATGGTCACCGCCGGTGTGTACCTGATCGCGCGCATGCACCCGCTCTTCGAGCAGGCGCCCGCCGCCGAGACCGTCGGCGCGATCATCGGCTGCGTGACGCTCGTCGTCGCCGGGACGATCGGGCTCGTCGTCACCGACCTCAAACGCGTGATCGCGTACTCGACGATGTCCCAGATCGGCTACATGATCATGGGCGTCTCGGCGGGCGCCTACGTGGCCGGCCTGTTCCACCTGATGACGCACGCGTTCTTCAAGGCGCTGCTGTTCATGGCGGCCGGCTCGGTGATCGCGGCGATGGCGGGCGAGCAGTCGCTCGACAGGATGCGCGGCTTCCGCAAGGCGATGCCGTTCACGTTCGCCGCCTTCATCATCGGCGGGCTCGCGCTCTCGGGCATCCCGCCGTTCGCGGGCTTCTTCTCGAAGGACGAGATCCTCGCTGACATCGGCGCCGAAGGCGGCTGGCACTGGGCGCTCTACGTCGCCGGCTACCTGAGCGCGCTGCTCACCGCGATCTACACCTGGCGCATGATCTTCCGCGCGTTCTTCGGCGAGCCGTCGCCGGAGGCCAAGGAGCTCGAAGATGGGCACCTGCATCACGCTGAGGTCCACCGGAACCCGGTTACAGGCGAGGAAGAGGACACCGACGTCGGCTTCCCGGGCGCCGACCACCACATCGCCGAACGCGAGCTGCCGATGCGGATCGCGATGGGGGTACTCGCGCTGCTGGCGATCGTCGGCGGCTGGATCCAGATCCCGAAGGTCACGCACGGCCTCGAGAGCTTCCTCGAGCCGACGTTCGCCGACTCGGTGCATCACGCCGCGCCTTCGGACGGTCTTCTGTACTTCGGGATGATCCTCGGCGCGGTGGTGGGCATCGCGGGCATCGCGATCGCCTACAAGCTGTGGGTCATCTCGCCCGAGATTCCCGGCCGGCTGCAGGTGCGCTTCGCGGCGGTACATCGCCTGTTCGTCAACAAGTGGTACTTCGACGAGCTGATCGAGATCGTCGTCGTGCGCCCGTTCGCGTGGTTCGGGCGCTGGTCACGACACACGTTCGAGCGCCTGATCGTCGACGGTGCCTTCGTCGGCGGGACGACCTCGGCGGTCCGTGCCGGCAGCGCCGCGGTGCGCGCGTTCCAGTCCGGCTTCCTGCGCTCCTACGCCGCGATCCTCTTCCTCGGCGCGATCGCCGTTGTCTTCTACTTCCTCCTGAATTCGTGAGCCGCGCGTGACGATCCATCTGTCAATACTCATCGCGCTGCCGCTCGCCGGCGCGCTGTTCGGCCGTTACTCGGCGATCACCGGCTCGGTGCTCGCGCTCGCCTACGCGATCGCCGCGGTCGCCGACTTCGACTCCGGTGCTTCCGGGCTGCAGTACGTCACCGACGAGACCTGGATCGCCCAGCTCGGCATCCATTACAAGGTCGGGCTCGACGGGCTCAACCTGATCCTCGTGCTGCTGACGACGGTGCTGTTCACCGCGTCGGTGTTCTGGATCATTCGCGAGAAGGTCGAGCGTGAGCGGCTCTACCTCGGCCTGATGGGCGCCGCGCACTCCGGCGTCCTGCTGGCGCTGACCGCGCAGGACCTCGCGCTGTTCGTGATCGCGTTTGACCTGATGCTCGTGCCGTTCCTGTTCATCACCGGGATCTGGGGCCCGGTGGCAACTCGCGCCGCGGCGATCACGAAGCTCTTCATCTACACGCTCGTCGGGTCATTGCTGATGTTGGCGGCGGCGATCGGCCTGGCCGTATTGGTGAAGAACCAGTCGGGCGCCGAGCACCTCTCGTTCGCGTTCTCTGACCTCGCGAAGGTGCGCCTGCCGAGCAGCACGCAGAACTGGATCTTCCTCGGCTTTGCGGCCGCGTTCCTCGTGAAGATGCCGGCGTTCCCGTTCCACGGCTGGATGCCCGACGGCTATCGCAACATGCCGCTGCCGGCGCTTGCCGTGTTCTCCGCGATCCTGTCGAAGGTCGCCGCCTACGGATTCCTGCGCGTCGTCGCGCCGCTGCTGCCGGACGCGATGGCGCACTTCCAGCTACTGCTGCTGCTGATCGCGCTCGCGTCGGTGCTCTACGGCTCGGCGATGGCGTTCTCGACCACCGAGGCGCGGCTAGTGCTCGGGTACTCGTCGGTCGCTCAGCTCGGCTTCATCGTGCTCGGGGTCTTCGCGATCCAAGACGCGGGCGCCCAGGGCGCAATCCTGCAGGCCGTCAACCACGGGCTCGTGGTCGCGCCCGCGTTCTTCATCGTCTCGCTGCTGGCCAAACGCGCTGGGGGCTCTGAGGACATCCGCGACATGGGCGGCCTCGCGTTACGCGCGCCGATCCTCGCGGGCCTGTTCTTGATCGTCGCGTTCGCGAACCTCGCGATGCCCGGCTCGTCGAACTTCGTCGGTGAGTTCATGATCCTGCTCGGGCTCTTCCAGGCCGAGCCGGCGATCGCGATCATCGCCTCGATCGGCGTCGTGATGGCGGCCGTCTACTCGCTACGGCTCTTCATCCGCGCGATGCACAACCGTGTCGGGCCCGATGCCGAGTCGCGTGAGATCGGACTGACCAATGCGCTGATCCTCGTGCCGCTGGTCGGCATCATCCTCGTGCTCGCGTTCTACCCGCAACTACCTCTCAAGAAGGGCGAGAAGGCCGTCACCGGATCGATCGCCGCAGCCAAGGAGTCGGCGCGATGATCGCCACGACCGTGCAAGCGCCGACGATCGACTGGGCGGGACTGACGCCGCTGCTGGCGCTGCTGGGCGGTGCGGTGCTCGTGCTGCTCGCCGGCCTACTGCGGTCATCGTTCGTGCGGCGGCAGTGCGTCCCCGTCGTCACGATCGTCGCCTTCGGTGTCGCGATCGCCTCGTCGATCATCACGTGGGGCGACGCGATCGACGTTTTCACCTTTAAGGGCGATCACGGGCCGCTGGTCATCGACGACCTCACGAACATCGCGACGCTGCTCGTCTCGATCACCGGCATCGGCGCGGTGCTACTCGCCTGGCGCGACCACGCGGCCGAGGAGGCAGGACACGGTGAGTTCTACGCGCTGCTGCTGACGGCCGCCTCCGGGATGGTCGTGCTCGCCGGCGCGCAGAATCTGGTCACCGTCTTCGTCGGCTACGAACTGCTCTCGATTCCGCTGTACGTGTTGTGCGCGACCGAGCTGCGCCGCGCTAGCTCACTCGAATCGGGCCTGAAGTACCTGATCGTCGGCTCGATCGGGTCAGCGACACTGCTCTACGGCCTGGCCTTCATCTATGGCGCCACAGGCGATACGAACTTCGACGGCATCGCCGCCGCTGTGCCGAGCGTCGACACCGACGTGCTGCTGCTCACCGGAATCGCGCTCGCGCTGGTCGGGATCGCGTTCAAGGCTTCGATCGCGCCGTTTCATCAGTGGACGCCCGATGTGTACGAGGGCGCTCCGACGCCGATCACCGCGTTCATGGCCGTTGCGACCAAGGTCGCGGCGTTCGTCCTGCTGATCCGGCTCTTCGATGTCGCGCTCGTCGACGTGCAGGATGTCTGGGCCCCGGCGCTCGCGACGCTGTGCGCCGCCACGATCCTGGTTGGCAACGTCGGCGCACTCGGTCAGTCGTCGCTGAAGCGGATGCTGGCGTGGTCCTCGATCGCACAGGCGGGCTACATCGGCGCAGGTGTAGTCGTCGGCTCGCAGCTCGGCGTGCAGGCGACGCTCTTCTACCTCGCGGTCTACCTCGTGATGAACGTGGCCGCCTTCACGGTGATCGTGGCGCGCGAGCGTGAGACAGACCTCGGCGACGATCTCGCTTCGATGAACGGCCTCGGCACGGCGCGCCCGCTGCTGGCGCTGCCGATGACCGTGGCGCTGCTCGGTCTCGCCGGCATTCCGGCGACGGCCGGCTTCATCGGCAAGTTCTTCCTGATCGACGCGCTCGTCGATGGCGATTACGCCTGGCTCGGCGTCGTGATCGTGATCGGCTCGATGATCTCGCTCGGGTACTACCTGCGCGTCATCGCGGCGATGTGGATGGCGCCGGTCACCGCGGGTACCGACGAACGCCGCGCAGGCCCCGAGGTCTACACGCTCGCGCTCGTCGCCGGCGCCGCGACGCTGGTCTTCGGCATCCTCGTCTCGCCGCTGATGGACGTCGCCGAAGACGCCGCGAAGTCCCTCGGCCTCTTCTAGCCCGTTTCTCACGTCGAGGGCTGTCTAACCGCACATAGTGTGCGGAAATACAGCCCTCGATGAGTTGGAGGCTCAATCGGGGTCGAGGACGACAGTCGGCGCCTGTTCGCCGACCGCGGCTTCGGGCGCGAGCGGCGCGCCACAATCCCAGCAGTAGGTCGCGCCCGCACTGCTGACGACACCGCACGAGCGGCAGTTGCCTGTCTGCCCGTCCGGGCTCTCAGCGATCACGCGCTGGAGCTCTGCCAGTTCGGCATCGGCCGCCTGCAGCTCGGCGGCCTTCTTAACGAGCACATCCGGACGGATGTGATCGCGCACCGCCATCTCATAGGTGAGACCACCGAGGTCGAGCGTCAGCAGAGCGACGCGACGCGCCAGCACACGCCGCTGCTCCCTGAGGCCCGCCAGCGTCGTCAGATCCTGGGTCGCCATTATTCGATCGTCTCGAAGTCGGAGCCGCCACCGGCGGCCTTGTCGTCGGTCTTCGGCGCGGCGCCAGAGCCGGTCGAAAGCGGCTCGCCCTTGTCGACGGCCTTCTCGATCTCATCGGCGCTTTTGCCGTCGGCGTTTGTGCCCTCGGCCGCCGGTGCCGGCTCGTCGGCTGACTCGGCCGGATCGCCTGAGTCCGCGGCTTCGGCCTCGGCGTCGTCGGCGGCGGCATCGTCAGCCGTTGTCGCTGCGCCGGACTCAACCTTGATCACCTGCGGCTTGGCGGCCGCCGCCTGCGGATCGGACCCGCCGAGCGCGTTGCCGATCGCGATCCCGCCCGCGAGCGTCAGCAGCAGCGCTGCACACAGTCCCAGGATCCCGGCATTTGCGCGAATCCAACTCTCGGCGCCGTTGCGCAGCGGCGGTGCCGCGACGCCGGCAGCGGGTAGCGCCGCGACGTGACCTGAGTCCTCGGACAGGATGTCGATGAAGTCAAGGCGCGCCTGCGCTCGCCGCTCACCACAGTTCAGGCAGTAACGCTGGTCGGCGGCCAGCGGCGTGCCGCAATGCGTACACGGTTCTGGCGTCGCCTCCGCGACTGGATTCGACGTCTGTATTGAAGTCATGATGAGACCGGTTTCGGAGTTGTGTAGACCGAGAAATGAGCCCCGGCCGGATTGCCAGTAAGAAGGACACGGAAGTCGGCGCGGGCGCCGGCGTTGAGCTTCTGCACGATCGCCCGGCCGGCGGCTACGACCTTGCCGGCGCGTAGGCCGACGGCGTAGACGGGCACGGACGTGAGTGTCTTGTTCGATTTGTTGAGCAGCGATCCGAGCAGGAACTCGCCGCTCGGATCGGATTCGAGCGCGCCTTTGTCCAGCTGCACCGCTGGAGGCTTGCCACCCTCGCTGGGGCCGACCGTCACGCGCACTCGCTTGCCGCCGGTGACGCCCGTCACCTGGTCGTTGACCCACCAGATCGTCTTACCGGCCTCGATCGAGCCGATCCGCTGAAGAGCCTCCTGTAGACCAGGCTCGTCGTTGCGATAGAGGCGCTTCTTGCCCTTCCCATAGAGGCTGAAGAGCAGCGGTGCGTTGGCCTGGACCGGGCCGCTGTTGCGCAGCTCCAGGGCGACGACCGTCGTCCCGCCATCGCCGCTGAGCACGGCGGAACGCGTCACTCTCACGTCACGGCTGCGGCGCTTGATAGTCAGCCGTTTGAGCGCCGCCGCCTGGCCCTTCTTTGCCTCTTTGGCGATCTTCGCGCTGCGCGACTGATTGCTCTCGGTACATCCGGCGAGGGCCATCGCGAGTGCCAGCACGAACACGAGTCCCAGCCTCACCCGAAAACTCCGGCGACATAGTCCTGCGTGCGGCGAGCGCGTGGGCGTTCGAAGATCTGGTCGACGTCGCCGATCTCGACCAGTTCACCTAGGTACATGAAGGCGACTCGATCGGCGACGCGATGCGCCTGCGCGAGGTTATGCGTCACGATCACCACCGACAGGTCACGACGCAGTTCGCCGATCAACTCCTCGATCACCGTCGTGGACTTCGGATCGAGCGCCGAGCACGGTTCGTCCATCAACAGGATCTCGGGCTCGGTCGCGATGGCACGGGCGATGCAGAGGCGCTGCTGTTGCCCGCCCGAGAGCCGTAGAGCCGGCTTGCTCAGATCGTCTCGCACCTCGTCGTAGAGACCGGCACGCCTCAGCGCCTCGTGCACCTGCGGCGCAAGCGCGTCATCGGACGGGCGTTTGTGATCGTGCAGACGGATCGCGTAGGCGACGTTGTCGAAGATCGACATCGGGAACGGATTCGGCTGCTGAAAAACCATTGCGACGCGTCGGCGCAGCTGCGTCAGCTCGAGTTGCTCGACCTCGACGCCGTCAAGCCGCACGGCACCATCTCGAGTCGCCCCGTTCGTCGTCTCGGTCAGGCGGTTCAGCGTCCGTAGCAGTGTCGTCTTGCCGCAACCCGACGGCCCGATCAGCGCGAGCGCCTCGCCCTTATGAACTGCGAGCGAGACATCCTTGACTGCCGGCTTGTCGCCGTAGCGAACGGTCAGCGACTCGACGCGCATGCGCTCTGGCCCGAGGTCGCCCTGACGCGTCTCCTTGTGCTGCTGACGCTCCGGCGGCGCTACGACCGTCGGCTGGCGATCGAGCCGCAGCCGACGCTTGGGCGGCGGCAGTGGTGGTCCGTAGTCGTCGACCACCAGCGCGTCCGCGGGATCGGTGTCTTGCGTGCTCAAACTGACTCCTCTTTCGTGCGACGGCCGATCCGCGCCGCAAGCGCATTCAGCGCCAGAACGACGATCAACAGGACGAAGGCCGCCGCGTACGCCTTCTCGGGCGCGTTGGATTCCCCGGCGGGCGACGCGCCGTAGACATAGGTCGTGAGCGTCCCGCCGGTGCCGCGCAGAATGTTCAGGCCGGGAAAGTCGCCTTGGGATTCAATTTGCAGCGTCGCGCCGAGCAGCACGACAACAATCGCCGTGTCGCCGACGGTGCGGCCCATCCCGAGCACGGTGCCGGTCGCGATCCCAGGCCTGATCTGCGGCAGCAGGATCGTGCGGATCGTGCCGATGCGCGTCTTTCCGAGCGCCCACGAGCCCTCGCGAAGTCGTGGCGGCAGCGACATCAGCCCCTCACGCGTGGCGGCGAAGATCAACGGCAGCGCGATCAGGGACATGATCGAACCGGCGGCGATGAACGAGCGGCCGAAGACGCCACCGCCCGAAGCGGTGAAGGACAGCGGCGCCATGATCGGCAGCTGGAAGATCGCCAGGCCGAAGATCGCAAGCACGATGTCGGGCGTTCCGGCCACGACCTCGATTCCCGACTCGATCGCGCGTGCGAGCGCTTTTGGCTTGCCGTACTCGACAACCCAGATCGCGCTGATGACACCGAGCGGGAGCGCGATCGCGATCGCGATCACGGTCAGCAGCAGCGTGCCGGCGATCGGATCGAGGATCCCGCCGACCTCAGCGTTGGTGAAGCCTGGAAGTGGCCGTGTCCAGAGCAGGTCGGGGCGCAGATACTGCAGGCCCTTGAAGGCCATGAACCCGATGATTGCCGCGGCCGACACACATACGAAGAGGCCGGCGCCCCATGTCACGGCAAGGGCCACCTGCTGGCGCTTACGCCACCGCGACGGTGAATCTCCGCGTGGCCTGGCGCGTACAGGCGCCGGTTCGACGGCGGCCATCAGACCCGGAGCCCCTGGCGCCGCATCGGCAGCTTCGCGAGATAGCCGGCGATCGACAGCATCAGGCTGGAGAACAGCAGCAGCAGCGCGAACGCATAGATCGAGGACTTCATCGCGGGCGCGTTGAGCGCCTCCACCTGTTCGACCATCGTCGCGGCGATCGGCCGCAGCGGCTCGAACAGCACCGTCGTGCCGTCGAGGAAGTTCGGGGCGAAGCCGCGTGAACCCGAGATCATCGAGAGCATCACCGCCTCCCCGAGGGCGCGTGCGCCGGCCATCACGGCAGCGGCGACGATCGCCGGGCGCGCCGCGCGGACGGAGACCGTCCAGATCGCCTCCCAGCGGTTGGCCCCGAGCGCGGCCGCGCCCTCCGTCCACGCGGTCGGCACGGCGCCGAGCGCGTCAACGATCAGGGCGATCATGATCGGCGTGACCATCACCGCGAGCACGAGGACCGAAACCAGCACGCCGGTGCCATCGATCTGCACGACGTTCTGCAC
>DATMIZ010000105.1:0-4059 GCA_035554055.1 Baekduia sp. | reverse complement strand
TCCGTCGTTGGCGGCGAGGCTGCCCGTCACGAGCTCCCCGTCTTCAGCGAACGTCTCGTAGGCGTGGGCCATGTCCAGCGGCGTGACACCCTGCTTGAGGCCGCCCAGGGTCATCGCGTAGTTGGTCGAGATCGGCGTCCTGATGCCCATGCGGTTGGCTGTCGCGGCGACCTTCTTGGTCCCGACCTTGATCCCGACGGCGGCGAACACCGCGTTGTCTGAACGTGTGAGGGCGTTCGCGAGCGTTGAGTTGCCGTAGTAGAAGCCACCGAAGTTCTTGACCGGGAACTTGTTGCCACCCTTGCCGAACGTCCGCTTGCGCGACGGCCAGACGCTGCCGGGCCCGATCCCATTCTCGAGCGCGGTCGCGAGGATGAAGGGCTTGATGGCCGAGCCAGGCTGGCGCTGACCTTGGGTGGCGAGATTGAAGGGCGCCGCCTGGTAGTCGTCCTCGACCGAGTTGGTCCGGTCGCGCTCGTTCTTGCCGCCGACCATCGCGCGGACCTCGCCGGTCGCATTGTCGATCGCGACCAATGCGGCAGTCGGGCCGCTGCCGTCCTGGCGATAGAGATTGTTGGCGATCGCATCGCGCGCGGCCTTCTGCAGATCGAGGTCGATGGTGGTCTGCACCTTCAGTCCGCCCTCGAACGCCTTCTGTGCCCCGACGCGGTCCACGAGCACCTGCCGCACCCAGGAAGTGAAGTACGGCTCGATCGAGTCCTGTTTGGGGGTCCTGATGTCGTCCCTGTCGGGGATCGGCACCGTCAGCGCATCGTCGTACTGGCTCTTCGTGATCCGGTTCTGGGCGAGCATCTTGCCGAGCACCATGTCGCGCCGGTCGCGCGCGGCGACGGGATGCGCGACGGGGTCGTAGGCGCTCGGCGAAGCGATGACTGCGGCGAGCATCGCCGCTTCGCCCGGCACGAGCACGCGCGCGCAGGGTGGTGCCGGTTCGCCGGGGATCGGGATCTCAGGGTTCCCGCACTCCGGGTGTTTGGAGCTGAAGTACGTGCGCGCGGCCGATTCGATCCCGTAGGCGCCGTTGCCGAAATAGATCGAGTTCAGGTACTCGGTGAGGATCTTGTCCTTGGTCCACTTGTGCGTGATGTGGTAGGCGAGCGCAGACTCCCGGAGCTTGTTGAAGATCGTGCGCTTGTCCTGGTTCTTGGTCGCGACCTTCACGAACTGCTGCGTGATCGTGGAACCGCCCTGCACGGCCTTGCCGCCGGAAGTGACGTCCTGCATAAAGGCGCGGGCGATACCTTTGAGGTCGACGCCCGAGTTCTCGTAGAACCGCTGATCCTCAGTGGCGATCACCGCGTACTTCATGTAGGCGCCGATGTCGCCGTCTTTCACGATGATCCGGCCCTCGTTGGAAGCCAGGGTCCCGATCTTGTGCCCGCGGATGTCGTACAGCTCGGAGTTCTTGCGGTTCTCGGTCTGCGGCAGCTGCTCGAGCGAGGGAAGATCCGCGGCGACGGCCATCATCATCCCGAAGACGGTCGAGATCAGGGCCAGCACCATCAACGGCAGCAGAATCGCCAGTGTCCGGCGCTTCTTCAGTCGAGGCTTGTGTCGCGGGCGCTCGGTGGCGCTGAGCCGGTCCAGCGCGCCGGTATACGGCTGCGCGATCAGGTCGTCGTCATGCGGCGACAGCTGGCCGTCCGCCTCGTCGTCAAGGGCGAATAGATCCGGCGGGTTGTCAGGAGCGTCGTACTCGCTCATCTAGCGGGGAGGGCCGGCGGCGGCGGAATGCCGGCTCAGGCGGCTGACTCTAGCATTGGCCCTCATGGGAAATGACGCCGAGTTCCTCCTGCGCAACGCGCATGAATCGCTGCCCGCTGGAGCGCTAGAGCACAAGCTCAACGTGGCGGCCACGGAGGGCCGGCAGCTGCGCGTGAAGCTGGGACTCGACCCGACGGCTCCCGACATCCACCTCGGCCACACCGTCGTGTTGCGCAAGCTGCGTGAGTTTCAAGACATGGGACACAAGGTGGTGCTGATCGTCGGCGACTACACCGCCCGCGTGGGGGATCCATCTGGGCGTTCGTCGACTCGGCCGGTGCTCACAGGCGACGAGATCGACGCCAACGCCCGTACGTACCAGGAACAGGCGTTCACCGTGCTCGACAACGATCCGGCCAAGCTGGAGGTCCGGTTCAATGGGGAATGGCTCGATATGGAAGCCGAGGCGCTGTTTTCGCTTGCACGCGTCGCGACCGTCGCCCAGGTGCTCGAACGCGACGATTTCGCCAAGCGCTACAAGGCGCATGAGCCGATCTCGGTGCTCGAGCTGCTGTATCCGCTGCTACAGGGCTACGACTCCGTGGCGATCCAGGCAGATATCGAGCTTGGCGGCACCGATCAGACTTTCAACCTGCTGCTCGGTCGCGACGTCCAGCGCGCATACGGGCTGCCCGAGCAGGCGATCCTGACGATGCCGATCCTTGCCGGCATCGACGGCGCCGACAAGATGTCGAAGTCGCTGGGCAACCAGATCGGCGTCACGGACCCGCCCGAGGACAAGTTCGGCAAGACGATGCGCCTCCCCGATCCGGCGATGGACGGCTGGTTTGAGCTGCTGGCGATCGAGCGACCGGCCGATGCGAGCCCGCGCGACGCCAAGCGGGCCCTAGCCCGCGGGGTCGTCGAACTGTTCGACGGCGCCGACGCCGCGCTGGCGGCAGAAGCGGCGTTCGAGCGCGTGTTCGTGGCCAAGGATGTGCCCACCGAGATTGACGACCTGGACATTGGTGACGCGAATGGCATCGTGCAGCTCCCTGATCTGATCGCCGATGGTTTCGGACATTCGCGATCGCAGGCGCGACGGCTCATCGAACAAGGCGGAGTGAAGCTGGACGGGGACGTGTTGGATCCCACCGTCATTGCGATCGAGGCTGAAGCTCTCGACGGGAAGATCCTCCAGGTCGGCAAGCGGCATTTCCGTCGGCTCGTCATGCGGTGATTCCTGCCTGACACGACCAGAAGCCCTCGCGGCTAAACGAACTTGCGCTTGTTCGTTTGCGCTGGCACTATGCGCGTATGTCCTCTTGGTCCGCCGACACCTTTGAATCACTCTTCGCGCCGACCAGCATCGCATCCGTCGAGGTGCGCAACCGCTGGGTTATGGCACCGATGACGCGGAAATTCTCGCCCGGGGGGATCGCAACCGCCGAAGTCGCGAGCTACTACGCCAGGCGCGCCGGCGGGGGCGTCGGCCTCATCATCAGCGAGGGCACGTATGTGCCGCACCCGGCCGCCGCCGAGCACCCCGACGTGCCTCGGCTAGACGGCGATGAGGCGCTTGCGGGTTGGCGGCTGGCTACCGACGCAGTGCACGACGCCGGTGGGCGGATCTTCGCCCAGCTCTGGCACGCCGGGGCCCTGCGGGGCGACCGACCATCGATTCATCCGGCTGTTGCCTCGGTCAGCCCGTCCGGCGTCGACGTCGGCCTCCAACCCGTCGGCCGCGCGATGACGGCAGCAGACATCGACGAAGCCCGGGTGGCCTATGTCCAGGGAGCTCTGAACGCGCGCTCGGCCGGCTTCGATGGCGTCGAGATTCATGGCGCTCACGGCTATCTGCCGGATCTCTTCTTCTGGGATCGGACCAATCAACGCACCGACGCCTATGGCGGGTCACTCGAGGCGCGGAGTCGCTTCGCGGCAGAGGTCGTCGCGGCGATCCGGGCCGCGGTGGGGCCGCACTACCCGATCGCCTTCCGGTTCTCGCAATGGAAGGTCTTCCAGTACACCGCCCGCATCGCGCAATCGCCGGCCGAGCTCGAGACAATCCTAAGGTCGCTGGCCGAAGCCGGGGCGGACCTTCTCGACGTCTCCACGCGGCGCCACTGGCTGCCCGCGTTCCCCGAGCTCAGCGGCTCCGACGGTCAGCGCAGCCTCGCGGGGTGGGCCAAGCAGGTGAGCGGACTGCCGGTGATCACCGTCGGCTCGATCGGCCTGGACAACGACTTCACGATCGGCGCCGAGTACAAGGATCTGTCGACGGGGACCGACCTCGCCCGTCTGGCCGCCCAGCTTGAACACGAGGATCCTGAC
>DATMIZ010000104.1:0-4720 GCA_035554055.1 Baekduia sp. | reverse complement strand
CTCCACTGCGCGCTCGAACCCACCCAACGCCAGCCTGAGTCACACGCACGCTCACGCCCGCTTAACCACCGAGGCCCACTTTCGCGGGCCTCGGGTACTGCAACTTGTCGAAGGTGACTAGGCCGCTTCGCGCAGAGCCTTCAGATCGCCTTCAGCCGCGAGCGTGCGCAGGGCGCGCTCCTCGGCTTCACGCGCCTGGCGCGGAGCGATACCGAGCGTGCGCGCGACCTGGGTGATCGTGTGTTCGCCCTCGCCGGCCGTGCCGAAGCGCAGGCCGATGACGCGGCGCTCGGTCTCGGGCAGGCGATGAATGGCCTTGCGGAGCGTCCTCGCGGAGCCCTCGCGGACGACCTGCTCATCGACCTGCTCGCCCTCGTTGGGGAGCAGCTCGCCGAGGGTGGCCTCGCCATCGTCTGAGACCGATGCGTCGAGCGATGCGAGAACGCGGTCGCGCTCCTTGATCAGCTCGACCTCTTCGACCGTGAGGCTCGCCGCGTGTGCGACTGCCTCGATTGAGGGCTCTTCGCCGTGCTCCGCCGTGAGTTCGCGCTCGACCCGCGCGACGCGACGTGCGCGCTGCGCGACGTTTGCGGGCAGGCGGATCGTGCGGCCCGTGTTGTCGAGACCGCGCTGCAGCGCCTGACGAATCCAGATGGTGGCGTACGTTGAGAAGCGGAACCCCTTGCGGTAGTCGAACTTCTCGGCGGCTCGGATCAGCCCAAGCATTCCCTCCTGCACGAGGTCTTCAAGCTGCAGACCTTGACCCACGTAGTGCCGCGCGACCGACACCACGAGACGCAGGTTGGAGTTGACGAGCAGATCCTTTGCCGCGAGGTCGCCGCGCTCGATGCGCTTCGCGAGATCGATCTCCTGCGCAGGCGTAAGCAGCTCGTAGCGGCTTGCGCGACGGAGGAGGAGATCCAGCGGATCGGCGACCAGTAGATCAGGAGTCTGGTGAGTCGATGTAGCCAATTCTGTCTTTCAATCGGAGGGGGAGAGGGGAATACCGATTCCCGGAGTTGGGATTCTAACCGGAGATCGTTGCTTAGTCAACATCTATGAGCCGTACGTCACACATCGCTATAATCGGACGACGAATCGGATCACTTGTGCGTATCGGAGAACTTTCCGCGCATAGGCCCATACACCTGCGTTGTCCATTTGTACCGGTCATGCCCGTTAGCGGGTGTTATTGAATCGGAGCGCAGTATTGCCCGCCCACCTAAGCGGTCCTTATGCGCAGGCCAAGCCGTGGCTAATGATCGAGGGGCTCGTGGCCGCGCAATGTCGCGACGAGCCCGAACGCGGACACGAACGCCCACACACCCTCGAGCAGCAGGAAGCCCCAGTCGCGGCTGTTCCACGCGATCACAGCGAGAATCGCCGAGCCGACCAGGTTCAGCACGAGGTAGGGCACCGAGTGCGGCGACAGGCGGTCGGCCTGCGCGGCCCCGAAGCCGGCAAGGATCAGCAGCGCGCCGACGATCTGGATCACGTCATGCATCAGATTTCGAGTCTCGCATCCTCGAGGTCGAGGTCGCGTTCCAGGCGTCGCATGATCTCGTCGGTGATCACGCCGGAGTTACGCAGTCGGATGATCTCACCGCGCTCCGCCTCGAGCACTTCGCGGCGCAGGCGCTGAAAGCCGCGCGAGCGCTCCTCGATGGCGCCGTCGTCCTCGGCATCCAGGCGCGCTGTGAAGCGCCGGATCCTGAAGTCGTAGAGCGAAGACATGCGTTGGCGCGATTCCTCTGGAAACCAGTCCTCACCCTCCAGCTCGTCGAGCCGCGCGATCGCTGCGTGGGCGGCGCGCAGTCGGCCCTCCGCCTCGAGTTCGGCCTCGGCGAGCGAATCCTCACGCGCATTCAGCGCCTTGATCACGAGCGGAAGCGTGAGCCCCTGGCCGACGACTGTCACGAGGATCACGACGTACGCGAGGAACACGATCAGATCACGCGCGGCGACGTCGGCGGGGATCGCAAGCGCGGCGGCCAAGGCGACGGCGCCGCGCATTCCAGTGAAAGCGACAAGAAAGACGTGCGTCTTGACCGGCTCGTCGTAGCGCTCGCGGATACGTCGCGAGAGCAGGCGCGGCACATATGTCACCGGCCACACCCACAGGAAGCGCAGCGCGATCACGGTTCCAGCGGCGAGCGCCCCGTAAGCGGCGAGCTGAGCGATCGAATACTGGTCTGTGACCGCGCTCGTGATCGCGGGCAGCTGTAGCCCCACGAGCACGAACAGCGTGGCGTTCAGAAGGAAGATCAGGATCTCCCAGAACGCGAATGCCTGGATCCGCGTCTGCGGCGTGATTAGCCGCGGCGACTGCCAGCCAAGCCAGATGCCGCTGACGACCGCCGCCAGCACGGCGCTCACGCCCAGCGCCTCCGCGGGCAGATAGGCGAAGTAGGGCGTGAACAGCGAGATCGCGATCTCCGTGGGCGCGTCGTCGATCATGCTGCGGATGCGGGTGATCAGCACGCCGATGGCGATGCCGATCGCCACGCCCACGACCGCGTTGACCGCGAAGCTACCGGCCGCATCGAGCACCGAGAAGCTCCCGGTGACGGTCGCCGCGAGCGCGAACTTGTACGCGATCAGCCCGGTCGCGTCATTGACGAGCGACTCGCCCTCGACGATGCGGACGAAGCCCCGCGGCGCGCGCACTCGCGAAGCGATCTCGCTGGCGGCGACCGGGTCGGTGGGAGACAGCACGGCACCCAGCAGGAACGCGGCGCCCCAACTCAGTCCATCGATCGCCTCGTGTGCGACGAAGCCGACGCCGAGCGTCGTGAACACCACGAGGCCGATCGCGAGCGCTGAGATCGGCTTGATATTCGAGCGCAGGTCCTGCAGCGAGCTGAAGAAGGCTGCCGCGTACAGCAACGGAGGCAGGAAGATGATCAGCACCAGATCCGGGCTGAGCGTCAGCGATCCGGCGTTCGGGAATGCCGCGAGCGCGCAACCACCGATGACGAGCAGGATTGGGTACGGGACCTGCGAGCGGTAGGCGACGACGAGTAGCGCCGCGACTCCGACGAGCACGCCCAGCAATACGAGGTCGAGGTGTTCTGCTCCGGCGCTGGCGAGCACGCCGACACTCTAAGTGGCTCTGTCGGCGAGTCGCTGCGCCTAAGATCCCGGCGGTGCCGCTACGGGTCCTCAATCTCTCCTGGGAGTACCCGCCCGTGATCGAGGGCGGACTCGCGCGTCACGTCCGCAAACTGTCCGAGGCGCTCGTCGCCGGCCAGGACGTCGAGGTGCACGTCATCACGCGCGCGGGGGCGAGCACCGCGCCGCGGGAGGACCGCCACGGCGTCATCGTGCACCGCGTCGAGACGCCGCCATTCCCCCTGCAGACCGATCGCTTCCTGGATTGGGTCGCGGGGATGAACGATGGCTTCCTTGCGCGCGGGCGGGAGCTCTGCGAGCAGCTGGGATTCGACGTGGTACACGGCCACGACTGGCTCGTCGCCGACGCCTCGCACCGTCTCGCCGCCATCGCCGACGCGCCCTTCGTGGCAACTATCCACGCGACCGAGCACGGGCGCCACCAGGGCGCGGTCACCGAGTCGCCGAGGTCACAGATCCACGCGATCGAGCGCTGGATGGCACACAGAGCCGATCACCTGATCGTCTGCAGCCATTACATGCGCGACCACGTGTCCGCGATATTCGCGCTCGATCCCGCGCGGATCGAGGTGATCCCGAACGGGATCGACGCCGCCGATCTGCGTCCGGTCTCAGATCTGCCCGCCCTGCGCGCGCGCTTTGCAGCTCCGAGCGAGCGCCTGATCCTGCTGATCGGCCGGCTCGTCTACGAGAAGGGATTCCAGGACGCGCTGGACGCGCTCGGCGGCGCGGGAGGCCTGATCGACCGCCTCGGCAACGTACGTTTCGTGATCGCGGGTTCGGGCAACCACGAGCCCGAGCTGCGAGCACGCGCAGCCGCGCTCGGGCTCGATGCTCATGGCAGCTTCCTCGGCTGGGCCGGCGACGACCTGCTGCATTCGCTCTACCGGGTCGCCGATCTGACGGTCGTCCCCTCGATCTATGAGCCTTTTGGGCTTGTCGCGCTGGAGGCGATGGCCTCAGGATGCGCGTGCATCGTTGCCGACACAGGTGGGTTGCGCGAGGTCGTGCCCGCCTCGGCGGCGGCGTTCCGGTTCGCGTCGGGCGACTCCGTTGCGCTCGGACGCGCGATGGAGCGTGTGCTCACGGAGCCTGTGTTGCGCGACCAGCTCGTGGCCGACGCGGCGGCCCACGTGCAGAGCTTCGATTGGGACGATGTCGCCGCCCGCACCGCGGCGGCCTATGGGGCTGTGCGCGTTACCGCTTCGACTTGATCGTGACGCGCTTGGCGCCGACGTTGCCGGCGTCATCGAACGCGTGGATCCTGAAGGTCTGACGCCCGCGCTTGAGGCGCGTCGCGGTGATCGAGTAGATGTCGCCGCCACCGGAATGCACCTTCAGGCGGCGTTGCCTGGAGGCCTTCGCGCAGCGCTTGGTCTTCTTGGCCACCTTGGCGGCGCACGCTTTGCTGACGGTCTTCACCGTGGCCTCGACGGTGTCGATGCCGGCGCTCGGCTCCGGATCGTCGACCTGCACGAGCAGGTTGCAGGTCGCCCGCACGCACTGACGGCGCAGGACCGTGATGCGCGGATTGATCAGATCTTCCTCGTCGTCGGTTCCGTAGTCGGAGACGTCGTCTTCGGGGAAG
>DATMIZ010000103.1:0-29258 GCA_035554055.1 Baekduia sp. | reverse complement strand
CGCGATGCCGTCGAATGCCAGGCCGGGTACGAACGGCACGCAGGTGGGGTTGGGGGCGATCCTGCGCGAATGGGGACGGATCGGCTGCGTCGGGTTCGGCGGGCCACCCGCGCACATCGCTTTGCTGCGTGATCTCTGCGTCAAGCGGCGGCGCTGGATATCCGAGGAGGACTTCGAGCACGGCATCGCCGCGACCAACCTGCTGCCGGGGCCGGCCTCGACGCAGCTGGCCATCTTCTGCGCATGGCAGCTTCGCGGAATCGCCGGCGCGCTGATCGGTGGCGCCGCGTTCATCGTGCCGGGGCTGGTGCTGATCATCGCGCTGGCGGCGCTGTTCCTAGGCTCGCCACCGGACTGGGTGCGCGGACTCGGCGCCGGTGCCGCCGCGGTCGTCGCGGCTGTGGCGGTGCGCGCCGCCGTCGACCTCATCGGCCCGAGCCGGGCGCGCGCCGCCGATTCTCGTCGCTGGACGATCTATCTCCTGGTCGGAGTACTCGCCACGGTGCTGATCGGCCCATGGCTGGTGCTGGCGCTCCTGGCATGCGGCGTTGCGGAGCTGCTGCGCAGGCGCGTACTGGGCGCGGGTGCGACGCTCACCTTCAACCCGGCGGCGGTGGTCGGTGGGTTGGCCGTGGTCGCCGCGACGGGCGGACTCGCTGCGCTGGCTTGGACCGCGTTCAAGGTCGGTGCGCTGTCCTATGGCGGCGGCTTCGTGATTATCCCGCTGATGCAGGCCGACGCCGTGGATAACTACCACTGGATGACGGACGGCGAGTTCCTCAACGCCGTCGCGCTCGGCCAGGCCACGCCGGGACCGGTCGTCCAGACGGTCGCTGTCATCGGCTACGCGGCGAACGGGATCGGCGGCGCGCTGCTGGCGGCGTTCGTCGCCTTTGCACCATCGTTCTGGTTCATCCTCCTGGGCGCCGAACGCTTCGACCGCCTCCGTACCGACCCGCGCGCCGGCGCGTTTCTCGCCGGTGCCGGCCCGGCAGCGATCGGCGCGATCCTTGGTTCGAGCATTCCGCTCGCCTTGGCCCTCACCGAAGACTGGCAATACGCGGTGCTCGCCGGCGGGGCGCTGCTGCTGTTCGTGCTGCGTCGAGGTGTGCTGACGACTCTGCTCGCTGCCGGCGTCGCAGGCATCGTGCTCGCTCTCGCGGGCGCCTCGTTGCCCAGCTGAGAGTCCCCGATGTCGGCGACACCAGGTTTCGAGTAACGTCGGCATCGGTGCGCCGGGAAGCCTGGTCGGCAACACATTTCGCCGACCCGAAAGGACCTATGGCTAGTTGCCTGAGATGTCGCACCAACCGCTGGACCTTCCGATGACCGCGGCGATCGTGATCTTCGTGGTCGCGCTGGCTCTGATTGCGTTGGAACTGGTCGATCGCACCAAGGTCGCGCTACTCGGGGCGACACTCGTCGTGCTGGCGCAGGTCATCGACCAGGACCACGCGATCGAAGCGATCGACTTCAACACGATCGGCCTGCTCACGGGCATGATGCTGATGGTGTGGATCACCGAGGCGACCGGTGTCTACACGTGGCTGGCGATCAAGGCCGGCCAGTGGTCGCGCGGCCGGCCGCTGGCCGTCGTCCTGGCCCTGGCGGTGACGACGGCGGTGCTGTCGGCGTTCCTGGACAACGTGACCACCATGCTCTTGATCGTGCCGATCACGTTCGTGCTGGCCGATGCGCTGGACGTCAACCCGGTGCCGCTCGTGATGATCGAGATCTTCTCCTCCAACATCGGCGGCACGGCGACGCTGATCGGCGACCCGCCGAACATCCTCATCGCGGGACATACCGGGCTCTCCTTCGGGGCCTTCATCGCGAATCTCGCGCCGATCGTCCTGATCACAAGCGCCGTTGTGATCGGCGGCCTGTACTTCGCATTTCGAGGTCAGTTGCAGATCACCGAGCAGGCCCGGCGACGCGTGATGGACCTGGACGCCGCGCGCTCGATCGAGGACGCGGGGGAGGCATGGCGGACCGTGCCGATCCTGGTGATCACGATCCTGCTGTTCTTCTTCCATAAGACGCTGGAGCTGGAACCGGCGACGATCGCCTTGGCGGGGGCGGCCGTGATGCTGCTCGTGACTCGTAAGGAACTGCACCAGGCGATTGCGGGCATCGAGTGGCCGACCCTGTTCTTCCTGATCGGCCTGTTCGTGATGGTCGGCGCGCTGGAGCAGACCGGCGCGCTCGGCGAGGTGGCGGATGGCATCGCGTCGATCACCGGAGGCGACCGGACGGCCGAGCTGCTGGGAACCCTCTGGGTCTCCGCGCTTGGTTCGGGAGTTGTCGACAACATTCCGTTTACCGCGGCGATGATTCCCGTCGTCGACTCGCTAGGGGGCGGTCAGGACGACGCCTACTGGTGGGCGCTGGCACTGGGAGCATGCTTCGGCGGCAATGCCACGATCATCGCGGCCGCCGCCAATGTCGCGGCGTCAGGGATGTCCAGTCGGGCGGGCTACCCCATCAGTTTCTGGGAATTCCTCAAGTACGGGATACCCGTGACACTCGTGTCGCTGGCCCTGGCCACCCTTTACGTAATGGTGAGGTACGCATGACTCCACAAACGATCAGTGACCTCGCGCTGCATGAGCCGCAGCCGATCCATGTGGACGACACGGTCGCCGAGGCGGTGCGCCAGTTGGCTGACAGCGGGCTGCCGGCGATCCCCGTTGTCGACGGACACCAGAAGTACAAGGGAATCTTCGGTGAGCGCGAGTTCATGGAGGCGCTGTTCCCGGGCTACCTCGGCCAACTGCATGGGGCGGCTTTCATCTCGCGCTCACTCGACGATGCGCTGGAGAAGCGCGACTCGTGCCGTAACGAGCCGGTGGCCCGTTACATGAATACGGAGCACATCGATGTGGGCCCGGACTTCGCCGACACGCAGATCGCTGAGATCTTCATGCATCACCGCGTGCTGATCATTCCCGTCGTCGCGGTGGGTCGCGTCCAAGGCGTGATCACGCGTATGGATTTCTTCCGGGCGATGACCGAACGCTTCCTGGCTGGCGGATCCGCTTGAGCCACGGGTGCGTGGGTAAACGGTCGCCATGGCCGACCAACAGCCCGATGAACCGCCCCGCTTTGACGAAGACCCGCGCAAGACGCGTAGGGGTGACCAGCGCCCAGAGGAGCAGCAGGAAGAGGCGGTACCTGAAGAGGAGCGCGAGTCCGACGAGGACGGCTCGCCCAAGCGCCGCGACTGAGCGATCCGCTGTCTTTTCATGGCGTGTCGCCGTGTAACTGCAGCGGATCTGCTTGAGCGACCGGTTCAGCGCTTGCGGCGTCGTGCACGCAGCGCGCGGGTCAACCCGAACGCCGCCGGCGCCGCGATCGGGATCGCCCGACGCGCCCGGTCCCATGCGAGGGCGGCACGCGCCGCGTTGGCTCCGCAGGCACCATGCACGCCACCGCCGGGGTGGATCGCCGCCGAGCAGAGGTAGAGGTGGCGGATCGGCGTCTCCGGCCGCGCCAGGCCCGGCGTCGGTCGGAAAACCAGCTGCTGGTGAAGCTGTGCCGTGCCGCCGTTGAGCGCGCCGTTGACCAGGTTGCGGTCGGCACGCCCGAACTGATGCGGACCGAGGATGTGACGCTTGCGGATCATGGTTCGAAAGCCGGGCGCGACACGTTCGACCTGTTCTTCGATCCGCTCGGCGAAGACATTCAGGTCATCGTCGTTCCAGTCGTTGCTCAGTCGGCCACCGGCGTCGCCGCGGCTGCGTTGAGGGATGTGCGTGTAAGCCCACGCGACCTCCTTACCGGGCGGCATGCGCGACGGATCCACGCACGAGTACTGGCCCATCACGAGAAACGGCTTGGCCGGGATCAGCTGCATCGCAAGCTCACCGGATTGCTGCGTGAGTTGGTTCATGTCGTCGGTGACGTGGACCGTGCCGGCGCGACCGGCGTCAGGCACCATCCAGGGAATCGGAGCCTCCAGCGACCAGTCGACCTTGACCGTGCCGTAGTCGAACTGGAAGGCCTCGAGGTCGGTGAGCAGGCGGTTGCTCACCGCCTGGCGCGGCAAGAGCTCTCGGTAAAGCTGCGGTGCATCGACATCGGCGAGGATCGCGCGTTTGGCCGTGATCTCATCGCCGCCGGTCAGCCGCACCCCCGTCGCCCGTCCGGCGCGCACGGAGATCCCGTCCACGCGCTCGCCGCAGCGGACCTCCCCGCCGGCCTTCACCAGACGTGCCACCAGCGCGTCGGTGAGCCGACCGGCCCCGCCCTCAGGCACCGGGAAGCCGTGCTGCTGCCCCAGCGACGCGAGCACGAACCCGTAGATCGCCGATGGCGGCGACTCGGGCGCGAGGTCTGCGTGCAGCGCGTTGTCAGCGAGGATCCGGCCGCCGCCCGCTCCCGCGAATCGCTCTTCGGAAAGCCTGCGCACACCCTGCAGGCTCATTCGCAGCAGCCGCATCGTCTCGGCGGGACCCAGTCGCGCCGCGATTTTGGCGCTGGCTCGCAGCGGCGGAAAACCGGCGCCGAGCGTCTCCATCACCCCGTCGCCGATCTGTTCCCAGAGTGAGTACAGCCGGCGCCACGCTTCGCCGTCTCCGTCAGCGAAGGATTCCATGGAGGCAGCGGTCTCCTCAAGATCCGTGGAAAGCAGCGCGCAGGTCCCGTTCGCGGACGGATGCGCCGAGGCAATCGCGCTGTGCAGCCAGCGCAGGCCGTGATCCTCGAGGTGCAGGTCGCCCAACGGTCGCGAGGCGACCGCGAGTGGAAAGAAGGAGCTGAACACGTCGCTGACAAAGCCGGGTTCGGTCAGCTCCGCCGACTTCACCGCCCCGCCGGGCTCTGCCTGCTCCTCTACTACGAGGACATCCCAGCCCGCGTCGGCGAGCATATTCGCGGCGACGAGCCCGTTCGGGCCTGCCCCGATCACGACTGCATCGGGCATCCGTTCAGGCCTTGATCCGCGTAAACGCCACGTAGGCCAGGATTGCGAAGACTCCGGTCAGTGCCGCCACCGAGCCGCGTCGCAATGTGCTGGTGCGACCCGCTGCCTTCGGGTCCCGGCCGTCGGTTGGGATCGGGACGGTGCCCTCCACCAGCCGCTTGAGCCGTTCGATGGCAGCGACGTTGCGGTGATGCAGCAGGCGATCGGCGAGCGGATTGAACATCAGCCGCGATAACCGATCAGCCGGTTCCTCCTCCAGACGCAGCCGGCAGCCCCCGCCCCGCGGCTGCATCGTCAGCGTTACGAAGGCCGTGCCGAGTGGCCGGAAGCGCGCGCGTAGCCGTAAGCGGCGGTTGGGCTCGACCTCTTCGACCACCGTGTGGTCTTCGACCCCGGGCTCAACCGTGTGGTGAAACCGCGACCCTGGCGCCGGCCAGTTCGCATCGGCCGCGCGAACCTCGCGTGAACCGACCACCCAATACGCGTACGAGCGCGGATCGGACAACACCTCGAAGCAGCGTTCCGGTGAGACATCGACATCTATTTCGGTCAGCGCCATCGAAGCTCTGCTAGGAGTCGTTGCGGCGCTGTGCCAGGTCGGCGGGATCGTCGGCGTGCGGCACGTCTCGTGACATGTCCGAGATCGGCGTCGGAGGCTCACCGTGCTTTGCCTTGTACTGATCTACGAGGCCCGCCACCAGACCGGTGCCGAAGACGATGAACAGGATCACCAGCAAGATGACCACCGACAGAACGAGAAGAGCCATGGCTGACTTTCCCCGATCGAGCCGAATCCAAAGCGAAGGCCGTCTGACCATGCTTCCCCCAGAGGTCACGCGGTATCTAGGCGACCTGGTCGTGCGTCTCAAGCGTTCTGTTGGGAGCGATCTCGTCGGAGTGTGGCTCTTCGGCTCCGCGGCGCTCGGAGACTTCGACATACGACGCAGCGATCTCGACGTGCAGGCCGTCACGGAAGATCGGTTGCCGCGCGCCGGACTGCGGGGCCTCGCTCGCACGCTGTCGCATCAGGCAATGCCTTGCCCCGCGCGTCGCCTTGAATTCGTGCTCTACTCGCGCGCCGGGCTCGATCACGAAGCGGGTGCGGCTCCGCAGCTCAATCTCAATACGGGAGGAGACGTATCCCGCACTGACTATGAGATCGACGATGCGGAGCGGTTCTGGTTTGTCACGGACATCGCTATTGGGCGCGAGCACGGCATTCCGTTGTTCGGGCCGGCGGCGTCCAGTGTGTTCCCAGCTCCTTCGCCGGCGCTGATCGGGACAGCGTTGCTGCGATCCCTGATCTGGCTCCGGCAGCATGAGCCCGCAAGCCCCGGCACGGTCCTAGCCGCGTGCCGGGCCTGGGCGTGGGCCAGTGATGGCGAGTGGCGTTCTAAGACCGACGCCGCGCGCTGGGCGCAGACCCGGCTCGATGATCCGACGCCGATCGACCGGGCGCTGGCGTTGCGATCCGGTCAAGCGGCGGCGCCGCTGGCGCCCGCGCAAGTCGACGAGATCATCGACCTGGCGCGGGCGCGACTTTCAGGGACTGCCTAAGCGACTACCGGAACCGGTCTAGCTGCGTCGGCACCGATGTCGGGAACAGGCCCGGCAGGGCCGTGTGATCGAGATCGAAGTCGTTGTCGTTGAGGACAGCGAGCAGGCCTTCCCGGCCCCAGTTCTTCATCAGCGCGCTGCCCTCGATCTTCGAGTTGAGGAAGCCGCCGGCCGTCAGCAGCTGATCGACGTCGACGGCGAGGCTGCTGGTCGCCGGCGTGATGAACGCCGGGACCGGGTTGGTCATCTCCAGCGTCGGCACCGTCGTCTTGGCGGCGAGATCGGCCGCGGCGCCGGGAGCGAGCAGGTTCGTCGCGGCGGTGAAATCGGCCTTGTAGTAATTGGTGATCGCGGTCGGCCGCTCATCGTCGCGCTCCTGGATCAGGAGTGTGTCGTCGCCCGCCCACTGGACGTCGGAGATCTTGTCCGGAACGGCGCTCGAGAAGCCCCGCGACAGAAGGTAGATCCACTGAGCCTTCAGCACCGGCTTGGTGGGTTTGGAGATGTCGAGCTTGAATACGCGGATGTACGGCGAGTTGCGTGCGAGGTTGCGGTTCGCGTTCGACACACCGAGCGCCTGGAAATCAAGCGGGCTCTGCACGACCGTGTACAGGCTCTTGCCGTCGGGGGAGAGGGCCAGTCCTTCGAAGCCGCGATTCTTGCGGAAGGCGTTGACGATCGCCGGGAACTTGGGCTGCACCGCGAAGGTGCCGCCCGCCGCCGCCAGCGCAGCGGCGTAGTTGGTGGCTGTCGGGATCGATGGGCTGGTGAGATCCTCGGGCACGATGCGCGACAGGATCTGGCCGTCACGCGCGACGCGCAGGATGCTCGGCCGGTACTCGTCGGCGAGCCAGAAGCTGCCGTCGCGCGGGTCGACGACGATGCCCTCTGTATCGACACCGAACGGGTCGATGACGCCGTTGGTGTCTGGCAGCTTCGCGCATGTCTTGTTGACGGCGTCCGTCTGGAGGTAAGTGTTCTCGTCGAACGTCAGGTTCGGCTTGCCGGACGCCTTGTTCGCGCCGTCGTGCAGCTGGATCCGCTTGCGCACCTCGATGGCGCCGGCCTTTACGCGGAGCTTGTCGATCTCCGGCGTGAACTCCGGCATGAAGATGACCTTGCCGCTTGGCTTCGTCGCGCAGTAGGCGCCCGAATCGTCGGCGAGCTTGCGATCGGCGTCGTCGTTCGGCCCGCGGTCGGTGAGCGTCCAGTACTTCTTGCCGGATGAGCCGATCGGCGCGAGGCCGCTGAATCCGCCGAGATTCCACTGCCGGCCGCCGGAGTCGACGCCGAGCGGAATCGGAGCCAGGTACGCCGCTGTCGGCGGCTCGTCACGTTTGGCGGTCGCGACCGACGCACCGACGCCGGCGATGGCGAGCGCCCCAACCAGGATGCCCGTCTGGGCGAGTTTCTTCATGACGATTCCTTTCGCGGATTCACGGACGGCGTCATCCTCGGTCCGGGACCGTTTCCCGCCGTTATCGGCCGGTGATCAGGTCGTGGAGATCTTGTGAACCATCCGAGTGGGAGCCGGCGGCTCCCTCGAATGTCCCGCGAGCAAGGAGTTATGCCGCGACGAGCGCGGCCATCGCCAGTCCGGAGGCGACCAGTGGCCCGACCGTCCTGACGTGGTTCCACGCGGTCCACTCGCGCAGATAGGTGGGCCAGGAGTCGGCGGCCTGCGCGCTGGCGGGATCGAGACGCTCGAGAGCGTCGTTGCGCGGCACGTTCGCGGTCATCGTCACCACAACGGAAGTGACTAGATAGACCGCGGCGGCGGCGACCAGATACGGGCCGTACGAACTGTCCCAGTCTGCGATCGCGACGATCAGCAATGCGGCCGAGGCAAGCCCAGTGCCGAACAGCGTGAGCATGATGAACGGGTTGATGACGACGACGTTGATCCTCTGCATCGCCGCGACTGCCTGAGCCGCCGGCAGCTGCGCCAGCGCCTTCATCACGCATGCCGAGAACGCCAGGAAGAACCCGGCGGCAAGCCCCGAGCCGAGTGCCGTCGCGATTGTGAGCACGGTGAGCAGCGTGGACATTTCGTGATCATCGCGGGTGAACAGGACAGAGGCCACGGCTCGGTGTGCCGCACCTGAGCTGAAATCTGGACGGCTGTACGAAGCTCGCAAACCGCCGGAGTAGGTTGTCGCGCCCGCGGCGATGAGCGATAACTCGTGATCGCCGAGAACCGAGTTCTGGAGGGCAACACATGCTTGAGAACATCAACGCGCCGGGCTTCGAGACACTGTCGGCGGCGGACACGACCGTGTGCGAAAACGTGGCGGCGCTCGTCGCCGACGGCATCGATCCAGTCGTGGCCGAGATCGGCGTCGGCATCGGCGCAACCACGCGGGAACTGGCGAAGATCCTGGATCGACGGGGCGCTCTGCACCTGTACGACTTCCAGGGCAAGCTCGGTGAACTGATCGCAGACCTCAACGAGCTCGGTTACGACAACGTCGTCGGCTTCGGCAACACGCGTCGCCATTGGGACTCCTACAACTGGAGTCTGCTCAAGCAGATCCAGGACACTGGCGGCGAGATCTACGACTACATCTACCTCGACGGTGCACACACGCTCTTGCACGACGGGCTTGCGTTCTTCCTTGCCGACAAGCTGCTCAAGGTCGGTGGGCGAATCGACTTCGATGACTACTTCTGGTCGGTGTCCAAATCGAAATGGATGGCCGACAATCGTGACGAATTCATGACCGAGGAGCAGATCGACGCGCAGCAGATCAAGCTGATCATCGAAACGCTTGTGCTGCCGGACCCTCGCTACGAAGAGGTCACGCCGCACAAGGTCTATCGAAAGATCGCCTGATCAACGAGAAGCACGAGGCTTCGTACATGCGGGTGATCCGGCTTGCCCACATCGACTGGCGTGGGGGGACGCTGAGACGGTTGGGCGTCTGAGTCGTTCGCTGGTTGGGAGGCGGCCGGCGCCGGCGCCGGCGCGTCGGCTGGAGCTGACGGCCGGTCGGGTCCCTTCCCGTGCGACGCGCCGTGGCCGGCGTTCGACTTGTCACCCTGGTTGACGCCGGCGTTGCCTACGCCCTGACCGTTGCCCGCGCTGCGCCCATGGGCCTTCTGCTTGCTCTGCCCGGGCGGAATATGGGCATGACTTGACTTGCTGCCGGACTGGTCGTGCGCGGCCGGGCTGCTGTCAGGGTCGGCGCCCGTTGTGGTCGCAGGCTGAGGCACGGCCGGTGCTGGCGCGGGCGCAGGAGCGTCATTTGCATGAGCCGCCGTTGGCGAATCGCCGGCCGACGTTTCCGGCGGGAGGCCGGAGCGCGCCGGTATCACAAGCCCTGGCCGCGCCGTAGGGGCACTGACACTCGCCGATCGTGCGGGCGCCACCGGCCGCTCGGTGTGCAGGGCCGGCGCTCCCACGAAGAGCAGCGTCGTCGCGGAGAGGCCAGTGCCCAGTGCCGCGAGCGATGAGCCGCCGAAAACAGTCGTCTTGACGCCACCCGCGTGTGGCAGCCATGGCAACAGCATTGTCGCGCCGGAACGAACAACCGAGCGCGCCCGATAGATCATCTGGCGCACGGCTCCGACGGATCGTCCGAGCTCATCGGCGATCTCGTTGTAGCTGGCGCCTTCCATCTCGCGCGCCACCAGCGCCCGGCGCTCTGGCTCCGGCAGCCGGCCGAGGGCCCCCACGATCCCACGCATCGTCTCGCGCTGTTCGATTTGCTGAGACGGCCCGAGGCTATGGGGCTGGTCGTCATGGAGGGCGTCGTGACGCCCCGTGTGCCGCAGCACATCTATCGCGCAGCGGCGGGCGATCGTAAAGAGCCAGGGACGCAGCTCCTGCGGTCGGTCACCGCGACGCAGAGCGGTGATGGCCTGGAGCATCGCCTGGTTGACGACGTCGTCCGCGGAGTTCGTGCCCACCAGGCCCAAACAGAAGGACATCAGCGGAGCTCGATAGCGAGACACGATCTCTGATTCCGCCCGGTGGCTGCCACGCCGCGCGGCTGCGACCAGGGCGGCGTCAGGGACTCGTTTGATGCCGACGGGAGGGACTATGCGGAGAGGATCGCCCCACATGGTCGTAACCCGATGGCCATTAGACGAACGTCGTATCTTCGGTGAGCTTCAGCGGTTCGTCTCGTCTCTCGGTTTCATGGAGATGCCCGACACGACCACCGCTTGACCGGAACAGCCGGGGACATGCGCACCGCGGTGCCGGGCGACGGCCGCCCGCGAGTCGACGGCAAGCTGCTGGCAGTCGGACAGTCGCGCCTGTGGCCGCGTGGCGTCACCTATGGACCGTTCGCGGCCGAGGATGACGACATCGATCGTGCGCGTGTCATTCGCGACTTCGACGCGATGAGAGCGGCCGGCATCAACGCGATCCGGACCTATTCGGTGCCGCAGCGGTGGATGCTGGATCTCGCCGCTGAGCGCGGGATCTGGGTCCTGGTCGGCCTGGCGTGGGAACAGCACATCGCGTTTCTCGACGATCGACGGCGTGCCGCCGATCTGATCTCCAGAACGCGGCAATCGGCGGCCAGCGTCGCAGGGCATCGGGCCCTGCTTGCCTTCGTCATCGGCAACGAGATCCCGGCGTCGATCGTGCGTTGGCACGGCCGGCGTCGTATCGAGCGCTTCCTCGGCCGCATGTGCGCCGCGGTGAGGGCGGCGGATCCGGGCGCGCTGGTGACCTACGCCGGCTACCCGAGCACCGAGTATCTGCGACTGCCGTTCCTCGATTTCGCAGCTTTCAATGTCTACCTCGAGGATCCCGCCGAGCTGCGCGAGTACCTCGCGCGCCTGCAGAACATCGCGGGCGAGCGGCCGTTGATCGTCACCGAGATCGGGCTCGACAGCCGGCGCAACGGCACTACGGCCCAGGCCGCCAGTCTCTACGCCCAGATTCGCAGTTGCTTCCGTGCCGGTGCCGGCGGCGCGTTCGCATTCGCGTGGACCGACGAATGGCACCGTGGAGGCGAGGAGATCCTCGATTGGGACTTCGGCCTGACCGACCGCGGCGCCCGGCCGAAGCCCGCGCTCGATGCGGTCCGCAGCGCCTACGCGGGTGTCCCGGCCGTCGATGAACGAGCGCAGCCGTCTTTCTCGGTCGTGGTCTGCACTCGCAACGGCGCCGCCACCTTGGACGAATGCCTCGCCGGCGTGGGGCGGCTGACCTATCCGGACTACGAGGTGATTGTCGTAGACGACGGCTCGACCGATGCCAGTCCCGAGATCGCCGCTCACCACGGCGCAACCGTGATCAGCACCAAAGCCAACGGGCTCAGTGCGGCGCGCAACGCCGGTCTTTCGGCGGCGAGCGGCGAGTTCGTCGCGTTCATCGATGACGACGCGGCGCCGGATCCCGATTGGCTCACGTTCCTGTCGATCGCATTCGAGGACTCCGGTCATGCAGCGGTCGGCGGTCCAAATCTCCCGTTCGCCGAGGACGGCGCCGTCGCGGCTTGCGTCGCGAACTCCCCTGGGGGCCCACAGCACGTGCTCTTGACGGACGAGCTCGCAGAACACATCCCTGGCTGCAACATGGCCTTCCGTCGCGTCGCACTGCGGGCCGTCGGCGGTTTCGACGAGCAGTTCGTGCGCGCCGGGGACGATGTCGACATCTGCTGGCGGCTTCAAGGGCGCGGGATGACGATCGGCTTTCATCCGGCCGCGGTGGTGTGGCATCACCGCCGGCCGAGCGTCCGCCGCTACCTCGATCAGCAGCGCGGCTACGGCGCGGCCGAGGCGATGCTTGAACGCAAGTGGCCTGAGAAGTACAACGCGATCGGGCAGCCGCGCTGGCACGGACGGCTCTACGCACCAAGCGCCGTGAGCCGGCTCAGCCGGTCACGCGTCTACTACGGCGTATGGGGTCTGGGCGCGTTTCAGCCGGACGTCGGTCACCGCGGATCGCGTCTGATTTCGATCGGTGGGACGCCCGAACTGAATCTCCTGGCGGGCATGCTCGTGGCTCTCACAGCCGGCAGCGCTGTCTGGTCTGAGCTGCGCCTTGCGGCACTACCGCTCATGGTGGTGGCCGGGATCCTCGTCGGGCATGCGCTGCTCGGAGCATCCGCGGCGCGTTTTGTCGGCATAGACAGACGACCCTCGCGGTACGCGCTGACGGTCGGGCTGCATCTTCTGCAACCGGTCGCACGATTGCGGGGCCGTCTCGAGAACGGCCTGTCGCCATGGCGGCGGCCGCGGCACGCCGCTTCGCTCGGGCTGCCGGGGACGATGTCGGTCTGGCTTGAGGCCTGGCGCCCCGTCGAGGATCGCCTCAAGCAGGTGGAGACAACGCTGCGTAGCAAGGGCTTCGTGGTCCGTCGCGGCGATGAATTCTCGCGCTGGGAGTTTGAGGTGACGGCAGGCGCGCTCGCCGGTGTCCGCATCCGTCTCGTTGCCGAGGAGCATGGCCGCGGAAAGCAGCTGGTCCGCACACGTGTGCGGCCGTCGCCGTCCCCCTGGCAGTGTGGGTTTGCCGCCGTGCTCACCGCGCTCGCGATCTGGGCGTTTGCCGATGGCGCATTGATCGCAGCCGGCCTACTTGGGCTATCCGCGCTGATCGCGGCTGCCGCGATCACCGGCGGATGTGTGCTTGCCGCAGGCTCCAGCCGTGATGCCGTCGCGGCCTTGCGCCATCAACCGGCGTTCAGCATCGTCCGGCCGGCTGCGCCAGGTGCTCCCGAAGCCCGGTCCGCGGGCGGCGGCGAGGACGAAGAGCCGGGCAAATCGATCGCGGCCGCTGCCGGAGCACGTCGATGAGGCTGCGCCGCTCACGCCCGAGCCCTTGGGCCTTCTTCAAGGACTTCCGTCGCGTACGTCCCTATCTGCGTCCGCAGCGGGCACTCGCATTCGGATCCTTCTCGATGGTCGGCGTCTCGGCATTGCTGACGCTGCTCGCTCCGTGGCCGCTGGCGCTGTTGATCGACACCGTGCTCAGTAACAAGCCGATGCCGGCGCTGCTCGGCTTCCTCGACGGCTTCAGTCGCATCGAGCTGCTTTGGATCGCCGTGGTATCCGGCGTGCTCGTGACTGCGCTGCAAAGCGCCGCATCGGTGGTCGACAACTACGTCAACACCAAGCTCGAACAACGCATGGTGCTCGATCTGCGCACCGATCTGTTCGATCACGCCCAGAAGCTGTCGCTGGCCTACCACGACAGCAAACGCACGGGCAATCTGATGTACCAGATCAACAATCAGGCGTCCGCGGTCGGAGCCGTCACGATCGCCGTCCCGCCGCTGGTACAGAGCGTCCTGACGCTTCTCGGCATGTTCATCGTCGTCATGCGAATCGACTCGACGCTGGCGTTGCTCTCGCTGACCGTAGTCCCGTTCATCTACGGGTCGGCCGGGTACTACATGCGGCGCATCGAGCCCGAGGTGCGCCACGTGCGCAGGCTCGAAGGTGAGTCCTTGACGATCGTGCATGAGGCGATGGCGATGTTGCGCGTGATCGTGGCGTTCGGGCGCGAGCGGCATGAGCACCAGCGTTTTCGCCGCCAGGCCTCGCAGGCGGTCGATGCGCGCGTGCGGCTGACGGTCAAGCAGACGACGTTCTCGCTCGCCGTCGGGCTGTGCACCGCGGTCGGTACGGCGATCGTTCTGGGCTTCGGCGCACACCGCGTGTTGTCGGATGGCATGACCGCCGGTGAGCTGCTGGTGGTGATGGGTTACATCGCCTCGATCTACAAGCCGCTCGAGCAGATCAGCAACACGCTGAGCAGCTTCCAACAGCACTTCATCTCCCTGGCGGGCGCACTCGATCTCCTCGATACGCCGATCGAGATCGAGGAGAAACCCGATGCGATCGAGCTGCCGCAGACGGCCGGCGCCGTGACCGTGAGGGATGTCAGCTTCGACTACCACGGCCGCAAGCAGACGCTTGTCGATGTGAACTTTGACGTGCGGCCGGGAGAGCGAGTGGGCATCGTCGGGCCGACCGGCGCGGGCAAGAGCACCCTGCTGAACCTGATTCCGCGTTTCTACGACCCCGCCGCCGGCGCGGTGCTGATTGACGGCCATGACGTCCGCGACGTCACGCTCACCTCGTTGCGAGGGCAGATCAGCGTGGTGCTGCAAGAGCCGCTGCTGTTCTCCGGAAGCATCGCCGACAACATCCGCTACGGGCGGCTTGAGGCCTCCGATGACGAGGTGTTCGCGGCCGCCGAGGCGGCCAATGCCCACGACTTCATCTCGGCGCTGCCACAGGGCTACGAGACCGAGCTCGGTGAGCGCGGCGCTCAGATCTCGGGCGGCGAACGCCAGCGCATCGCGGTCGCGCGCGCGTTTCTCAAGGACGCGCCGATCCTGATCCTCGACGAGCCGACGTCCTCGATCGATTCCCGCACCGAGGCGGTGATCCTGGAAGCGCTCGAACGCCTTGCTGAGGGACGGACGACGTTCATGGTCGCCCATCGCCTCTCGACGGTGCTGAACTCCGATCTGATCGTGGTGATCAATCACGGTCGCGTTGTCGAGCTCGGCAAGCACCACGAGCTGCTGGCACGGTCGGGCCTTTATCGCCAGCTTTGGGACGCGCAGCAGGGCTTGCGGCGAGGCGATGCGACGGCGGCGCTGTCACCCGATGCGCTCGAGGAGATGACGCGGGCGATCTCCGAGGCGAACGAGTCAGGCCGTGCGTTGCACGGTCCCGCACTGGCGGAGCTCTCGCGCTCGATGGCGCACGCGCGCACCGAACACGACAACACACCGGGTCAGTGGGCGGTTGTGGAGGCGATCTGGTCGCTGCTGCATGACGGTTCGGCGGCCGCTTTGACCGGGCTCGCCTCCGATCGCACTGATCCCGAGCACAGCGCGCTGGCGCGCCAGATCCTCGCCGATCTGGGAATGCCGGCCGACCTCACTTCCAACGAAATACGAAAGGCCTCCTGATGCAGCGCAAGCCCCGAATCGTCGTCCTCGGAATGATGGCCAAATGCCCGGTCCCGGGCGTCATCTGGCAGACGATGCATTACCTGGAGGGCTTCCGGCGGCTCGGGTTCAACGTGCATTACGCGGAAGCACACGCAGGGACGCCGTCGATGCTCATGCAGAGCTCACAAGACGACTCGGCCGATCTCGCAGCGCGCTTCATCGACGAGACGATGCGGCGCTTCGGCATGGCGGGCCAGTGGTCATTTCAGGCACTGCACGGCGATGGCCGCTGCCATGGCACCAGTGAGCGGAAGCTGCGGCGACTGCTCGGCGGCGCCGAGCTGGTCATCAACCTCCACGGCGGGACGACGCCGCGGCCGGAGCATTTCGCGGGCGATCGCCTCGTGTATGTCGAGACGGACCCGGTGCGTCTGCAGCTCGAGCTTCACGACGACAACCCGCGGACTCGCGAGATTCTGTCCCAGCATTCCGCGTTCTTCACGTTCGCCGAGAATCTCGGCCGCGAAGGATGCGATCTGCCGGTGCCGACCGAGTTCGACTTCATGCCGACCCGCCAGCCTGTCGTCCTTGACTTCTGGGATCACCAACCGCCCGGACCAACCGGCGCGTTCACGAGCGTCGGGAACTGGCACCAGGCCGGACGCGATGTCACATATGCAGGCCAGAACTTCAGCTGGAGCAAGGATGCGCAGTGGCGCGAATTCCTGCACCTGCCGCGCCGCACAGGTCAGCGCTTCGAACTCGCGCTGAGCGGCGTGCAGCCACATAACGTCGAGGTGCTCGAGCAACACGGCTGGAATGTGCGGCCGGCGCTCGAATTCGGTGTCGGCACCGACAGCTACCGCGAGTTTCTCGCGAGTTCGCGCGCGGAGTTCACGGTCGCCAAGGAGCAGAACGTTCGCTTCAAGACGGGGTGGTTCAGCGATCGCAGTGCCACTTACCTCGCGGCGGGTCGTCCCGTGGTCACCGAGGACACCGGCTTTGGGACGGTGCTGCCTGTCGGCGAGGGACTCTTCAGTGTGAGTTCGCTCGACGAGGCCGTCGCCGCGGTGGAGACGGTCAACGGTGACTACGAGCGCCAACGAGCTGGCGCTCGGGCGATCGCTCGCGAGCTTTTCGATTCCGATCGGGTGCTCACCCAGATGCTCGACCACTGTGACGTGCGCCCGGCCAAAGCGAGCCGGGGAATGTTCGACAGATGGCGCAGGCCGCACCTTGAAGCACCCGTGGCGGCCGACAGTGCCGTGCGTCCGTCGTCACCACTGCATCCGGACTCCACCGTCCTGGCGATCATTCCGCACTTCAAGTGCGAGGAATGGCTCGAGGACTGCCTTGCGTCGTTGACCGAGCAGACGCGCCCGCTCGACGGCATCGTCGTCATCGACGATGCGTCAGAGGAACCGCCCATCGACATCGTCCGGAAATTTCCGACGGTCACGTTGCTGCACGCCGAACGCAACGTCGGGCCGTACCGCCTCGTGCAGCAGATCATCGAGGAAACCGACTACGACGCATACATGTTCCAGGACGCCGACGACTGGTCGGCGCCCGAGCGACTTGAGGTGTTGCTGCGCGCCGCGGGCGAGACCGGCGCCGAGCTCCTGGGCGCACAGGAGATTCGTGTCTTCTGCGACGAGCCTGAAGTGACGCCGATCGCCTGGCCGCTCGACGTTGCCGGCGAATTCGCCGCGAAGCCGACGGCGTTCCCGCTGCTGCATCCGACGAGCATCGTCGCGCGGGATCTGGTGATGCGACTCGGTGGCTTTGCCTCCGGGCTGCGCTTCAGCGGCGACGCGGAATTCCTGCGGCGCGCACGATTCGTCACAGAGGTCATCAACGTCCCGGAGCATCTGTACTTCCGGCGCATCCGCCGGCATTCGCTCACGACCGCTCCCGAGACGGGACTGCAGTCGCCGGAGCGCAAGCGTGTGATGGAGATGCTGTGGGCTCGTGCTCGCCACAACGCCGAATTGGTGGAGCTGGGAGCCCAGCCGCATCTGGAGCCATGGGAACAGCAAAAGCCCGTGGGCCTCGCCAAACGCACCGGACCTCCGCTGCGCGGCCGCGGATCGCAGCCCGCGCCGCCGCGTCCGGAACCTCCTGCCGCTGCCGTCCCGGCGCAGGCGGGCGGTGCTGCGCCACGCCCTGTCTTCGTCGTCGGCGCCGACCGCTCGGGCGTCAGCGCGCTTGCATTTGCGATCGGCCAGCACCCGGCGTTCACGGTCGTCACCGACGAGATGTGGCTCGGCAAGCTCGACGCCGGTGCAGTGGGCGGCGCCGCTGGCTTTGCCGCTGCCGCGAGCAGGCTTGCGGCAGGAGACGCCGCACGCTGGGTCGACGGTTCGCCACAGAACACGTTCGCGATCGATCTGCTGGCCGACGCTTTCGAGGATGCGCTCTTCATCCATGTCGTTCGTGACGTCGACGCTGCCGTGGGGGCGATGGTCGATCCGCTGCTCGGCTCGGCCGGGGCCACCGGCGGTACACAGGTGCCGGCGCGACTGCGGGTGAAGTTCGACGAGGCGCAGGCGATCGACCAATGGCTCGCGGCCAACCGCGCCTGCGCGCAGTCCGGCCACAGCCTTGGCGCCGACCGCATGATTCGCGTCGACTTCGATGCCATCGTCGCGACGCCGGAGACGATGCTGCGGACCTGCCTTGAGTTCGTCGGTGTGGACTATGCGGACGCCTGCCTGCGACCCCTGCGAGGAGTCCGTGCGCGCGGCGCGCATCCGTTGCATGGCCTGGCCTCGCCGGATCCCGCCACGGCCGCGGCACGTGAAGAAGCGCGTGTCCTGTCGCGGGAGTTGATCGGGCGACCGCTCTCGAGCTACGAGCAGATACTCGCGAGTTCCCGCGCGACGACTCGGCAGGTACTGGCAGAACGTCTGGACGCGGCCGCGTCGGTCGCGATTGTCAGCCGCGGCGACGACGAGCTGCTGCGGGCCGCCGAGGGTCACGCTCAGCATTTTCCCGCCGACGAGAGCGGGCGCTGGATCGGCTATCACCCGCGCGACTCGCGCGAGGCGATCGACCACATCGATGCGGCGCTGAGGGCAGGAACGAGCCATATCTTTTTTCCTTGGACATCGCGCTGGTGGCTCGACCACTACCGCGACCTCGGCGAGTATCTGTCGCGGTCACACAGCCTGATCTCCGACGATCCCGAGCTCGGCGCGCTGTTCGCGCTGGATCGCAATGCCGCGGCGGCATCCATACAACCGGTGGGTCCGGCGTCCGCGCGCAATCCGGGGCGTCTGGTGATGGTCACCGATCACTTCCCGAAGTTCTCGGAAACCTTTTTCGCACGCGAGTTCGCCGAGCTTCGCGACCGTGGCTGGGACGTGCACATCCTCTGCAACCGCAGCAACAAGGATCAGTGGCGCTACTTCCCTGAGTTGCGCGACGAGCTCGAGCAGAAGACTCGGATCCACGTGATCTCCGACTTCGCTGAGCAGCTCTCCGCACTGGCACCGGAGATCGTGCACTTCGGCTACGGCACGTTGGCCCGCCAGCACGCACAGACCGCGCGGCGACTCGGCTGCAAGGTGGTCACGAGCCTGCGCGGTTACGACATCAACTATTTCGGACTCGATGATCCGCACTGCTACGACGAGATGTGGGGAGCGGTCGACATGCTGCACGTGGTGTCCCAGGACATCTGGCAGCGGGCGGTGCGCCGCGGCTGCCCACCGGAGATGCCACATCGAGTGATCCGCGACGCGGTCGACGTCAGCGCGTTCGAGGCGCCGGCGCGGAGCCCGGAGAAAGTCGGCACGAGTGCGCGGCCGCTACGTGTGGTCAGCGTGGGACGGCTGCACTGGAAAAAGGGTTACGAACACGCGCTGGCGGCCATCCGCGCGGTACTGGATCACGGCGTCGACGTCCGCTACCGGATCATCGGCGACGGACCTGATCGTGAAGCTGTGTTGTTCGCGATTCACGACCTCGCGCTCGAGTCGCACGTCGAGTTGCTCGGAGCGTGCGAAGCGGATGTCGTCAAGGACACGATGGCCTGGGCGGACCTCAGCGTTCAGGCTTCCGTGTCAGAGGGCTTCTGCGTCTCGGTGATCGAGGCCCAGGCGATGGCGCTGCCGATCGTCTGCACCGACGCTGACGGTCTGGGTGAAAACGTCGCGGACGGTGAGTCTGGATTCGTGGTCGCTCGGCGCGATCCGAACGCGATCGCCGATCGCGTTCTCGATCTCACCCGTGATCCTGCACTCAGGATCCGGATGGGCGCCGCGGCAAGACAGCGGGCGCTGCGGCACTTCGATGTCGGACGGCAGCTCGATGGCCTGGAAGCGCTTTACAGGACGCTCGTGTCGCCGGACAAACCTGCCTCACATACGGCTGAGAACCCCGAGCAGATGACCGTCGCCGAACTTCAGAACGCGCTCGTGGCGGCGAAACAGCGGATGGCTGACCTCGAGCGTCACCTGCGCCGCGTTGGGTCACACGAGTTTGAGCAGCCGCGCTCCGGCGGGTCGGACCCTGTCGCGGAGACGCTTGTCGGATGAGCGCCCCGTTGGTCAGTGTGTGCGTGCCGGTCGCAGGTCACGCTCGATATCTGGCGGAGTGTCTCGAGAGCGCTCTGACGCAGGACGTCGACGGCATTGAGGTGATCGTCCGCGAACAGGGGGTGGGCGCGGCGGCGCCGGTCATCGCCGAGCTCGCCGACAAGCGCTTGCGCTACTTCCGCAACCCACGCGAGCGCGGCGTCGTTGCGAATCGCAACGCCTGCCTCGCGCTCGCGCGCGGGCGCTACGTCGCATGGCTCGATGCGGACGATCGCTGGCTCCCCGGGAGCCTGCCCGATCGGCTCGGAGTGTTGGAGACCCGCGAGGAGGTCGCGCTGGTGCACGGGGCTGCGGAGATCCTCGACGAGGACGGCCGGCCTCTGCCGGCATGGCAGCGGCCGTTTGACCGGGACACCGTCGAGACTCCGGACGAGGCGTTCTCCGAACTCGTTCTCGCCAACAAGATCACCACGTCGACGGTCGTGGCGCGCCGTTCTGTGATTCAGGCCGCAGGGCCGTTCGTTGCCTGCGGCGCGACGAGTTCGGATTGGGACATGTGGCTGCGACTCGCCCTGCGCGGCGCCGTCGCCTATCGCGCCCGCGCGACGGCCTGCTACCGGCAGCATCCGGCCAGCATCTCGGCGACGGTAACGCCCGCGCGGCGGCTGGTCTCTGATCGCCGGGTCATCCGCAGAGTCCTTCGTGCCGAGCGCGAATTGATCGCCGATCGAGCAGTCGTTGCGTCGCGAGCCCGCATCGCCCTGGCCGCGCGGTCGCTGTTGCTGGCGCAGGACTTCCACTCGCGTGGCCACGCCATGAGAGCGTTACGGCAGGTCGCCGCCGCGGTGAAGGTGGCGCCACAGGCGCTCGCGGGATCAGTGCCGGGCCTGGCGTCATCGATCGTCGTGGGCGACGCCTACGGATGGCATTTGCGCTCGCGCGCGGCGTTGTCGGCGCTGGCAGCCGCACTTGAAGGGACCCGGTACGGCGCATGGCTGGACGCCACGAGCCGACTCGACCCGGGGTGGGACGCAGCGCAGTCGCGCATCGCCGACGCCGTAAAGCACGTCACTCCGCCGACGGCCGTCGTCGCGACAGCGGCGAAATGGGATCCGACGATCCTGCGCCGCAGCGGTCGCAACGGGCTCCAGTTCCCCGACCGCCGGTTGATGCCTGAGGGCTACCCCGCGGACGGGGCGCGCGCGGCGGCCCACATCGACGAGCTGCGGCGCGAGGGTGTGACCCATCTGGTGCTTCCCCATGCGTGGGGTTGGTGGCTCGAGCGCTACGGCGAGCTGCAGGGCCGGCTTGGGACACCTGTGCATCGCGATGACGACTGCTCGATTTTCGAGGTCGTGGACGCATGAAGGGCCGGATCACGATCGCCGGGGCGGTCGCCCAAAAGGCGGGTTCCGCGGGGCACACGTGGCAGTTTCTGCAGTATCTGCTGGGCTTCAAACGGCTCGGCTACGAGGTGCTGCTCGTCGATCGTTTCGACGGCGCGTCCGCGGACGCGTCCCGTGCGATCGGCTATGTGCGGGCGGTGATGGCCGAGCACGGCCTTGAAGACTGCTGGAGCGTCGACCTGGGGGAGGGCCTGCATGCCGGCCTCTCGCGCGACCAAGTGCTGGCACATCTCAGAAGCTCCGAACTGCTCCTCAACGTTATGGGCTTTGCGACGGACGAGGAGCTTCTCGGCGCCGCGCCGCACCGTGTCTTCCTGGACACCGACCCGGGCTTTGCCCAGATGTGGCACGAGCTTGGCTGGGCGGATCTGCTGTCGACCAGCGATACCCATGTGACGATCGGCGAGCGCATCGGCGCGGACGATTGCTCGATTCCGACATGCGGCCTGGAATGGGTCACGACCTGTCAGCCCGTTGTCCTGGAGCATTGGCGCTGGCAGCTGGCGCCGCCGCGCCGCCCGTTCACGAGCGTCGCGACGTGGCGCGGCGCATATGACGCGATCGAGCTGCAAGGCACGCGCTATGGGCTGCGCGCCCACGAGTTCCGGCGTCTCGCCGAGCTGCCACGTCGCGTGTGCAGCGGCTTTGAGCTCGCGCTGTCCATCGACCCGGCCGACGCCTCCGACGTCGCGATGCTCGAGAACACGGGCTGGGAGCTGATCGCTCCTTCGACCGTCGCTCACACGTCGGCGGCGTACCGGCGTTTCGTCATGGAGTCGACGGCGGAGTTCATGGTCGCCAAAGGCATCTACGTCAAGACACGCGGCGGATGGTTCAGCGAGCGCAGCGCGTGCTACCTGGCGTGTGGGCGGCCCGTGCTCGCCCAGGACACCGGTCTCGCCGACCTGTATCCGCTCGGCGAGGGCCTGATCGCGTTCTCGACGCTCGACGAAGCGGTGGCAGGAGTGCAGGAGATCGCCGCCGACTACAGCCGCCATAGCCGTGCCGCACACGATCTCGCCGAAGCACGGTTTGATTCCGACAAGGTCCTGGGACGTCTGCTGGAGGTCGTGTGAGCACGGCCGGCGTGGAGTTACCGAAGGTCGCGATCTTCGGCAGTTGCGTGACACGCGATCTGTTCGAGGACGATGCGCTTGACGGACTGCTGAGCAGCTACACGGCGCGCTGCTCGGTGATCAGCACCGTCGCGGCACCGGTTGCACTCGATCCGGATCGGCTCGCACATCCGTCGCCGTGGCAGCGCCGCGCGATCATCGCCGACTTTCACAAGACGTTCTTCTCGGAACTCGAGGCTCAACGGCCGGACTGGCTGGTGATCGATCTGATCGACGAGCGCTTCGATCTCTTGCGCATCGCCGAATCGCTGGTGACCAACTCGTCGGCCCTGCAGGGGGCGGACACACAGGGTCAGCACTCAGGCGCGGAACTGGTCAGACGGTCCTCGCATGAGGGGCGCGAGCTCTTCCTCGGTGCAGCGGAGGAATTCGTCGCGCGCGTCACGCAGATCGTCCCGGCGCAACGCATCGTTCTTCACCGTGCTCTGTGGTGTCCGCGGTATCGAGCGGGTGATGCGATCCGTTGCTTTGAAGAGCGCCGCGCGGAGATGTGCTCGCGGCAGAACGAGATGCTCGGCGAAGGCTATGACGCGCTCCGGCGATCGCTCGGGACCGACGCAGTCGAGATCGCGGTCGATCCAGATGTGCATCTCGCCGACGAGCAGCATCGCTGGGAACTCGAGCCGTTTCACTACGAGCCTCGTTACAACCGCTTCGCCGTGGAACGCCTGACCGAGGTCTTCGAGCGCCGATGACCACGATCGCCCTGGCCGGCGCGCTCGCCAACAAGCACACCGCGGGCGGCAGCATCTGGGTGCGCGTGAGCTGGGCGGCCGCCCTGCGCTCTCTCGGCTTCGACGTGCTGTTCATCGACCAGATCGACAAGGTCGACTGCGTCGACGCCCGCGGGAGGCCGACCGCGTTCGCGGCGTCAGCGAACGTCGACACGTTCACGCGGGTGACGGGCGCCTTCGGGCTGTCGGGCAGCGCCGCGCTCGTCTGCGCGGACGACGGCGAAACGATCGGCATGTCAAACAGCCGGCTGCGCGCGCGACTTCGCGACAGTGCGCTGCTGGTCAACCTCGGCGGCCATCTGCGGATCGACTCACTGACGCGGCTCGCGGCCTGCCTGGCCTTCGTCGATCTCGATCCCGCCTACACCCAGGTCTGGCACGCGACCGGTCTCGACAGGTCCGGCCTCAGCGACCACCATCTGCATTTCTCGGTCGGCGGCAACGTCGGCGGGCCCCGATGGGCGCTGCCGACCGCCGGCATCGAGTGGCAGCCGGTACGCCAGCCCGTCGTGCTCGAGCACTGGCCCGTCTCCGGCGATTCGCGCTTTACCGGCTTCTCAACTGTCGCGAGCTGGCGCGGAGCGTTCGGTCCGCTTGCCTGGGACGGCCAGACTTATGGAGTCAAGGCGCACTCGTTCCGGCGTTTCGCGGGACTTCCGTCGATGGTCGACCAGGACTTTTCGATGGTCCTCGACATCGAACAGTCCGACGCCGGTGATCGCAGTCGGCTCGAACGCGCAGGCTGGAAGCTGACAAGCCCAGACGCGACGGCTTGCACCGACTCGTTCAGGCGCTTCGTACAACGCTCAGGCGCCGAATTCTCGGCGGCACAGGACGCATACGTGCGTTCGCGCAGCGGCTGGTTCAGCGACCGCACGGTTCGCTATCTGGCGAGCGGCCGCCCCGCCCTGATCCAGGACACCGGCTTCTCCGAGCAGTTGCCGGTGGGGTACGGGATCGTGCCGTTCAGCGACATGGACGAGGCGGTCGCCGGAGCGCGCTCGATCGTGGACGAGTATCCGCGGCATCGCGCGGCGGCACGTGAAATCGCCGAGCGGTACTTCGCGCCCGCACCGGCGCTGGGGCCGCTGCTGGCCGCCGCCGGGGTGTCGCCATGATCCACGACGGGCGCCTCTCGGTGATCGTCAGTGGGATGGTGTGCGCAACCCCGCGCCAAGGCGGGGCCACGTGGGCGGCGCTGCAGTACGTGACCGGTTTGCGTGAACTGGGTCACGACGTGATGTTCGTCGAGCAGCTCAGCGACGAGGCCGTACACCCGCGCGCGTGCAGCTACTTCGAGGATGCGGTGGCGGCCTTTGGCCTGCAGGATCGCGCCGGGCTGATCACGGCCTCCGGCGCGGCGATTGGAGGCGTCAGCAGAGCCGCGATAGAGCGGTTCGCCGCTGGCGCGGACCTCCTTTTCAACCTGTCGGGGACGCTCACCGACGAGGCTCTGTTGGAACGGATAGCGCTACGCGTCTATGTCGATCTAGATCCCGGATTTACCCAGCTGTGGAACGAAGTGGACGGTGTCGAAATGGGTTTCGATCGCCATCACCGTTTCGTGACGGTGGGCCTGGCCATGACCGACGGCGATGCGCCTACGCTGGGCGGCGGCCGCAGTTGGACCACGACCCGGCAGCCGGTGGATCTGAAGAGGTGGCCTGTCGCGGTCCAAGAGGTGCGCCCGCTGCTCACGTCGGTCGGCCACTGGCGCGGCTACGGATCGATAACCCACGAGGGAACCGTCTACGGGCAGCGGGCCCATTCGATGCGGCCGCTGCTGTCGATCGCGAGTCGCGCGGATATCCCGATCGAGTTCGCCCTCGGCATCGACCCCGCCGAGACGGCCGACATCGATGCGCTTCGTCGCCACGGCTGGCTGCTCGCCGATCCAGATCGCGTCGCCGGAACCCCAGCCGCCTACTCCGATTACGTGCGGTCGTCCTGGGCTGAACTGGGGATCGCCAAGAGCGGTTACGTGCAGTCGAAAAGTGGCTGGTTCAGCGATCGCAGCGCGTGTTATCTCGCCTCGGGGCGACCGGTGATTGCGCAGGAGACGGGCTTCAGCGATCACCTGCCGACCGGGACGGGACTGTTCTCCTTCTGCACGGTCGATCAGGCGCTGGAGGCGATCGACGCCGTGCGTGCCGACTACCGCCGGCACAGCCTCGCGGCGCGTCAGATCGCCGAAGACCTGTTCGATTCCGGCCCTGTCCTGTCCGGACTGATCGAGGCCCTGTGACGGTCAGCGAACTCGACCGGGAACTCTCGCTCGCGCTCGGTGCGGAGGTCACGGTCATCCGGCGCGAGCCGGCAGCGTATCGATCCAGCCACTGCCTCGAAGACCTTGTCGTGCGGTTCGAAAACGGCGAGACCCAGCGGATCGTCCGCAAGGACCTCGCGGCCGGCGCGCTGCTGGCCGCGGCTGCCCGTGCCAAGCCGGACTTCGCGCTCAACCCGCGCCGTGAGATCGACGTCTACCGCCATGCTCTGACGCCGCTCGGAGTCGACGCGCCGAGGCTGCTGGCGGGCGTTGCCGACGATCAGAGCGGGTGCTACCAGCTGCTGCTCGAGTACGTGGACGGGTCTCCCCTCTGGCAGATCGGTGACATCGACATCTGGTGTGACGCCGCGGCGTGGCTGGGGCGTCTACATCGGCACGCGGCCCCGCAGACACGATCGATGCTGGCTCACGATCGTCGCCTGTGGGACGAGTGCCTCGCGCGTGCGCTGGCGGTGGTGCCGGGTGCGCTTGACGCGGTCCTCGCTGACCACGAGGCGATCTGTGCGCGCCTCGGGCAGTGGCCGGCCAGCCTCATACATGGCGAGTTCTATCCATCGAACGTGATCGTCACGAGCGACGAAATGCGCCTGTGCGTGCTCGACTGGGAGATGGCCGGTCATGGCCCAGGGGTTCTGGATCTCGCAGCGCTCATCTCAGGGAGTGGGCTGCATGAGAATGAGCGGGAGCGGATCGTTCGCTCCTATCACTCTGCTTGGCACGAGGCGGGCGGCGCCGGTTCGCTCAAGAGCCTGCGCGAAGCTCTCATCTGCGCCCGGATTCAGGTTGCGTTGCAGTGGATCGGGTGGTCGGCCGACTGGCGACCACCCGCCGAGCACGCTCACGACTGGCTTTCAGAGACGCTCGCGGCCGCATCGGAGTTCCGTCGATGATGCGGCGGGGCCTGATCGTCAACGCCGACGACTTCGGTCTCAGCACCGGTGTGAACGCGGGGATCATCGCGGCGCACGAGCGAGGCATCGTCACGAGCGCGAGCTTGATGGTCGACGGGCGCCATGCATCTGAGGCGGCGCGGTACGCACGCACGCAGGGTCGGCTCGACCTCGGCCTGCACATCGATCTCGGCGAATGGCGTTATCGGGATCAGGAGTGGTCGCCGGCCTATGAGCGTGTGAACACGAGCGACGCGACCGCTGTGGGCGCCGAGATCGAGCGGCAGCTCGACCTGTTCGTGAAGCTTGTCGGATCGTTTCCGAGTCATCTCGACAGCCATCAACACGTTCATCTTCAAGAACCGGCGGCGTCGATAGTCGCCGCTCTCGGGCGGCGGATCGGCGTCGTCGTGCGGGATCGCAGCGAGTTCGTTCGTTACGAGGGCGGCTTTTACGGCCAGACGGGTAAAGGCGAGCCGTGGCCTGACGGCATAACAGTCCAGTCGCTGTGCGCGATCTTACGAGGACTGCCCGCAGGTGTGACGGAGCTCGGCTGCCACCCAGGGCTGGCGGACGCTTCAGGCTCGACATACGGTGCCGAGCGCGACCTGGAGGTCAGCGCACTATGCGAGCCTGAGGTCCGCGCGCTGCTCGACGATCACCGCGTCGATTTGATCACCTTTGCCGGCCTGTCCCGCTTCACGCACGAGGTGGCATCGGTCGGCCCCGTGTGACCGGCTGCCGGCGCTGTCGCTGGTCGCGCAGCGTTCGGAGCACGGTCTCGAACCTGCTCTGCCTATCGGTCACCCGTCCATGCGGACGACGACTAGGTGAACTCGGGGTTGAAAGATCGGTGTTTTCGGGCATCTCTTGCGCGTTCAGCTGCTTTCGCTTTCGTGGCCACCGGTCATGGCGGCGGCGCTGATTTACCCGTTGTGACGTTCTGAGATCAACCTACGTAAGCGCGCGAACAGCGCTTGTAGAGAAGGAGTCGAAATGGCATTTGGCACATCGATTTTCCTGATCGCGGTCGGTGCGATCTTGAAGTACGCAGTAACCGATTCCATCAGCGATGTCGATCTCTCGACCGTCGGGCTGATCCTGATGATCGCCGGCGCTCTTGGAATCTTGTTGTCGCTGATCGTGGCCCCGCCGTGGGCTGCGCGCCGCGATGTCGACATCGACCCCGAGGGCAGGCCGTTCTATCGCCGTTGGTAGCGCCACCGATGCGCCAGTGAGCCAGCAAAAACGTGATCCCGAGGCATCGAGGACGGCGCGCCCAGCGGCGATCCTCGATGTCGACGGGACGCTCGTCGACACGAACTATCAACACGCGCTTGCGTGGTACATGGCCTTTCGCGAGCATGGCATCACGGTGCCGATCTGGCGCGCGCACCGGCACATCGGCATGGGCGGCGATCAGCTCGTGCCCGCGCTCGCAGGCGATGAGGTCGAGGCGGAACTCGGAGATGACCTACGTACCGCCGAAAGCGTCCTGTTTCGGGCATCGATCCAGACGACCTCGGCATTTGACGGCGCACGCGCGCTCCTCGAGGAGCTGAAGGACCGTGGCGTGCCGATGGTCCTCGCCAGTTCGGCCAATCAACAAGAGGCCGAGCACTATCTCGACCTCCTCGATGCGCGCGATCTGGTTGATGGCTGGACGACCGCGGCGGATGTCGACGCCACGAAACCAGAGCCCGACCTGATTCTCGCCGCGATGCAGAAGATCGACGTGCAGGAGGCCGTGATGATCGGCGATACGCCGTGGGACGTCCGCGCGGCAGAGCGCGCCGGTGTTCCGACGATCACCGTCCTGACAGGTGGGTTCTCGGAGCAGGAGCTCATGGAAGCCGGTGCCGTGGCCGTGTTCGAGTCGATCGACGAGCTACGCGAACGCCTCGACGAGACGCCGCTGGGCGGCGGCTAACCCCCGCCGCCGTTGGTCGCGAACAGGAGGATTGGCGCCGCGACCGTCATCACGCAGATCAAGGCGAAGTACAACCAACCGAGGCCTTTCGCGAGCCAACCGTTCGCGTGTTCGCCCATCACCTGCTTGTTGCCTGCCACGAGAAGGATCGGCAGATAGGTGAGCGGCAGCGCGATCACGGACAGCACAACCGCATATTCGGTCAGCTGGATCGGATCGACACCGGTCGAGACGATGACGTAACCCGCCGCCAGGAAGCCGATCCATGCGATGTTCCAGCGGACCGGGTTCTTGGCTTTCTTGCCCCACGGCCAGCCATTGAACTGAGCAAGGTTGTAGGCGGCTGAGAAGCATGTGTCGATCGCCGCCCCACCGAACGCGAACAGCATTCCGATCAGGGCGAGGATGAGGCCGGTTTCCCCGAACGCCGTCTGCGGCCCCAGCGCGACGGTGGCGAGATGGTCGGGCGATATCCCCGCGGGCTGGAAGATCTGCGCGGCCATCACGAGCAGCCCGACGGCCAGCAGGCCACCGAGTAGGTACCCGATGATCGCGTTGGCGCGGTTGACGCCGAGGTCCTTCTCGGTCCAGCCCTCTTCGCGCGCGCCTGAGGAATAGAAGTAGATCTCATACGGCATGAAGGCTGCCGCGACGAGTCCGAGTGCGAAGTACCAGTAGAGCGTCTGATCGTGGGCCTCGGGGACGAAGCCTTTGGCGACGCTGCTCCAGTTCGGTTCGAAATGCAGCGCGGTCACGACGAAGACCAGCAGCAGGAGCCCGCCATAGCCGAAGATGCGCTCGATTCCGTCGAACGGCAAAAACCAGCACACCAGCCCTAGGGCGATGGCGCCGGCCAGCATGAACGTCTGCTCCGGGCCGTCGAACAACAGGGTCAGCACGAGGCCGACACCGCCGATCTCCGCGGCCAGGGTGAGCAGCGTCAACACGAGCGACGAGATCAGCGTCGCCAACGCGAGGCGGTC
>DATMIZ010000102.1:0-21455 GCA_035554055.1 Baekduia sp. | reverse complement strand
CGGCCAGCGCGAAGCTGACCGTCGACTGTCGCGTGCCACCGGGTCACGCCGACGCCACTGCGCGCAGGCGGCTGGCCGAAATGCTCGACGGGATCGACGGCCACGAAGTGACGTTCACCGACGTAGTCGTTGGCAACGGCTCACCCGTCGACTCGCCGCTCTACGAGGCGATCGAGCGCTGGATCGGCCACGAGGAGCCCGACGCGCGTGTCGTGCCGACGATGCTCCCCGCGTTCACCGACTCGCGCACGTTTCGAAACGCGTTCCCAGACATCGTCGCCTACGGCTTCTTCCCGCAGCGCGAGATGAATCTCTATGACTCCTGGGGCATGGTCCACGGCGCCGATGAGCGCATCGCCGCCGCCGACGTGGAGTGGGCTGCGCGGGCCTACGCGGCGATTGCACGCGATCTTTTGGGTTAGCCGATCGCGGGCTGTCACTATGGCCCGATGGCCGACGTCCCGCCCGCCGCCGACAAGCTTCGACTCGGAGGGATGGCGCTCGCGAACGGATTGCTCGTCCACGGACCGACGCATTGGGCCGCCGCGATCCGGACCAAGAGCGGTGACATCGAGGTCGCGAGCGGACGCAAGCCGCGCGTACCGGGACCGGTGGAGAAGCTTCCGGGCGCCCGCGGCGTGATCCGGATGGGCGAGTCGATGCTCGTCATCCCCCTGGTGATGCGCGCGCTGCCGGCGGCACGGCTGCCGTTTCAGAACCTCACTGTCATGGCCGCCGCCGGAGGCGCAGCGTTGGCCGGCTCCCAGCTCCGCCGTCGCAACCAGGGCATCGGCGGGGAGGCGATGGCGGCCGCGATCTCGCTCGTGCCGTCGCTCGTGGCCCTGCGCGGAGGCGACACCGCCGCCTACCACGGTGTCGAGCACAAGGCGATCGGCGCCTACGAACAAGGCGCAGACGACGCGCGCGAGGCGACCAAGGAGCACGATCGCTGCGGGTCGCACCTGATCGCGCCGTTGATGGCAGCGAATCTGCTCGGCGTTGCGCTGCTGCGCAAGCTGCCCGGCAAGCACCACCCGGCGGCCGGATCACTCGTGTCGCTCACCTCACTGGGCGTCGCCGTCGAGGTGTTCCTGTGGTCTGAGCGCAACAGCGGCACGTTCGCGGCACGCGCGTTACGCAAGCCCGGGCACGAGCTCCAGCGCCTGCTCGGCACCCGCGAGCCGAGCGAACGCCAGCTCGAGGTCGGCCGCGCTGCGCTCGCTGAGATTCTTGCCGCCGAAGGCGTCGCTGCCTGAGTGGACGACCGCCGGTGTTCACGGCCCGCGTCCAGGTTCTGGCGCCCTGCGCATGGACGTCTGTTGTGCTGTCTCAGGCGAGATTCAGGGACTAGACTCTAGGCATTCGTTCGGCTCGAAATCGTTTCGCTATGGATGGCAAGCGGGGGTCGCTGCGATGAGATGCCAGGTGTCAATGACGTCGGTCCACGTAGCCGGATTTCGCAACACACTGATCGCGCTCCTGGCAGCGGCATTGTTCGCCGCCTGCGCGGTGACGCCGGCGTTCGGTGCCGAAACGAAGCCGGGTCCTGAGCTCGCGGTCGGCGGGCTCTCCGCGCCACAGACCTTCACACCCGGTTCCACGATCCCGGTCTCCTACGAGGCCGGCCGCGACGGCACCCGTCCCGAAGCCCTGAACCTCAGCTTCTACCTGGCGCAGGATGCCGCCGCGTCGCCGGCGGACTCGATCCGCCTCGGCTCCGCGGGCGACGCGATCGACGGCCTGATGACCAAGACCAAGGTCAGCGGCACGGTCGACCTGCTGGTACCCGCGACGGTCCAGCCTGGCTCCTACGTGCTGAAGGCATGCTTCGACGGCGTCCAGCCCGCCACGGCGAAAACCTGCGGCGTATCGGCGTTCAGGCTGTCTCCCGCGGCGACCGCTTCGGGCCCGAACGTCATGGAGCGCATTCGCGACATGGCGACCGAGTGGAGCGGGGTCCTGATGATCCTCTTCATGAGCCTGCTCGTCTATGTGCTCTGGCGGACGATGAAGACGATGCCGCAGACCAAGCCGCAGCAGATCAAGCCCGAGACCGGCACCGAGGTTGGTTGGCCCGATATCGCCGGTGTCGACGAGGCCAAGCGCGAGCTGCAAGAGGTCGTCGACTTCATGAAGGACCCGAAGGCCTTCAAGAAGCTCGGTGCTCGCGTGCCGCGCGGCGTGCTGCTGCACGGTCCGCCCGGTACGGGCAAGACGCTGCTCGCAAAGGCCGTCGCGCACGAGTCCGGCGCGCAGTTCTTCAGCCAGTCGGCGTCCTCGTTCGTCGAGATGTTCGCCGGGCTCGGCGCCGCCCGCATCCGCCGGCTCTTCCGCGAAGCCAAGAAGGCCGGGCCGGCGATCATCTTCATCGACGAGCTCGACGCCGTCGGGTCAAAGCGCGGCTCGGACAACAACTCAGAGCGCGAGCAGACGCTCAACCAGCTGCTGGTCGAGATGGACGGCTTCGGCACGTCCGAAGACGTGATCGTGATGGCGGCCTCCAACCTGCTCGAGAAGCTCGACCCGGCGCTGCTGCGGCCCGGCCGCTTTGACCGCCAGGTGTTCGTGTCGCCGCCCGATGTCGAAGGGCGTCGCAAGATCCTCGACGTCCACACGCGCGACAAGCCGCTGCGCGAGGACTGCGATCTCGGCCTCGTGGCCCAGCAGACCTCCGGTCTCACCGGCGCCGAGCTCGCGAACATCTGCAATGAAGCGGCGATCTTCTGCGCGCGCCGCAGCGGCGTCGCGATCAGCAAGCAGGATTTCGACGACGCTTTGGAGCGCGTCGTCGCCGGCGTGCAGTCGAACACGACCCTCAACGACCATGAGCGCCGTGTCGTCGCCTACCACGAGGCCGGGCACGCGCTCACACGTGAGCTCCTGCGTTCGATGGAACGCACCCACAAGATCTCGATCGTGCCGCGCGGCCAGGCGCTCGGTTACGTGATGAACTTGCCCGACGAGGACTCATACCTGAAGACGCGCGACGAGCTCGTCGACCAGATCACGGTCCTGCTCGCCGGCCGCGTCGCCGAGGCCATCGTCTTTGGCGCCGTCACCACCGGCGCGGCGAACGACCTGCAGCGGGTCGCCGAGATCACTCACGCGATGGTCCACAACTACGGGATGGGCACGGCGTCGGTGGCGACGCGCGCGGTGACCGACGCGGACATCGTGTCGGACCTCACGCGGCGGATCCGCGACGAGGAGCAGCAGGAGCTCGCATTCGAGGCGCAGAAGCACGCGTTCGACATCATCACCGACCATCGCGACAAGCTCGAGGAGCTCGCGCAGGCGTTGCTGGAGCGCGAGACGCTCGAGCGGCCGGAAATCGACGCGATCATGTCCGACGTTCCGCCGGTCGCCCGCATCCCGCGAGAGGGGCTGCAGATCGCGGCCGCCGCGCGCGCGGAGCGGGCCGACTCACCGCTCGATCGATAGCCTGCCCGCGCAATGTTCGAGCGCGTCGACCACATCGGGATTGTCGTGGAGGATCTCGACGCGTCGATCAAGCTCTACGAGGAGACGTTCGAGCTGCGCGGCCTCCACCGTGAGCTACTCGCGGAGCATGGGGTCGAGATCGCGCTGCTGGACGTCGGCGAAAGCCACGTCGAACTGCTGCGCCCGCTCAACGCCGAGCACTCGACCGCGCGCTTTCTGGCAGAGCGCGGGCCGGGCATCCACCACGTCGCCTACGGGGTGAAGGACATCGATGCGACGCTGCAGCAGCTGAAAACCGCGGGGATGGAACTGATCGACGAGACCCCGCGGACCGGCCTGCTCGGCGCGCGCATCGCGTTTCTTGCACCACAGTCGGTCGGGGGCGTGTTGACCGAGCTCGTCGAGCGGCCGGAAGGCTAGGCTCACCGCATGGCTCAGCGCATCTCCATCGGAATTGATTCCAGCCCGCCTGTCGGCTTGCGCGTCTCCGACGAGCAGCTGGCCGCGCTCCTGGACGCGCTCGGCAGCGATGGCTGGCATGACCTCGAAGGCGAGGACGGCACTCTGCGCGTCAACCTCGCGAAAATCAGCTGGCTGAAAGTCGAGAACGACGAAGCGCGCGTCGGTTTCGGCCTCAGCAGCTGAGCAGCGCCGTTGTTCGCCAAGGCCGAGGAGCATCTGTTTCGCGCTCTGCGCGTCTCGCCGGAGCTCGAAAAGCCACTCGCCGCCTTCTCGAAGTCGGGTGAGCACGCCGCCGTCTGGCTCGCGCTAGGCCTGACCGCGGCCGCGCTCGACAGGCCCCGGCGCTCGCAATGGCTGAAGGCCACCGGTGTGGTCGGCGGCTCCTATCTCGCGAACATCGCGCTGAAGTATGCGGTGCGCCGTAAGCGACCAGAGATCGACGGCTTCCCGGCGCTGACTTCCACCGTCACCTCATTGAGCTTTCCGTCGGCCCATGCGACGACGGCGTTCGCCGCCGCGCGCACCTACAGCGCGCTGGTGCCGGCCGCCACGGCTCCGCTCTACGTCGCCGCGATCATGATGGCGCTCTCACGCGTGTCGCTCGGCGTCCACTACCCGAGCGACATCGTCGCCGGCGCGGCGCTCGGCACGGTCATCGGCGAGGCGCTGCAATGAAGGTCGGGATCGTCGGGATGCCGAACGCGGGCAAGTCGTCGCTGTTCAACGCGCTGACGAAGGCCGGGGCCGAGGCCGCCAACTACCCGTTCACGACGATCGAGCCGAACATCGCCGTCGTCCCCGTCGCCGACGAACGTCTCGACAAGATCGCAGCCTTGCTCGGCGCCTCCGAGGTCGTGCACGACACGATCGATTTCCACGACATCGCCGGCCTGGTCCGCGGCGCGCACGAGGGCGAAGGGCTCGGTAACAAATTCCTCGCGAACATTCGTGAGACGGACGCGATCGTCCACGTCGTGCGCGCGCACCACGACGCCGGCGTGATCCACCCCGAGGGCCGCGTCGATCCCCAGGCCGACATCGACACGATCGAGACCGAGCTGATCTACGCCGATCTTGAACAGGCCGAGCGGCGCGTCGAGCGCGTCGCCAAGCAGGCGCGCACGGGCGACAAGGCGTACGTCGCCGAGGAGGCGTGGCTGCGGGAGGTGATCGAAGCGCTGCAGGCGGGGCGCCCGGTGCGGACCGTGGCGCTCAGCGACGCGGCGCCGCATGCCGCCCGCGACCTCGGCGCGCTGACCGCCAAGCCCGTGCTCTTCGTCGCGAACGTCGACGAAGGCGACGACGACGTGCCTGAGGTCGTTGCGGCGCACGCCGCGTCGCACGAGGCCGTCGCGGTCGCGGTGTCAAGCCGGCTCGAAGCGGAGCTGTCGGAGCTCGAGGACGAGGACGCAGCAGCGATGCGCTCCGATCTCGGCGTCTCCGAATCAGGGCTACGGCGTGTGGTGCGCGGCGCGTTCGAGCTGCTCGAGCTGATCTCGTTCTTCACCGCCGGCGAGGCCAAGCCGGCGCAGTCATGGCATCTGCGCCGCGGTCTCAGCGCGTGGCACGCGGCGGGCCAGATCCACACCGACATCCAGAAGCACTTCGTCCGCGCCGAGGTGATCGGCTGGCAGGACCTGCTCGACGCCGGCGGCTATTCCGGCGGGCGCGACCGCGGAACCCTGCGCCTCGAAGGCCGCGACTACAAGATGGCCGACGGCGACGTGATCACCGTCAAGCACACCGGGTAAATTAATGCTCCCGGGACATTCTCGGGAGCTTCGCCCTCGAATGGAGGCCCGGTCGCAATGCCTTACAAGGACGACGACGATGACTGGGTTGGCACGCCCCCGGAGGGCCGCCATACACGTGATCAGGCCAAGCCCGAATACTGGAGCGCGCTCTGGTTGCAGTACCGGATCCGCATGGGGATCCTCGGGTTGCTGGTGATTGGGCTGATCGTCGCGATCATCCTGAATTAGCGTCTAGCAGCCGTTCGGCCAAGCGGTTGATTCCGCGCGCCCGTGCCGCCGCGGCGGCGCGCTCCGGATCCAGCGCGGCATCCGGTGGCACTTCGACTTCAACAGGCTGGAGGGTCGCGATGTGCTTGAAGTCGCGCAGCTGATCGGCCTGTCCGGTCAAGGCCGCGGCGATCGCCGGTCTTTGCTGATCGGCGGCTGCGATCACGCCTTCCAGATCACCGTGGGCCTGCAGTAGCTTCGCGGCGCCCTTGGCGCCGATGCCCTTCGCTCCGGGGAGCCCGTCCGAAGGGTCGCCGCGCAGGGCGATGAAGTCCGGCACCTGCGCGGGCTCGATCCCGTAGCGCTCGATGACGCCGGCCACATCGATCAGTTCCGGGCCGTCCTTGCCGCCGGGAAACAGGACCGAACAGTGCGCGCCGACGCACTGGAACATGTCGCGGTCCCCACTGAAGATCACGGTGTCGCCGCCCGCACGGGTCTCGGCCAATGCGAGCGATCCGAGCAGGTCGTCCGCCTCGAGCGTTTCATGTGAAACGCTCGGCCAGCCGAACTCTGCGAAGAAGGCAGGCGCATCGGCCCACTGGGGCACGAGTTCGTGGGGCATCACTTCGCGATCGTCGTGGTATGGCGCAAAGAGCTCGACGCGATAGGCCGCGGCCTCGGCGCCGAAGCACAGGATCACGGCGCGCGGAGCGTGGCGCTCGACCGCCTGCAGCAGCAGGTTGGCCGTCCCGAGCAGCGCATTGACGGGCCGCCCATCGGCACCCTTGATCGACTTCGGCAGCGCGAAGAACGCGCGGTAGAGCAGCGACGGCGCGTCGACTGCGAGCAGGGGACCGGGCACCGCGCCCAGCTTACGGACCGACGCGACTAAGGCGTGAGTCCGCCGCTGGGCGAGCTGGGCGCTGCCGCCGGCGGCGCGACCGACTTGTCGCTGTCGCCACCCGGCGGAGCGATGTCCTTGCCGCCAAAGGCCGCCCACGTGTCATAGAGCCCGAGCGCGGCGCGAAGCTGCGCGCCGGTCACGGGCGTCGTCCCGCGCGTGCCGATTACGTTCGCAGTCACGACACGGGGCGAGACACCGCGCTGGGTGACCTTGATCCGCTTGAAGCGACCGCCCTTGAGGTAGCGACGCAGCTTCTTGTTGAGCTGCTTGCGCGTCAGTTTGATCGTCCACTTGTGACGCGGCGACGCGACGTCGTAAGGATCATTTACGGCCCGCAGCCAGTTGAGTGGCTTCGCTGCCAGGAACGAAAACTCGTTGTTCTCCGTGTAGCCGCCGGACGTCGAGAAGAAGAAGGTCGTCACGGGCTTGCCGTTCAGCGCAACCACCTGCCCGGCGGTCGCGGCGGTCGCCGCATCGGTCGTCGGCTTCTCCGCCGCGACGCCGCGATACATCTGCGAGCGCGTGTCCGGCCACTGATCGAAGCCCTGCGCAGCGCCGGCGCTGGTGGTGATCGCGTAGGTACGCGCGGTGACCGCCTGGGCGCGCAGCGCGTCCGCCGGCCAGGAGGCCGGCGACTCTGCGGAGATGACGCCACGTACGTAGTTCTCGAGGTCGATCGAGTTGATCGCTGAGACCGTCTTACCGGCGAAGCGCAGCTGCAGCGTGCCGCGGTACAGCCCGTTGGAGAGACCCTGGATCGCCTGGCCCTTCAGCGTGAATGGCTGACCCGCGGGCGGGGCGATCTCCAGCGGCGCTGCGCCCCGCGCGACGACCGCGCCCGACGCGTCGCGGATCACGATTTCGGCGCCGGAGACGACCGCTGAGTACGACTCTGTCGGCGAGAGGGCCGTGCCGGCGACGCTGGCCGCACCGGTGAAGCGCACGGTGCGGGTCCGCTGCAGCAGCACGCGAACGTTCGGGCTGGGCGACACCGTCTGCAGGGTGGTGCCCGTGTAGTAGTGCTTGAGGATCTGCTGGTAACCGATGCCGGCCTTGGCCTGGCCGTAGGCGCCGTACTGGCTCATCCCGATGCCGTGGCCGAAGCCGCGGCCCTTGATCGTGAGGGCCTGCGCCGAAGGGGCGCTGGCAGCGGTGAGCGCCGCGCCCGCGACGGCGAGCAGGGCGAGTTTTTTGGCTGAAGGCATAGATGTGGTGAGGCGCATCAACGGTACGGAACACGTGCTCGGTCGGAAGGGTGCGGTCTTGCAGAGCACTTGCATACAGTGATCGGATGACCGCCTCGAAGCTGAATTCCAGCGAGCAAGATCTGCTCGATCGCGTACCAAAGCAACTACTGATCAACGGGAAATGGTGCGACGGCGCGCTCGGGACGCTGCCGGTCGAAGACCCCTCGACGGGCGAGACGCTGGCCGAGGTCGCCGACGGAAGCGTCGACGACGCGCTGGCGGCGCTGACAGCCGCCGACGAGGCATTTCAGACCTGGCGCCGGACCGCGCCCCGCGAGCGCGCAGACATCCTGCGCCGCGTCTTCGACACGATCACCGCGCGGACCGATGAGCTCGCGGTGCTGATGACGCTCGAGATGGGCAAGCCGATCGCGGAGTCCAAAGCCGAGATCACGTACGCCGCCGCGTTCGTGCGCTGGTATTCCGAGGAGGCCGTCCGGATCGATGGTCGCTCCACCCGCCACGAGGCGGGTACGGCACGTGTCCTGACTCAGCGCGAGCCGGTCGGCCCGTGTGTGTTCATCACGCCGTGGAACTTCCCGATGGCGATGGGCACGCGGAAGATCGCCCCGGCCGTCGCGGCGGGCTGCACCGTGGTCGTCAAGCCGGCCAAGGCGACGCCGCTTTCGATGCTCGCCCTGGCGGAGATCTTCCAGGAGGCCGGACTCCCCGACGGCGTGCTCAACGTCATCACGGCGAAGAGCTCCGGTTCGGTGATGGAGCCGCTGATCCGCGACCCACGCACACGCAAGCTGTCGTTCACCGGTTCGACCGCGATCGGCCAGAAGCTGATCGAACAATCGGCCGAGCAGGTGCTGCGGGTGTCGATGGAGCTCGGCGGAAACGCGCCGTTCCTCGTGCTCGAGGGCGCCGATGTCGATGCCGCGGTCGACGGTGCCGTCGTCGCCAAGATGCGCAACGGAGGCGAAGCCTGCACGGCGGCAAATCGCTTCCACGTCCACGAGTCGGTCGCGGCCGAGTTCGGCGAGAAATTGGCGGCGAAGATCGGCGCGATGAAGGTCGGGCGCGGTACCGAGGACGGCACCCAGGTCGGCCCGCTGATCGATGAGAGCCAGCGCTCGATCGTCGCCGAGCTCGTCGAGGACGCGGTCGCCAAGGGCGCCGAGTGCCTGACCGGCGGCGCGCGGGTCGATGGCGCCGGCTACTTCTACAAGCCGACGGTCCTCACGAACGTGTCAGCGGATGCGCGTGTGCTGTCCGAGGAGATCTTCGGCCCGGTCGCGCCGATCGCGACCTTCAAGACCGACGACGAGGCGATCGCAGCCGCCAACGACACCGAGTACGGGCTGGTCGCTTACGTGTATTGCAAGGACCTCGATCGCGCGCTGTACGTCGCCGACCGGCTCGACACCGGAATGATCGGCCTCAACCAGGGCCTCGTCTCCTATGCAGGTGCGCCTTTCGGCGGCATCAAGGCGTCGGGTTACGGTCGCGAGGGCGGCCCCGAGGGCCTCGACGAGTATCTCGAGCACAAGTACATCGCGATCGCCAACCCTTCAGCCTCTTAGCTCCATGTCACAACCGAGACTGATGATCGTCGTTGCGAGCGTGCGCCAGGGGCGCGCCGGCCTGCCGATCTCGAAATGGGTCGAGAAACTCACGAGCGAGCACGGTGCGTTCGAGATCGACTTTGTCGACCTCGCGGAACTGAGCCTGCCGTTCATGGACGAGCCGAATCATCCCCGCCTGCAGCAGTACGAGCACGAACACACCAAGGCGTGGAGCAAGCGCGTCGCCGCGGCCGACGCGTTCATCTTCGTGATGCCCGAGTACAACCACGGGTTCAGCGCCCCGCTGAAGAACGCGCTCGATTATCTCGTCGCGGAATGGAGCCACAAGCCACTCGGCCTCGTCTCCTACGGGGGTCTCTCCGCCGGGGTGCGCGCGATCACGACGATGGAGCCGGTGCTGATCGCGCTGAAGTTCCTGACGTCCCCCGCAACGGCTGCCGCGCTCGCCATGCCGTTCGGCAAGATCGCCGACGGTGAGTTCGCCGGCGACGACACGTCGGCCGGCTTCGTCAAGGGAATGCTGGACGAGCTTCAGCGGCTCATGCCGGTCTCGCAGACCCTCCGCACCGCCTGAGCCTCTAAGCCACGCCACCGCCTGGGCGGTTTCCCACCCCGGGGCCGGGGCGCGCGATCGATGCCACCCCGGCCCGGAAGGCGAGTTGTCCGCCTAAGCGTCTGGCGAGCGCCGGGCGCGCGTTCGTCCGGCCGGCACGATCGGCGGGCGGGTGGGATCGGTGCCGGACGGACGAAAGCGCGACCGGCGCAAACCACAAACAGATTCGCTTCGTCCTAATCTCGTCTTTTCCTATCGGTTTGCTATACATTGACTCCTAGTCGCCGATCACCTCGACCCAGGGACCTCCGAAATGACCGCACAGCGCCAACTGCACCTCAACGCCTTTCTGATGAGCTCCGGCCACCACGAAGCCGCCTGGAGGCTGCCCGAGAGCAACCCGCATGCCGACTTCGACGTCGCGCATTGGACGCGCCTGGCGCAGTTGGCCGAGCGCGGCAAGCTCGACTCCCTCTTTCTCGCCGACGGCCCCGCGCTCTGGCACAGCGGCGAGTTCAGGCCCGCGGGCGCACTGGACCCCCTGATCCTCTTGACGATCCTCGCGGCGGCAACCGAGCGCATCGGGCTGATCGCCACGGCATCGACGACCTACAACTCGCCGTACAACCTCGCGCGGCGCTTCTCCTCGCTCGACCACGTCAGCGGCGGGCGCGCCGGTTGGAACATCGTCACCACGGCGAGCCGCGGCGCAGCGCAGAACTTCGGGCTCGAGGTGCATCCCGATCCGGCGGCGCGCTACGCGCGCGCCACCGAGTTCCTCGACGTGACTCTGAAGCTCTGGGACAGCTGGGAGGACGATGCGGCGTTCGGTGACAAGCGCAGCGGCCGCTACGCCGATCCGCGGCGCATCCATCCGATCGGGCACCACGGCGAGCACTTCCGCGTCGAGGGCCCGCTGAACGCGCCGCGCTCGCCGCAGGGCTATCCGTTGCTGGTCCAGGCGGGATCCTCGACCGCCGGGCGCGCGCTCGCCGCGCGTTACGCCGAGGCGATCTTCACCGCCCAGCAGACGCTCGCTGACGGTCAAGGCTTCTATGCCGACATCAAGCGCCAGGCCGCCGCCATCGGCCGGGACCCCGACGGCGTCAAGGTGCTGCCGGGGATCGTGCCCGTACTCGGCGACACCGAGGCAGCCGCCCGGGAACGGGCCTTGGAGCTGGAGGAACTCATCGTTCCCGAATACAGCCTGTACCAGCTCGCCGAGGTGCTCGAGGTGCCGGTCGAGATCCTCGCGCTGGACCGCGAGCTCCCCGCCGAGATCCCCGACCCGGACGAGGCGTCGCCGAGCCGGCCCGCCCTGATCGTGTCGCTCGCGCGGCGCGAGTCGCTGACGGTGCGCGAGCTCATCGCCCGCCTCGGCGGCGGCCGCGGACACCGGACGGTCGTCGGCACGCCCGAGCAGATCGCCGACAACCTCCAAAGCTGGTTCGAGAACGGTGCCGCGGATGGGTTCAACGTGATGGGCTCGGCGCTCCCCCGCGACCTCGAGGACTTCATCGAGCAGGTCGTGCCGATCCTGCGCGCACGCGGGCTCTTCCGCAGCGAATACACGGGACGGACGCTGCGCGACCACTACGGCCTTCCGCGTCCACAGAACCAGTTCGCGACCGCGTCGACAACCACCAAGCGGACTCGCGTGCGCCTCCTGAACGGACCTCAGCGACGTGTCAACCACGCCGCCTGAGCGCACCGCCTCCTCCCACTTTCCAAGCACAAGACAAGGAACACGAACCACATGAGCACACCGAACATCCGGCGCATCAGGCCGCTGACCGTGGCGCGCACCTTCGCCGCCCTGACGGCAGTACTCGCGACAGCAGTTGTCGCGAGCGGCTGCGGATCAGAGGATTCGGCCTCGGGCGCCAGCGGCGGCCAGACGATCCGCTACCAGAGCAGCGCGGGAGGCGTCTCGCCGATCGAGCTGGCCGACCACCTCGGCTATCTCAAGCCGCTGAAGATCAAGTCGGTCGGCGTCACGATCAGCGGGCCGCAGGACATCCAGTCCGCCGCGACCAACCAGACCGACATCGGCGGAGCTTTCAACGGCGCGGTGATCAAGCTGATCCAGGCTGGGGCGCCGATCAAGTCCGTGATCAGCTACTACGGCTCGGATGCCAAGACGTTCCAGGGCTTCTACGTCAAGGACGGCAGCCCGATCAGAACCGCCCGCGATCTGATCGGCAAGAAGGTCGGCATGAACACGCTCGGCGCACACGCCGAAGCCATCCTGCAGACGTGGCTGCGCAAGAACGGGCTCAGCGACTCCGAGGTCAAGCAGGTGCAGGAGGTCGTGATCCCGCCCGTCAACACCGAGCAGGCGCTGCGCGCCGGACAGATCGACGTCGGCGTCCTCGGCGGCGTACTCCAAGACAAGGCGGTTGCACGCGGAGGCCTGCGCCGACTCTTCAGCGACTACGACCTGTTTGGTGCGTTTGACGCGGGCACCTACGTGCTGCGCAAGCAATTCATCGAGCAGAACCCCGAGACGGCAAAGACGCTGGTGTCGGGCATCGCCAAGGCGATCGTCTGGCTACAGACCCACCCGCGCGACGAGGTCGTGCGGACGGTGACGGAGGTCGCCAAGGCACACGGCCGGCCCGAGGACGCCGCGGTCCTGAAGTACTGGAAGTCGCCCGGCATCGCCGCCAAGGGCGGCGTGGTGCAGCCGGGCGAGATCCAGCGCTGGATCACATGGCTCGAAGCCAGCTCACAGATTCCGAAGGGGTCGGTGAAGGCCGCCGACGCGTACACCAACGAGTTCAACTCGCTCGCCCCCGCAGCCTCGCGCTGAGGAACAGGTCGAGCACGACTAGGAGGCAGATCGAATGACCGCCAGCATCAGCATCGAGCAGATCACGAAGACGTTTCCGCCTCGTGGCGGAAGCCGCGGGGGTGACAACCAGCCGTTCGTCGCTATCGACAAGATCGATTTCGAGGTGCGCGCCGGCGAATTCCTCGTGGTGGTCGGGCCGAGCGGTTGCGGTAAGTCGACGCTGCTCGATCTGCTCGGCGGGTTGACGCGGCCATCGAGCGGGCGAATCCTGCTCGATGGCCAGGAGATCGAGAGCCCTGGGCTGGACCGCGGCATCGTGTTCCAGCAGTACGCGCTGTTCCCGTGGCGCACGGCCGCGGCGAACGTCGAGTTCGGGCTCGAGACCAAGGGCGTCAAACGGGCGCAACGACGTGCGCGCGCCAGGGAGTACCTGGCGCTGGTCGGGCTCGAGGGCTTCGAGGATCGCTACCCGCATGAGCTTTCGGGCGGGATGAAGCAGCGCGTCGCGATCGCCCGCAGCCTGGCTTACGAGCCGGAGGTGCTGCTGATGGACGAGCCGTTCGCCGCTCTGGACGCACAGACGCGCGAGGTGCTGCAGGGCGAACTGCTGCGGATCTGGCAGCAGACCGGCAAGACGATCGTCTTCATCACGCACGGGATCGATGAAGCCGTCTTCCTCGGGCAGCGCGTCCTGGTGATGACGTCGCGACCAGGCACGATCAAGGAGGCGGTCGAGATCGGTCTGCCTGAGTGGAGCGCGGACGAAGATCCCCGGTCGCACCCGGAGTTTGCGCGCTACAGGCATCGCATCTGGGAGCTGTTGCGCGACGAGGTCGCCAAGTCCCAGCTGGGTGAGCAGATCGAGTTCCCCGAGATAATCGAGGCGGAGCCGCACGAGCGGGTGTTGGCGCATGTCTAGCCAGGTCGCTGACATTCTGGCGACGCCACGTGCGCGCACCGGCGTCCGTCTGCGCCCGGCGCGGCTTGGCACGCTCCTCGCCACGGGCTTCAGGCGCTCGATCGCGATCGTCCTCTTTCTGGCGTTGTGGGAAGTGGCGCCTCGCGCCGGGCTGGTCGACAAGACTTTCCTGGTGCCTTTCTCGGAGGCGCTCAGCGCGCTCTGGAAGCTGGGCAAAGACGGCACGCTCTGGGACAACGTCAGCATCAGCATGGTGCGGGCCTCGGCCGGCTTTGCGATCGCCCTCGCGATCGCGATTCCGCTCGGCTTCGTGATCGGCTGGTACTCCCGCGCGCAGGAGGTGCTCAGCCCACTCCTCGAGGTGTTCCGCAACACGGCGACGCTCGCGCTGCTCCCGGTCTTCACGCTGTTGCTCGGCATCGGCGAGACGACGAAGATCGTGATCGTCGTCTATGCCTGCACCTTCCCGATCGTGCTGAACACGATCAGCGGCGTACAGACGGTCGACCCGCTGCTGGTGAAATCAGCGCGCTCGATGGGTCTCGGCTCGCTGGAGCTGTTCAGGAAGGTCGTGCTCCCAGCAGCGGTGCCGACGATCTTCACCGGCATCCGCATGGCGGGCTCCTACGCGATCCTCGTCCTCGTGGCGGCCGAGATGGTCGGCGCGAAGGCCGGGCTCGGGTTCTTCATCAACTACTCACAGAACAATTTCGCGATCCCCAACATGTACGCAGGGATCCTGACGATCGCCGTGATCGGCATCCTCGTCAACACACTGCTGGTGCGGCTCGAACGCCATTTCTCCTCGTGGCGCGTCGAGATCGCACCGTAGGCACCGGGGGACCGCCTGGGCGACGTTCGTTGCTCTCAGAGCGACAAATGTCGCCCAGGTGGACGGAGCCCTGGGTTTACGCCTGGTTGCCGGCGGCGATCCTGCGCAGGTCGATCGTCTCGTCGTAGAGCTTCGCGTCGACGCCCTCTTCGAGAGCGACATCGCGCAGCGGCCTGCCGGACTCTGCCGCCTTCTTGACGATCACTGCAGCCTTGTCGTAGCCGATCGCCTCGTTGAGCGCAGTCGCCGTGGCGAGCGTCGCGCCGGCCGAGCGCGCGGCGCCGGCCTTGTTGGCTGTGATGCCGTCGACGCACTTCTCGGCGAACGCCACCGACGTCGTCGACAGCAGGCGGATCGACTGCAGCAGGTTGCGGGCGATCAGCGGGATGCGCACGTTGAGCTCGAACTGACCCTGCATGCCGCCGATCGTGATCGCGGTGTCGTTGCCGATCACCTGCGCGGAGACCTGCAGGACGACCTCGGGCAGCACCGGGTTGACCTTGCCCGGCATGATCGAGGACCCCTTCTGCAGCTCGGGCAGGAAGATCTCACCGATGCCCGCGCGGGGGCCGGAGCCCATCAGCGCGATGTCCTGCGCGATCTTCGTCAGCGACACCGCGACGACCTTGAGCGCGCCCGACAGTTCGACGAGGGCGTCGCGGTTTGCCTGCGCTTCGAACGGGTCGAGCGGCGGAGCGATCTGCTTGAGCTTGGAGTTGGTCTTCAGCGTCTTGCGGACCGTCTCGGCGAACTTCGGATGCGTGTTCAGGCCGGTGCCGGTGGCGGTGCCGCCGAGCGGGATCTGGCCGACGTGGATGAGCGCGGATTCGATCCGTTCCTGCCCGAGGCGGATCTGCGCCGCGTAGCCCGCGAACTCCTGGCCGAGCGTGACGGGCACCGCGTCCATCAGGTGCGTGCGGCCTGACTTGACGATGTTCTTGAACGCGTTTGCCTTCTTGGTGAAGGAGCGCTCGAGCTGCTTGAGGGCGGGCAGCAGCGTGTGCACGGACTCGTCGAGGGCGGCGAGGTGGACCGCGCTCGGGAACACGTCGTTGGACGACTGGCCCATGTTCACGTGGTCGTTCGGGTGAGCCTTGCCGCCGGTCAATGCCGACAGCACCTCGTTGACGTTCATGTTCGACGAGGTGCCGGAGCCGGTCTGGAAGACGTCGATCGGGAACTGGTCGTCGTGCGTACCGGCCGCGACCTCGTTCGCCGCTTTTGCGATCTGCTTGGCAAGCGTCTTGTTGAGCTTGCCGAGGTCGGCGTTGGCCAGCGCGGCAGCGCCCTTGATGGCGCCGAGCCAGTGGATGACGGCGGCAGGGACGGTCTCGCCGGAGATCGGGAAGTTCTCGACGGCCTTGGCGGTCTCGCCGCCGTACAGGGTCTTTGTGGGCATCCCCGGACGGTATTGAAACCGCGCCGAAGGCGGCAGCGCCGCGCTTCGGTCCCCAGCGCCGCCGGTCACCCAGCGATGTCGTCTTCCCCAACGGTGTGGGCTGAGTTAGTGCTGTTTATCGACATCAACTCAGCCCACACCTGCTGGGACGGCAGAAGCGCCAGGCCCTGCAAGGGCTGGAGGCTCGGCAGGACTGCGGGATCAGCAGAAGCTGATGATCTCGCGGGCGACGCCGACCGCGTCGTCGTAGGCGATCAGGTAGCCGGCGCGGTCCAGCACGCGCAGAACGGCGTCCGGAAGCAGATCGAGTGCCTCCTCCGCCAGACGCTCGGGATGACGATCGTCCGAATCCGCCCACAGCAGCAACACCGGGCACGAGATCGAGCGATAGCCATCAAGCAGATCGCGACCGCTGTGCTCACGCGCCGCGCGCGCGAAGAGTGCCCACGATCGTGCGAGGTTCGTGTTGCCGGGGACATCGGCCATCGCGTGGCGCACGAGGTCAGCCGCGGCGGGATTGCCCGTCGCCGTGAGCTTCACCGCGGCATCGGGGCGGCGCGCCAGCTTGGCGGCGTGGCTCAGCGCGCGGCCGGCCACCGGCAGCGACGCGACGCGTGCGGCTGTGAGCCACGGCGCGCCCGCGGAGCTCGTGCTGTGAAGACGGTTGGGCATCAGGATCAGGCGCTGAGGAGTCAGCAGGCCACGCGAAGCGGCCAGCAGCAGCAGTTCCGCTCCGAGCCCGTGCCCACCGACGATCGGACGGCGCCCGGCGACGTCGACGCAGAACTCGGCCAGCACCGCTGCCAGCCAATCGTGCGTGTAGGGATGACGCGGGCGGTCCTCGGAGTCACCATGCAGGGGCAGGTCAGGAAGGATCAGCCGGAACCTGTGATCGAGATGCGCGACGAGCGGCTCGAACTCGCGGTGGCTGAAGCCGGCCGAATGCACCAGCACGAGCGGCGGGCCACTGCCCGTCTCGCGGTAAGCGATACGTGTGCCGTCGGCGGCATGGAACAGGCGCAGCCTCACTCACCTGATCCTCGCACGATCAACGCGCAATCCCGGACCAAACCTGTGCAAAGCCTCCATGGCCACCCAGGGGCCACGACACCTTGCCGACGCTGGGCTTGTGAACATGACCACCGCACCCCGCTCCAAGCGCCTCGGCCTGACGACTTCTGAAGCGGCCGAGCATCTCGGCGTCTCGCTTTCGACGATCCGCCGCTGGTCTGACGCCGGCCACCTCGCCGGCTACCGCACTCCGGGCGGGCAACGCCGCTTCTCCGCGGAGCAGCTCGATGCGTTCATCACATCGCTCGAGCGCGAGCATCGCTACTCGCGATAGCGGGCCTGCCGGCTGGGCGAAGGCGCCCAAAACATGAACGATTGCTTGCCAAAGTTGCGCAAAGCTCCTCAAACGTCGAGAAACCTGCCTAATGGCTGGAGTAATCCGTACAAACGCCGCCGCACAGATGCTCGGCGTGTCCGCGAACACCCTGCGCTCATGGGAGCGTCGCTTCGAGTTCCCCAAGCCGAGACGGACGACCGGCGGGCACCGTCAGTACGACCTCGCCGAGGTCGAAGCGCTGCGTGCATCGCTGGAAGCAACTCACAACATTTCGAGCGCGATCTCGATGGCCCGCGAGCGCGGCGTCGGCCCGGCCAGCTCGTCGCGACTCAGCTCTGCGTTCGCCCGTCTTGATGAGGGGGCCGCCGACCGCGTCCTCGAGGAGTCCGTCGCGGTCCGCTCGCTCGAGCGGACGATCGCCGAAGTGCTCCTGCCGGGCGTCGAGGAGGCCGCGACGTCCCCCGCCAGTGCCCAATACGACTTCTCGTGGCGCTTCGCCACGCGCTGGATGTCCGCCGCGCTGCGCGCGGCGCCCCCGGCCAACCGCCCGGACGGCATCGTCATCTTCGACGCGAACGCGCCCCACGATGTCGATGCGCTCTACGCACAGGCGCTGGAGCTCGTGATGCGTCGCTGCGGCCTGCGCACGTTGACCCTCGGTGCCGGCCTGGAGCCCGCGCGCCTCCGGAGCGCGCTCGCCGCCGTGCAACCCCGCGCCGTCGTGCTTTCGGGCGCAGGCGCCTCGCTCGACGCGCTGGGCCGGCTGGTCTACGCCGCGCGGCGCGCCGGTGGCGACAGCGTCGCGATCCTCGACTTCCGCGGCGCGTTGCCGACCGCGGGTGCCAGCACCGTCGCGGCTCTCGAGCCGACGCTGCCCGAAGCCCGCGAGCAGCTGCTTGCGGCCCTGGAGCGTCCGCAGGCACAAGCGCCGCCGCGCTTCACACGCGTGGCGAACGCCGCCGGCGCCTGAGCCGTCCGAGTGGCGCGGCATGATGCCGCCCGAGATGAGCTTGAGCACTGGCGATCCGCTCGCCCACCGCGCCCTCGAATCACTGCTCCGTGCAGAAGCGGCGATCCGACGCCGGCTGAGCGGCGAACTGGAGCGCGAAGGCCTCTCCGCGAGCGGCTTCTCGGTGCTCGTCGTCCTCACCACTGCCGGTGGCGAGCTGGAACTGCGCGCGCTGCGAGCCCGGCTGCGTACATCGAAGGCCAACGCCACAGAGGTCGTCACGACGCTCGAGTCACGCGGCCTCGTAAGTCGCTTCCGGCTCGCGCACGATCGCCGCGCCGCATCGGTGCGTCTCACGACGGCCGGCCGCGAACTGGTGGAACGCGTCTTTCCCGAGCACACCGAACGCGTCGGCAACGCCTTCGCGGCACTCGACGAGACTGAGAAGCGGCAGCTGTCGGACATCTGCCGCAAGCTCGCGGCCTAGCGCCTCGAGCGAGCCGACCGCTGACACACGGTCAGCGACGCAGCAGTCCTTCGAGGACGAGGTTCCACAGGCGCTCGGTATCGGCATCCGCGGGCAGTCGCGGCGCACGATCGTAGATCTCCGCCGCCGCCTCGTGAAAGCCCGCAGGAAGCCCGGCGCCGTCCATCGTCTCGGCAATCTGACGCATCTCGCCCGACCAGCGCCAGCCCTTGGTCGCGGCTGAATCGGCGGCGGTGTGCGCTCGTTCGCGCAGACCCGGCTGCGAAAGCTCCCACTCCTCAGCGAGCGCGTCGGCCACCCCATGCTCGCGGGCGAGCGTCTGGACGGCGAGCATCAACGCCGCCGAGCCCTTGGTCCAACCGGCGTAGGCCATTTTCAGCGCCGAGGCTGCCGTCACCGCGCCCTCGACGACGATCGCCTGCAGCGGCGTCCCGGCGAACAGCGCCGCGATGTCGGCCGCCGAAGCGCCCGAGAGGTAGAGCCGAGTGGTGCCGTCCCGGCGTGGCGGCGGCCCGATGATGGCGCCGTCGACGTAGTCCGCCCCCGCGGCCTCGACCTGCTTCGCGATGTCGGCCGCGTTTGCCGGCGCGACGGCGTTCGCGTCGACGTAGACGCCATCAAACCGCGACACCGCACCGGCGACGTCGCCAGCCGCGTGCGGCGGGCAGATCGACAGGATCACCTGCGACCGGGCCACCAGCGCGTCGATGTCGCCCACAGCGACCGCTCCGGCCGCGCCCGCGCGTCGCGCAGTGTCCGTGCTGCGCCCCGCGGACGCCCACAGCACCTCGTGGCCGGCCGCCGCCAGTGCGGCCGCCACCGCGCCGCCCATCTCACCTGGATGCAGTACGCCGATCACGGTCATAAGGCCAGCCTACGAGCGAACCTCGTCGCCCCTGGCGGCGTACATAGACTGGCTGGCTGATGGCGCGCCGTCCAGTCGATCCCGATCAGTCCTTCCCTGACCTCGAGCAGGAGGTCCTCACGCGATGGCGCGAACGCGACGTCTTTGCCGAGTCGCTGCGCCGGCGCGAGGACGCCGAGCCCTGGGTCTTCTGGGAAGGCCCCCCGACTGCCAACGGCCGCCCCGGCGCGCACCACGTGCTCGCGCGCGCTTTCAAGGACATCTACCCGCGCTTCAAGACCATGCGCGGCCACTTCGTGCAGCGCAAGGCCGGCTGGGACTGCCACGGCCTGCCCGTCGAGATCACGGTCGAAAAGCAGCTCGGCCTCCACAACAAGAAGGAGATCGAGGAGTACGGCATCGCGGAGTTCAACGCTAAGTGCCGCGAGTCGGTCTTCGAGTTCTTGGAGGACTGGACGGCGCTGACCGAGCGGATCGGCTTCTGGGTCGATCTCGACGACGCGTACCGCACGCTGGACGACACCTATGTCGAGTCGGTTTGGTGGGCGCTCAAGCAGATCTGGGACAAGGACCTGCTCTACGAAGGCCACCGCGTCGTCCCTTATTGCCCGCGCTGCGGCACCGCGCTCTCCTCGCACGAGCTGGCGCTCGGCTACGAGGATCGCGAGGACCCGTCGGTGTACGTCCGTTTCGGCGTCACCGAGGACGGCGGCCCGCTGCAGGCCGGCGACGAGCTGCTGGTCTGGACGACGACGCCGTGGACGCTGCCGTCCAATGCCGCCGCTGCAGTCGATCCGGAGCTGACATACGTGCGCGCCAAGACCGGCAAGCTCGACGCCCCGGTCGTTTTGGCGGAAGCGCTCGTGGAGCGGGTCCTCGGCGCGGATGGCGTGAAGATCCTCGACAGCTTTCCCGGCGCGGCGCTCGACGGCGTGCGCTACGAACCGCCGTTCTCGTTCATCGCAGGCGACGAGTACGGCGAGCGTGGCCACTCGGTCGTGCTCGGCGATTTCGTCTCGGCCGAGGACGGCACCGGGATCGTCCACATCGCGCCACCGTTCGGCGAGGACGACTATCGCGTCGGCGGCCAGTACGGACTCGCGGTCGTCAACCCCGTGGCGCTTGACGGCACGTTCGACGAGCGCATCAAGGGTTTTGCCGGCAAGTTCGTCAAGGACGCCGATGAGGACCTGGTCGCGGACCTGCAAAAGCGCGGGAGATTGCTCAAAGCCGGCACCTTTGAGCACTCATATCCGCACTGCTGGCGCTGCTCGACGCCGTTGATCTATTACGCCAAACCGTCGTGGTATATCGCCACGACAAAGCTGCGCGACGAGTTCATCGCCGCCAACGAGACAGTGTCCTGGCACCCCGAGCACATCAAGGACGGGCGCTTCGGCGACTGGCTCGCCAACAACGTCGACTGGGCGATTTCGCGCGAGCGCTACTGGGGGACGCCGCTGCCGATCTGGCGCTGCGACAAGGACGGCACGCACACGAAGTGCCTCGGCTCGATCGCGGATATCGAGGCGCTGTCGGGCACCAATCTCGACGACGTGCACCGGCCGTTTGTCGACGATGTCAGCTTCGATTGCGACGCCTGCGGCGGGACGATGACCCGCGTTCCCGAGGTGATCGATGTCTGGTTTGACTCCGGCACGATGCCGTTCGCGCAGTACCACGCGCCGTTTGAGAACGAGGACAAGTTCGCCGACCAGTTCCCGGCCGACTTCATCTGCGAGGCGCTCGATCAGACCCG
>DATMIZ010000101.1:0-64267 GCA_035554055.1 Baekduia sp. | reverse complement strand
GACTTGAAGGGGTTTATCCCCCTCAACTCGGCCCACACGGCTGAGGGCCGAGTGTCGTTGCGCACCTAGCGCCCGCTGTGACTCAGAGCTCGGTGTTGGCGCCCAGAGAGTCGGTGTCGTCGCTGACCTCGTCGGCCATGTGCTCGGAGCACAGGACCGGCCCGCCGCGTTTGAGCACGATCTGCATCTCGAGCTCGGTCAGCGTCGCACCACACGTCTCGCACTGCTGTTCTTTTAGTTCATCCACGTCCTGCGCCTTACCCGGGATTGCGAACTAATACGGAGGAAGCGCGGAGTGCCAGTCGCCGAGCACTCGGAATGCCGCCCAGAAATCGCGCTTTGACTCTTCGCTGTCGAGCGAAGCGTCGATGTCAGGGACCACAAGCGCTTCGGTCGAAGGCGTGAACCGCTGCAGCGTCCCAGGGATGTAGTCGAGCGGCTCGGCGAGCGGCACGTCAAGGCCGTTGAGGATCTCGAGGGCCTGCTCGCCCATCACCACGACGATCCGCGGCTGGACGATCGCGAATTCATCGAGCAGCCGCGCGATGCACTCCGGCGCGGCCGTCTCAGGATCCTCGAGCGGACACTTCACGCAGAGCGTTCCGTAGACCGTGAGTGGGTCGATCGAGAGACGCTTGAAGGACTTCATCAGCGCGCCGCCGGCGCGTCCGTAGAAGGCGACGCCCTCCTCGATCTCAGAGACACGCGGCGCGTACTTGAGCATGAAGATGTCGGCCTGTGGATGGCCGGATCCGATCACCGGCATCACGTCGCCGCGAGGGCACCGATCGCATTCGTGGATCTCGTGGGTGAGCGCGTTCATCTCGCGGATCGCGCGCTCGAGGTACTTCTCTCTGATTTCGTCATCTGTGGCAGGCACGGGCTTTCCCTGGTTCGACGTCTGACGAGCTGTGCCCTTCGACTGCATCATGAGTTGCGCGTGGCGCGGCGCACGCGGCGGTCGCGACGAGCGCGCTTGGCGCCCGCGGGTGTCGCCTTGGTTTCGAGGAACTTCAACGCCTGCACATACAGAAGCGTGCCCGGTTTGGTGAGAATTTCCGCGCTACGCAGGGATTCCTTGAACTCCTCGGGGGAGCTGAAGTCACGCATCCGCACACGCACGGAGCCGAGTCCTGCGGCGACGTGAGCGTCGGATCCGGCTGCCCGGACGATCCGGTACTTGGCGGCGAAACGCTCGGCCTCCTCGTTGAAGGAGCCGATCGCGACGCGCGGGTTGTAGACCTCGATCGCGTCGATGTCCTCGACGATCGTCAGCAGATGCTCGTAGTCAGGGACGGCGTGCATGCGGTCAAACGGATGCGGGACGTAGACCAGGCCGCCCTGGCGCTTGATCTCGTCGACGGTCTCCCGCAGGGTCAGGCCGCGCGGGATCTTCTCCTGCAGGAAGAGGCCGATCACCTCGCCCTGAGATCCGGTCTTGACCTCCTCGCCGATGATCACCTTCACGCCGAAGTCCGCGGCCATCTGGAGGCCTTCGAACGCGCCGGAGACCTCGTTGTGGTCGGTGATCGCGATGGCGCCGAAGTCCTGTTCACGCGCGGTCGCGAGCAGATGCTCGACCGGCGTCGCGCAGTCGTTGCTGTGATCGGTGTGCATGTGCAGGTCGACGTCGATCAGCTTGTTGCGGACCACCTTGCGCTCGATCGTCCTGTCACCGCTTGTGGGGTGGCGCCGCGCGGCGGTGTCGGAGTAGACGCGTTCCAGGCGCGTGACGACGCGGCCCCAGTCGAGCTGGCCGCGCCGCGTCTGCGCCGCATCCCGCACCTGGTCGCGCAGCCCCGGATCGTCGATCAGCCGTTGCAGCTGCGCGGCGAGCGTCTCGGTGTCGCGCGGCGCGAACAGCAGCCCATGCTCACCTTCGCCGCAGACCTCCTCGTAGACGGCGAGGCTCGATGCCAGCGGCACTGCTCCGGCCGCAATCGCACGCAGCGCAAGTGCCGGCTGGGGCAGCGCGCCATCGGAGGCGAGCACCAGGACGTCGGCGCGCCCGAGCAGCTTCTGCTCGCCGCTTTCGACGAACTCGACGCGCTCGGCGAGCGGTCCCGAAAGGTTCACCGAGGTGGAGACGCCGCGGCGGGTCACCACGACCGCCTTCCACGGCTCACTGAGGTCCAGTCTGCGCAACGCGCGCAGGAAAGTCCGCAGCGCGCCGCGCTCCTCCTGGTCGAGGAACGCGATGACGGGGACGCCACCGTCGCGGGTCGCGACGATCGGGTCGGCCGCCGAGGGCAGGACCTCGTAGTCAGCGGGGAAGTTGCGCGCGAGCAGTTCCGCCGTGACTTCGAAGCTCGCCAGGCGCGCATCGAGCCGCCCGAACAGGAGCTGCACGAGCTTGCGTGTGACCTGAGTGGCGACGACGCGCTCGGCGGGCGCGTGGAACGAGCCGACGTTGAGTGAGCGGCTGAAACGCAGCGCGGTGGAGGAGACCGAGGGTCCGAACGGCTCGTGGACGTGGACGATGTCGAACGGCGTGTTGGTCAGCAGGCTTTCGACCGTGCGGGTGGCATCGACCGGCAGCGCGGCGCGTGCGCGCGAGGAGTTCGGCAGTGGGACGGCTTCTGAGACCGCCAGCACCACGGGCTCGCCGTGTGCGCTGGCGATGATGTCCTCGCCGCGTTCGATCGAGCGCCGCGAGCTGCGCACGAGGCCGGGGTCGGCGGATGGCGCGACGATGACGACCGAATGCCCGCGCATCGCCAGCTCGGCGCTGGTGCGGCGGATGTACGTGTTCACCTCGCCGCGGTCTTCCCACGGATAGGGCGTGACCTGCGCAATCGCAAAGCGTTCAGCCACTGGTCGCTCCCACGCTTTCAGCCATCGGTCGCCCTGATGCTATTCAGCCCGCCAAGCGGGCTCCGACTGGGGTGGCATTGGTTACGGCCGGTATGCGGGAATAAGTTCGGCCAGGTTCGTCTGTGGGGTGCGCCGGTCACGCTTTCGTCCGTCCGCACCGATCCCACCCGCCCGCCGATCGTGCCGGCCGGACGAAAGCGCGCCCGGCGCTCGCGCATCGCGCGGGGCAGACCATCATCGTGGGCGACATCGCCCCAAATATTGGGTGGAATGTCGCCCACGGCAACGAACGCGTCACGAATCGGCGCCACTGCCGCTTTCCTCGCTGATCCGCGCTCACATCGAGCATCCGACCCTGCGCAGCTAGAGCCGGATTACGCGCGGCAGCACTACTCCTGGGCGGCGGCGAGGCGCAGTGCCTCATCGCCGCCCAGGGAGGAACTAAGCCTTCGACTTGTCCTTGGACTTGGCGTCGGTGGCGACGTCAGCCAGCTTGTCGCGGTGGTTGTCCGCGATGAACTTCTCGGTGTCCTCGCGCGCCTCGTTGTCGGGGCGCTGATTCTTCGGCGACTTCATCAGGTAGGACGACGGACCGTCGACCTGGCCGCCGAGTCCGTTGTTGAGGGCGAGCTTGCAGCAGCGGACGGCGTCGATGACGATGCCGGCGGAGTTCGGGGAGTCCCAGACTTCGAGCTTCATCTCGAGGTTGAGCGGGACGTCGCCGAAGGCCTGGCCCTCGACGCGGATGTGCGCCCACTTGCGGTCCGTCAGCCACGGCACGTAGTCCGACGGGCCGATGTAGACGTCCTCTTCGGGCAGCGTGTGGCCCATGATCGAGGTCACGGCCTGGGTCTTCGAGATCTTCTTGGACTCAAGGCGACCGCGCTCGAGCATGTTGAAGAAGTCCATGTTGCCGCCGACGTTCAGCTGCGATGTGCGCAGCATCTTGACGCCGCGCTCATGGAACAGGCGCGCGAGCGTGCGGTGCACGATCGTCGCCCCGACCTGGCTCTTGATGTCGTCGCCGACGATCGGCAGCCCGGCCTTCTTGAAGCGCTTGTCCCAGTAGTCGGACGATGCGATGAACACCGGGATGCAGTTGACGAATCCGCAGCCCGCTTCGAGGACCTGCTCGACGTACCACTTGGTGGCCTGCTCTGAACCGACCGGCAGGTAGGAGACGACGACATCCGTCTTCGTGTCCTTGAGGATCTGCACGATGTCGGCGGTCTCGCCGCCGGCCTTCGTGATCTTCGTCGCCGGGTACTGGCCGATCCCGTCGTGGGTCATGCCGCGGTACACGGGCACGCCCATCTTGTTCGGGAGGTCCTCGGTGAACCTGATCGTGTTGTTCGGGTCGGCCCAGATCGCCTCACCCAGGTCCTTGCCGACCTTCGTGGCGTTGATGTCGAACGCGCACGTGAACTCGATGTCCGAGATGTGGTAGCCGCCGAGGTCGGCGTGCATGAGGCCCGGGACCTCTGCCTTACGGTCCGCGTTGGCGTAGTGATGCACGCCCTGTACGAATGAGTTCGCGCAGTTGCCGACGCCGACAATCGCGACGCGAACCTTGTCCTTCTGGTAGCGGCCGGCTCCGTTGGAGGAGCCGTTTCCGGTGTTAGTCAAGTCTTTCGTTCCCTTCTAGAAGTTCAGGGCCTAGTGACCCCGATTACCTCGCGTGGTTACACGGCGGGGCTGTCCGCGAGCGACTTGCGGACGTGGAAAATGCGCTGCAGAACAGTGATTGTGCTTAGGGCCGCGAGTACGTAAACGGCGGGCTCCAGCAGCTCGAAGTCTGCCAGAGACGCGCCCTTTGCGAGCACCAACCCTGCGCTCAGGATCGTGACCCGCACTGCGCGTGTCGCGATTCCGACCTTGCATTCTACGCCCAGTGCCTCAGCACGTGCGCGGGTGTAACTCACCATCAGCGATGCGAGCACCGCGATCACGCAGCCGGCGACAGCCAGTTCGTTGCCATGACTGGCGAAGTACGCGGCGCATGCGGTGAGGACGATGCCCTCCTCGATGCGGTCGAGCGTCGAATCCAGGAACGCGCCGAAAGGGCTGCCTTTCCCGGACATGCGTGAGTAGCGGCCGTCGAGCGTGTCGCAGACCGAGCCGATGATGAACACCACGCCGCCGAGGAAGAAATAGCGCTCCCAGACGAGTACGGCGGCGGCGACGCAGAGCACGAATCCAGTCAGCGAGATGAAGTTCGGCGTCAGGCGCGATTCGATCAGCGCGTTGCGCACGAGCTCACGACGCTCGTTGCTGGACAGAGCGGAACGCTCTTTGCGGGGCGAAGCCCCAGGAGTCTTGGCCATGATTGGTTTCTACGCGGTGGCGCGGTCGGGCGAGAACGCCCAGGCCTCTGGCCGGGCGCGTGCGAGCCAGCCCGCAGCATAGAAAGACGCGGCAGCGGTTAGGCCGCCGAGTGCCGCATCGAGCCACCAGTGGTTGGCGGTGACGATGACCGTGAGGACCATGATCACGGGGTAGATCATCCACAGCACGCGCGTGATCCTGTGCTTGGAGATCTTCGCCAGCGGATAGGAGATCAGGATCGCGAAGCAGCAGTGCATCGAGGGCACAGCGGCATACGGGTTGAAGAGCGCGTTGACCTGGTCCTCTGGGTTCACTTTCGTGAAGACGCTGACGGTGTCGACGAAGTTGTATTCCGCGAAGAAGAAGCGCGGCGGCGCGGTCGGGAACAGCGCGTAGCCGACGAGCGCGATCGCCATCGACACCACGAACGCGTTGCGCACGAAGTAGAAGCGGTGGTTGTGCACGAAGTAGATGTAGATGAGCGCCAGCAGCACGATCGTGGTCTGCGCGTTCATGTAGAGCAGGTTCGCGCCGTCGCGTAGGAAACCGATGTCCCTGACGAACTGATGCAGCGTCGGTTCAAAATATGTGCCCGTCGCCTGCTCGATGGAGATCAGGTCGCGCGCGTTTGAGAAGGCGACGATCGTGCCCTGTGGGCCATCGATCCAGCCGCGCGTCAAGCGGTAGCAGTAGTAGGCGACGAAGAAGATCGCTACCTGTCGGGCGAGGTCGACGACGCCCTGGGGGAAGATCCGGCCGTAGATCAGCTTCGAGGCCTGCTGGATGCGAGCGGTTCCCTGAGCCATCGACTCGTCCATCCTAACCTGTGAATTATCGGAGAACGACAGTTCTAATCGCCGCTAACTCCGCTACACGCAGCACCGCTCGCGCCGATCCGCCCAGGCGTGAATGTCGTCGTCAGCTCGACCCGTCCGGCCCCGCGTAGCGCCAATTTGGTCCAGTCGCCGTCTCTTTCGACGCAGCCCGTGCCCTCGCTGATCCGCCAATACGGAGTCCAGCGGAACCGCAGTCGCGCCGTGCCCGCGCCATCGGATCGCAGCGTGATCGTGTCCGTTGTGACGCTCAGAAGCTTGCCTCCTGTGAGCAGCGGGGCGGGATCTCTGACAGCGAAGACGCGCCAATGGGCGCTGCGGAAGACCGGCTTGAGGTACGGCTGTCCGGCGCGGATCAGTCGCGCTTCGTGCGCCGCGGAGTAGTCCAGCGGCGCATCGGGGAGCGCCACGAAGGAGACCGCGTTGTCGCGCAGCCAGCGTGCGTACTCGGCCGAGTCGAAGTCCTTGGATCCGTAGAACATCGGGTTCAGCTTGCGGTCCGCCTGGCGCTCCCAGCCGCGCGCCAGCGGATACCGGAGCCCGACGTGCGTGGCGTCCCAGTGGTTGTCGGTGAATGGGATCTCGATGCGCAGCGGTGTGTCCTGCCTGTCGAGGAATCCGAGCAACGGCGCGTAGTACGCGGCGTGCACGGAGTCGTCGCCGGAGGCGCGGACCCAGTCATCGATCGCCGAGGACCACTGCCAGAAGAGCAGCGCGGGCAGGATCAGCGCAAAGGCGAGCCTGCGCTTGTCGAGCAATGCAATTGCGGCGATCGACGCCGCAGCGAGCGAACCGAGCCGCATCGCATTGCCGCCGACCTGAGTGTCGAACGTGAACGCGCACAGCAGCAGCAGTGCGTTGAGCGCGACGCCGATCCGAAGGAGGCAGTGAGATCTCGGGATCAGCGCGAACAGCAGGACCGTCGCGAGGAAGCCGGGGATGAACGCGTCGAACTCGAAAGGGAAGGTGCCGCCGCCTTCAAAGACCAGGCCGAGGATCAGGACCGGTGCGATCGCGGCGGCGGCGATCGCAGCTCCGAGCGGCCGTCGTCGATCGATCGCGTAGGCCGCGCCGCACAGCGCCAGGAACAGACCCGCGACAGGACTCCCGAGCGAGGTTGCGACGGCGAGGGCGATTGCGACGGTCCTGCGGTCGTGTCTCAGGGCGAGCAGCGCCCCGACACCGATCGCGGCGCCGAGCACGAACGTCAGGCGACCCGAGAACAGCATCGACGTCATCCCGGTTGCGAACAGTGCGGTCGCGAGGCGATGCTCGGTGAGACGCTCGAACAGCGCGGTCGCGATGACCATCGCGATCGCGGCCGCCACGCGCGGTCCCAGCAGCGCCGCGGCCGGCGGGAACAGCGTCGAATAGCCGGGGAGGGCGTGCCCCGCGTACCAGCCCGTGTCCCACAGCGCGAACCCTTCGCGCTGGAACAGTTCGGTGCGGTAGACCTGCGCGGCCAGGTCCGCCGTGCGGGGATCGCACACGTAATAGAGGAGCGCAAGGCCGGCCGCCAGGAGCCAGACGGGAGCCTTGCGGACGGCCGTCATGCCAGGAACGTGGCGACTCTGTCGATGACCTCGGGACGGTCGGCCCATGGCCAGTGGCCTGCGCGGTCAAAGACCTCGATCTCGGTTTCGCCGCCCAGAGCGTTTGCGTAGGAGATCGCCAGCCCGGCCGGCAGATAGGGATCGGCTGCGCCCCAGACGACGAGCGCCGGCGCCTCGATCTGGAGGAGGTTCCTGCCGGCCGTCTCGAGCGTGCCCGGCCTGACCGAGCGATAGAGCTTGAGGATCGCGCGTTGAGTGCCCTGGTCGAAGTCGCGCAGGAGCGATGTGAAGAACTCAGCCGGCAGCTTGTCGACGTTTGCGCCGCGCAGCAGCAGCTTGATGAGGCGGCTTGACATCGCGCCGACCAGCAGCTCGCCGACGACCGGCGTTCGCAGTGCTTTGACGTGGGCGGGTGCTTTGTAGCCGGGCAGCAGTGGCACGGCGTCGATGACCACCAGTTTGTTGACGCGGTCTGGGAAACGCTGCGCCCACACCAGGCCGACGGCGCCCCAGTCGTGGACCACGAGGTTGATCGTCTCGAGCTCTCGCCAATCCATGAAACGCTCGAGCCAGGCGTCGTAGAACCGGATGTCGTAGGCGAGATCGGCGCGCTTGCCTGAGCGCCCGAAGCCCGGGAGATCGACGGCGAGGCCGCCGGTACGTGCGATGAACGGCGCCCAGATCTCCGCGCTGTTCGGGACGCCGTGCAGGTAGACGGTCGGGATCCCGTCGTGGTCGTCTTCACGCCAGTGGACGGGCTGGCCGTCTAAGTCTTCGGTGCGCTCCGCCATCGGCTGCGCGACGATATCGGCAATGGTCGTGCCCAAGGCTGAGTGGAAGCGCCCTCGCGCGAGTCGTGTGCGGACGCTGCGCGAGCGCCTGGCGGACTTCTACGGCACTCCGCGCATGGCCCCGCATGAGGATCCGCTCGCGGAGCTGATCCTCACTGTGCTGTCGCAGTCGACCAACGACCGCAATCGCGACGTCGCATACCTACGGCTGCGCGAACGCTGGCACGACTGGCCCGCGGTCCTCGACGCGCCCGTCGAGGAGATCGAGGAGGCGATCCGCCCGGGCGGCATCTCGAAGGTGAAGTCCAAGCGCATCAAGGCGATCCTCGAAGCGATCGCCGCGGAAAACCCAGCGGTGTGGGCTGAGTTGAGGGTGAATAACACCGCCAAGTCAGCCCACACCGCTGAGGGTGGCGACGGGGTTGGGGGTGGCGACGGGGTTGAGGGTGGCGATCCGCTCTCGCTGGATTGGATGCGCGATGCCCCGCTAACCGTGTCGCGCGACTTCCTGACCGCGCTGCCGGGGGTCGGTCGCAAGACGGCGGCCTGCGTGTTGCTGTTCGCCTACGGACTGCACGACATCCCTGTCGACACGCACGTGTCGCGGGTCGGCTGGCGGCTCGGGCTGTTTCGCCCTGGTGCCTCCTTCAAGGAGCTGCATGACGAGATCAACGCGTTCACGCCGCCGGGCCTCGGGCTCGAGTTCCACGTGAACATGCTGCGTCACGGCCGCCGCATCTGCGCCGCCAAGGCGCCGCTCTGCTCGCAGTGTGTGCTGGCGACGATGTGCCCGAGTCGTAAGCTCGTGCCCGGCGCGAAATGAGAAAGTCCTAGGGGTATGTCAGGGGAGCCAATAATCAGAGCGCGCGGCCTCGCTCGCACGTTCAAGACGAAGACAGGCCCAGTGCAAGCCGTGGCCGGGGTTGATTTCGAGGTCATTCCCGGCGAGATCGTCGGGCTGCTCGGGCCGAACGGAGCCGGCAAGACGACAACGCTGCGGATGCTGACGACGCTGCTCGAGCCCACCGCCGGCGAGGCCATGATCGACGGCCACGATCTCGCCCGCGATCCTCGTGATGTCCGGCGCAGCATCGGATACGTGGCGCAGGTCGGCTCAGCGCCGTCGGCGGGCCTGCGGCTCGGCGAGGAACTCGTCACGCAGGCGCGGCTGCAGGGCATGTCCAAGCGGGCGGCGGAGGAGAGGGTGCGTGAGCTGGCGCCCAGTCTCGACCTCGGGGGTCTCGAGGATCGCGCGCTGCTCGAACTGTCCGGCGGGCAGCGACGCCGCTTTGACATCGCGATCGGACTGATGCATTCGCCGCCGGTGATCTTCCTCGACGAGCCGACGACGGGCCTCGACCCTCAGAGCCGTGCCAATCTCTGGGAGCACATCTCCAAGCTGCGTAGAGAGACCGGCGTGAGCATCCTGCTGACGACGCACTATCTGGAGGAGGCCGACGTCCTGTCGGACAGGATCCTTGTGATGGACCACGGCCGGATCGTGGCTGACGACACGCCGGCGGCGCTCAAGGCGCGGGTGCACGGCGACGTGATCGAGGTCGGCGTCGCGTCTGCAGACCTGGAGCGCGCCGAGGCCGCGACGCGAGCGGCGGTCGATGCCCGCGAGATCAGCTCCGGCGAGGATTCGCTCAAGGTCACGGTCGACGAGGGCGCGCCGGTCATCGCGAGGCTCCTGAGCGCACTTGAGGCGGCTGGGGTCTCCGTCGGCTCGGTGAGCATTCGCAGACCTTCACTGGATGACGTCTTCCTCACGCTGACCGGCAGGTCGCTGCGTGAGGACTCCGGGGAGCACGACTCAGATTCAGAGGAGCGGGCAGCATGATCGGTGACACGTTCGTCGTCTTCCAACGTCAGATGCGCATCCTCTTGCGCAACCCGGTCTGGGTGTTCTTCGGGTTGACACAGCCGGTCCTGTACCTAGCGCTCTTTGGGCCGCTGCTCAAGGGCGTCAGCGGCGGAGGCCTCGGCGGCGACGATTCGTGGCGGATCTTCGTCCCTGGGCTGTTGATGCAGCTGGCGATCTTCGGGGCCGGGTTCGCCGGCTTCGGGATCATCCAGGAGCGACGCGAGGGCGTGATCGATCGTCAGCGGGTGACGCCGGCCAGCCGGCTGTCGCTGATTCTCGGTCGGATGATGACGGTCATGGTCACTATCTCCGTGCAGGCGACCCTGCTCGTGCTGGTCGCGGTGCCGTTCGGTCTCGACCCGTCGTGGGACGGCGTGGCCGCGTCGATCGTGCTCGTCTGCGTGTTGGCGATGGGGATTTCCGCGGCGTCGTTTGCGATGGGCCTGATCCTCAAGGAGGAGGATGCCTTCGCACCGTTCGTCCAAGGCGTCTCACTGCCGCTGCTGCTGTTGTCAGGGGTGCTGTTGCCGATGAGCCTCGCCCCGGCCTGGTTGAAGACCGCGGCGGACATCAACCCGCTGTCGCATGTCGTGGACGGCACGCGGGCTCTCTTCCGAGGCGATCTCGCGGACAGCTCAGTGTTCGTCGGGGCGGGCGTCGCGATCGCCCTCGGCGCGTTGCTGGCGCTGTGGGGCGCGCGCACTTTCCAGCGCCAGAGTGCCTAAAAGCTCGACCCAAATATCTGCTACTCTGCGACTTAGATTTCCGTCGCAACCACCTAGAAGGAGTAGCTCACAATGGGCAAGACAATCGGTATTGACCTGGGCACGACCAACTCGTGCATGGCTGTCCTCGAAGGCGGTGAGCCGACGGTCATCGAGAACTCAGAAGGCGCCCGCACGACCCCTTCGGTCGTCGCCTTCACAGCCGGCGGCGAGCGCCTTGTCGGCGCTGTCGCCAAGCGTCAGGCGGTGACCAATCCGCAGAACACCGTCTTCTCGATCAAGCGCTTCATGGGTCGCAAAGAGGCCGAGGTCAAGGAAGAGGAGTCGATCGTCCCGTACAAGGTCATCGCCGGCCCCAACGGCGACGCGCGCGTCGACATCAGCGGCAACCAGTCTTCGCCGCCCGAGATCTCGGCGATGATCCTCGGCAAGCTGAAGGCCGATGCCGAGGCCTACCTCGGTGAGACCGTCGACGGCGCGGTCATCACGGTGCCCGCGTACTTCAACGACGATCAGCGCCAGGCCATCAAGGACGCCGGCAAGATCGCCGGCCTCGACGTCAAGCGCATCATCAACGAGCCGACCGCGGCCTCACTGGCCTACGGTCTCGACAAGACCGCCGACCAGACGATCCTCGTCTTCGATCTCGGCGGCGGCACCTTCGATGTGTCCGTGCTCGAGATCGCCGACGGCGTCTTCGAGGTCAAGTCCACCGCCGGTGACAACCACCTCGGTGGCGACAACTGGGACAAGGCGATCGTCGACTGGCTCGCCGGTGAGTTCAAGAAGGACCAGGGCATCGATCTCAAGGATGACCCAATGGCGCTCCAGCGCCTCTATGAGGCCGCAGAAAAGGCGAAGATCGAACTCTCGACGGCGCAGGAATCGCAGATCAACCTGCCCTTCATCACAGCTCGCCAGAGCGAAGGCTCCTCGACGCCGCTGCACCTCGACACGCGCCTCACGCGGGCGAAGTTCGTCGAGCTGACCAACGACCTGCTCGAGCGCGTCGTCGCTCCGGTGCGTCAGGCACTCGACGACGCCAAGGACAAGGGCGCGGACAAGATCGACCATGTCGTGCTGGTCGGCGGCATGACCCGCATGCCGTCGGTGCAGGAGAAGGTCAAGGATCTGACCGGCTCCGAGCCGCACCGTGGCGTCAACCCCGATGAGGTCGTCGCGATCGGTGCCGCCATCCAGGCCGGCGTCCTCGCCGGCGACGTCAAGGACGTGCTCCTGCTCGACGTGACCCCGCTGACGCTGGGCATCGAGACCAAGGGCGGCGTCATGACCAAGCTGATCGAGCGCAACACGACGATCCCGACGCGCAAGTCGGAGATCTTCTCCACGGCCGAGGACAATCAGCCGTCGGTCGAGATCCACGTGCTGCAGGGCGAGCGCGAGATGGCCTCCGGGAACAAGTCGCTGGGCAAGTTCCAGCTGACCGGGATCCCGCCGGCGCCGCGTGGCGTGCCGCAGATCGAGGTCGGGTTCGACATCGATGCCAACGGCATCCTGTCGGTCTCAGCGAAGGATCTGGGCACCGGCAAGGAGCAGAAGATCGAGATCCGCGCTGGTGGCGGCCTCTCAGACGAAGAGATCAAGAAGATGGTCTCGGACGCCGAGTCGCACGCCGACGACGACAAGAAGGCCCGCGAGGTCGCCGAGGCGCGCAACAACGCCGAGAACGCCGCCTACCAGGCCGAGCGCCAGGTCAAGGATCTCGGCGACCAGATCGACGAGGAGTCGAAGACCGACATCGAGGCGAAGATCGCCGACGTGCGTGACTCGCTGACCTCCGACGATCCGGACGAGATCAACGGTAAGGCCGAGGCGCTGCAGACCGCGTTCCACAAGGTCTCAGAGGCCGTGTATGCGAATGCGCAGGCGGCTCAGGAGCAGGCTGCGCAGAACGGCGACTCGACCGATGGCTCGGCGGAGGATGTCGTCGACGCGGAAGTCGTCGAGGACGCCGAGGAAGTGCCGGCTGAGGACGAGGAGGCGAAGAAGTAATGGCCCCCGATCGGAAATCGAGGGATGGTGGTTCGGATTCTGGGAAGGCCGGTTCCCCGACCTCATCCGGCAGCGAACCCACCCACCCTCCGATCCTGCCGGATGAGGATCGGGGAACCGGCCCTGAGCCCGGGCGGGACGACTCCGGAACTGGCCCCACGGCTGGACACGTTCTGCCGGACGAGGAACTCACCGGCCGTTCCCATCCATACGGCCTTCCGGTCGATGTCCTCCTCGGCGACGAGCCGCAGGCGGTTGGCGAGGGTGCGGAGGAGGTTCTTGAAGCCGAAGCGGAACCCGATTACAAGGATCAGCTGCTCCGGGCAATGGCGGAGACGGACAACGTGCGCAAGCGCGCCCGACGTGACGTCGACGCGGCGAATGCTCGTGGCATCGCGCGGCTTGCCAAGGAGCTGCTGCCGTCGCTGGACAACCTGGACCGTGCGCTCGCCGCGGCGGAAGCCGAGGAGGCCGATGCCGAACACCATCTCACGCGCGGCATTCGCCTCGTCCAACAGGAACTGCTGGGTGCGTTCGAGCGGGTCGGGATCGAGCCGTTCTCGCCCGTCGGCCAGCCGTTTGACCCGCATAGCCACGACGCCGTCGCCCAACATCCGGTGGAGGGTGTCGAGCCCGGCACCGTGGCCGAGGTCTACCAGTCCGGCTACCGCTACAAGGACGAGATCCTGAGAGCGGCCAAGGTGGTAGTTGCTGCGTGAGTACGCCTGATCTCTACTCGGTGCTGGGAGTCGGCCGCAAGGCGTCGGCGGATGAGATCAAGAAGGCGTACCGCAAGCTCGCGCGCGAGAACCATCCGGACCGCAACCCCGACGACGCGAAGGCCGAGGAGCGCTTCAAGGAGATCTCCGCGGCTTACGACGTGCTTGGCGATCCGGAGAAGCGCAAGGAATACGACTCCGGCGGCTCGATCTTCTCGGGCATGACCGGAGGCCAGGGCGGCGGTTTCTCGCAGGCCGACTTCGGCTCGTTCTCGGACATCTTCAGCGCGTTCACCGGCGGCGGCCCGACAAGGCCCGAACGCGGCGCCGATCTCGAGACCTCGGTCGACCTGACGTTCGAACAGGCGCTGGACGGCGCCCAGATTCCGATCTCGGTCCCGACGACGGACACCTGTGACACCTGTTCGGGCTCCGGGGCCAAGCCCGGCACGTCGCCGGCCACATGTCCACGCTGCAACGGCCGCGGTATCGAATCGCAGGGTCAGGGTCTGTTCTCGATTTCGCAGCCGTGCTCGCGCTGCGGCGGCCGCGGTGTCCTGATCGAGGATCCGTGCCCTACCTGCAGGGGCGCAGGCGTGGTGCGGACGGTCAAGCGTTACAAGGCCAACATCCCGGCCGGAGTGCGCACCGGCTCACGCGTGCGCCTCGCGGGCAAGGGAGAGGCCGGCCGCAATGGCGGTCCGCATGGCGACCTCTATGTGGTCACGAATGTGCGCGAGTCGCCGGTGTTCAAGCGCAAGGGCGACCACGCCGAGGTCGAGGTGCCGCTGACGATCCCTGAAGCCGTGCGCGGCGCGGACGTCGAGGTGCCGACCCTGCACGGCCGCAAGAAGCTGCGCGTGAAGCCCGGCACGACCCATGGGACCACCCAGCGCCTCAAGGGCGAAGGCCCGCCGCGGCTCGGCGGTCGCGGCAACGGCGATCTGCACTATCGCTTCGTGATCGACGTCCCGGACAAGCTGTCCGCCGAGCAGTCCGAGGCCGTCGACAAGCTGAGCGAAGCGATGAACGGCTCTGACCCGAGAGCGAAGCTGTTCCAATGAGCGCGCGGCGCAAGATCACGCGTGTCACGGTCTCCTCCGAACGCGGTGTGTTCATGATCTCGGTCGCCGCCGAGCTCGCCGAGATGCAACCTCAGACGCTGCGTATGTACGAGCAGCGCGGCCTGATCGAGCCCAAGCGCTCGCCCAAGGGCACGCGGCTGTACTCGCAGGCTGACGTCGACAAGCTGCGGCGGATCCAGGAGATGACCACCGAGCTCGGTTTGAACTTGGCCGGCGTCGAGCGCGTGCTCGCGCTTGAACTGCAGCTCGAGCATTCCCAGCGTCGCCTCGAGCAGCTCGAGCGGCGCTCGCGTGAGATGCGCGCGGAGATGGAGGCCGAACTGGAATCTGTCCGCCGCGCGTTGAGCACCGACCTCGTGCCGTTGCGCTACAAGGCCGAGGTCGTGCGGATGTCGGACGTCCGCCGGTCGAACACTTGATCGTGGCTGGTCGCGTAGGCTCGCCGGGTGGATGACGGCGAGATCAGGGGCCCGCTCGACTTCGGACAGACGCTCGACGCGACGTTCAAGCTGCTGCGCCGGTGCTATTTGCCGCTGTTCCTCCTCACGCTGGCCGTAGCGATTCCTGTCGCCGTGCTGAGCGGGGCCGCGATCGATGCCACCACGACCTCCTACGACGTCGGCGCGGCCTTCGCGTTCAACGACAACGGCATCACCTACGAGAATGAGGCCGCGTTCGTCCTGGTGCAGCTCGGCTCGACGCTGGTGCAGGCACTGATACCTGCGCTGATTCTTGTGTTCTGCCTCCCGCTCGTCTTGAGAAGGGCGCGCGGCGACGCCGCGTTCACGCTCGGCGCTTCGATTCGAGAGAGCTTGAGCCATTGGTGGCCGTTGCTCGTCATGTCGGTGCTCAGCGGTCTCGGCGTTCTACTTGGGTTTGTCTTCTGCCTGATCCCGGGGATCTTCCTGGTCGTGCTGTGGCTGGTCGCGACCCCGGCCCTGCTGGACGAGAAGTTGTCTGGGACGGCGGCGCTGGGACGCTCGCGCGAGCTCGTGCAGGGTCGCTGGTGGGCGACGTTCGGCCGCTATCTGACCGTCAGCCTGATCGCCGGTGTCGCCGGCAACATCGTCGCGCGTGGTGTGGGCGCGATCGCCGAAGTCGCTTTCGATCCGACATCGACGGGGGCTCTGGCGTTGCTCGAGAGCGGTAACGCCCTCTCGATGGCCATCACGACACCGCTCACCGTGTGCCTGATCGCTGTGATCTACACCGATCTGAAGGCACGTTTTGCAGGCGCGCCCGCAGGGGATGTCCACGCTACGAGCGAGACCGGGTTTCGCGGCTTCGCGCCGCCTTCGCCCGGCGCTTGAATTCCATCGGCCACCGACTATGATCTAAGTCGAGGACACTTAGATTTGGAACGGACGGACAGATGAACTCAGATCGCTTCACCATCAAGTCGCAGGACGCCCTTCGAGCCTCGATCGAGGTCGCCGCTCAGCGCCAGCACTCCCAGGTTCAGCCCGAGCATCTGCTCTTCTCCCTGCTTGCGCAGGACGATTCGCTCGTTCCGTCGATCCTCAAGAAGCTCGGCGTCTCTATCTCCGCGCTTCGCGCCTCCGTTTCGGACCTGCTTGACGCGATCCCGACGCTCTCCGAGCCAGCCGAGCCGGCTACGTCCGGTGAGCTTGGCGGCCTGCTCAGAGCCGCCGAGAAGGAGATGCGCGAGCTCTCCGACGAGTACATCTCGACCGAGCACCTGCTGCTGGCGCTCGCGGCCGACAAGCGCTCCGAGGCAGGCGATGCCCTGCGGCGCGCCGGCGCCTCGCACGACCAGCTGTTGCCGGCGCTTCAGGAGATCCGCGGCTCGCACCGCGTGACCGATCAGGCGCCCGAGGACAAGGTCCAGGCCCTGGAGAAATTCGGCATCGATCTGACTCAGCGGGCCGACGCGGGCGAGCTCGACCCAGTCATCGGCCGCGACGACGAGATCCGCCGCGTCATCCAGGTCCTCAGCCGTCGCACCAAGAACAACCCGGTGCTGATCGGCGAGCCCGGCGTCGGCAAGACCGCGATCGTCGAGGGACTCGCCCAGCGGATCGTCTCCGGCGACGTGCCCGAGTCGCTGCGCGACCGGCGTGTGATCGCACTCGACATCGGCGCGCTGCTCGCGGGCTCCAAGTACCGCGGGGAGTTCGAAGAGCGCCTGAAGGCCGTGCTGTCCGAGATCAAGGACGCCGGTGGCAACGTCGTCCTGTTCCTCGACGAGCTTCACACGATCGTCGGCGCGGGCGCTTCAGAAGGGGCGGTCGACGCCGCGAACCTGCTCAAGCCGATGCTCGCGCGCGGCGAGCTGCGCGCGGTCGGTGCCACCACGCTCGACGAGTACCGCAAGTACATCGAGAAGGACGCAGCGCTCGAACGCCGTTTCCAGCCGGTGCAGGTGGACGAGCCGTCGGTGGAGGACACGATCGCGATCCTGCGTGGGCTCAAGGAGCGTTACGAGGTCCATCACCAGGTCCGGATCCAGGACGCGGCGATCATCGCGGCCGCGACGCTGTCGCACCGCTACATCGCCGACCGTTTCCTCCCGGACAAGGCGATCGACCTGATCGACGAGTCGGCTTCGCGCCTGCGCATCGAGATCGATTCGCTGCCGACCGAGATCGACGAGATCGAGCGCCGCATCATGCAGCTCGAGATCGAGCTGACGTCGCTCGCCAAGGAGAAGGACACGGCCTCGAAGGACCGGCGCGCGGCGATCGAGCGCGAGCTCGGCGATCTCAAGGAGCAGTCGTCTGAGATGAAGGCGCAGTGGCAGGCGGAGAAGGACGCGATCAACGCCGTCAGCGAACTCAAGGAGCGGATCGAGCGTGCGCATCGCGAGCTCGAGGTCGCGCAGCGCAACTCCGATCTGCAGCGCGCGGCAGAGCTACGCCACGGCGAGATTCCAGAGTTGGAGGCGAATCTGGCGACGGCACAGGAGCGCACCGACGGCAACGCGGGCTTCCTGCAGGAGGAGGTCACCGCGCAGGACATCGCCGAAGTCGTCGGCCGCTGGACGGGGATCCCGGTCTCACGGCTGATGGAAGGCGAAGTCGAGAAGCTCGTCCACATGGAGGAGCGGCTGCACCAGCGCGTGATCGGGCAGGACGAGGCGGTCGCGGCCGTGTCGAACGCGCTGCGCCGCTCTCGGGCGGGGCTTCAGGACCCCAACCGCCCGATCGGCAGCTTCCTTTTCACCGGCCCGACAGGCGTCGGCAAGACCGAGCTGGCGCGCGCGTTGGCCGAGTTCATGTTTGATTCCTCCGACGCGATGGTCCGTATCGACATGTCTGAGTACATGGAAAAGCACGCGGTCTCGCGGCTGGTCGGCGCGCCTCCCGGCTACGTCGGCTACGACGAGGGCGGTCAGCTGACCGAGGCTGTGCGGCGCCGGCCGTATTCGGTGGTGCTGATGGACGAGATCGAGAAGGCGCATCCCGACGTCTTCAACATCCTGCTCCAGGTCATGGACGACGGCCGCCTGACCGACGGCCAGGGGCGCACCGTCGACTTCAAGAACGTCGTTTTGATCATGACGTCCAACACGCCGAGCGTGGAGAACACGTTCAAGCCGGAGTTCATCAACCGGCTTGACGACATCGTCTCCTTCGAGTCGCTTAGCCGCGAGCAGATCGGGTCGATCGTCGATCTCCAGGTCGAGCACGTGCTCGAGCGCGTACGTGCCCGCGGCATTGAGGTCTCGATCAGCGATGATGCACGAATGCTTATCGGCGATCTCGGCTACGACCCGGTTTATGGGGCGCGGCCGCTCAAGCGCGTGGTGCAGAAGCAGATCGCCGACAGGCTGGCGCTGAAGATCCTCGCCGGTGAGTTCGCAGAGGGCGACACGATCGAGGTCCATGCCGCCGACGGTGAGATCACCTTCGAGAAGGCGTCGCTTGTCACGACATAGCCGTGTCGCGGTGCTGGTGCTCGGCGGCGCACTGGCGGCCGCGGCGTCCGCGCACGGACCGGTTGCCGGCGCCGCCGCCGATCACCGCGCACATCTGAAGGGCATGACGTCCTCGGTCACCGTGGTGCGCGCGGACGGTCGCACGAACCTCGAGACTCACGGCAAGCTCCTGCTTAAACCTGAGACCAGCGCGGCGGCGTGCTCGGGTCGCGTCACGGTGACCGTGAAGCGAGGCCGGCGGACGCTGAGCTCACGTCAGGTGTTGCTCGGCTCGGACTGTGCGTTCAGCTCCTCCGTCGTCTTCGGCAAGAGCGTGCGCAAGCGCGATCGGCTGAGCGTCGTGGCGCGCTTCGCCGGTAACGCGACGCTGGCGCCGCTACAGACGTCACGCGCCAGAGTCACCGTTCTCTGAGCCCAGCGCCCTTTCGCCGATCGGCTGCATTTCGTGGGCCTGTCGCCCGGAAAATGCAGCCGATCCGGTAGAACGTTGCGTATGGCCACATACATCCTGCTCTCGACGCTGACGCCCGAGGGCATCCAGACCGTCAAGAAGAACCCGAAGCGCATCCGTGAGGTAAATGACGAGATCGAGCAGCTCGGTGGGACGGTCAAGGCCCAGTGGGCGGTGCTCGGCCGCTTCGACTTCGTCAACATCGTCGAGGCCCCGAACGAGCAGGTCATGTCGCGGATCTCGCTGGAACTTGGCGGACGGGGCACGGTGCGCTTCGAGACGCTGCCGGCGATCCCGATCGACGATTTCATCGCCGGCGTGTAAATCAACGCTTTCCGGTCGCGGGGCCGCTGTGCTCCGAGGTGGCATTGGTTCTTCGCGTATAGCGGGCACAACTCATGCCAGGCTGCATCCAAGTGCCTTGGTGGGATGATGGGGCTGCATGAAGATCTTGGTCATCGGCGGCGGCGGTCGCGAACACGCAATCGTCCGCGCCTTGAAGCGCTCCCCGCAGGCACCGGAGTTGCTGTGCATTCCCGGGAACCCGGGGATCGCTGAGGATGCTCGCTGCATCGACATGTCGCTTGAACCGGCGGATGTCGTGGCCTTCGCGCAGGGCGAAGAGGTCGATCTCGTGGTCGTAGGCCCGGAGGCGCCGCTCGTCGCCGGCATGGTCGACGCGTTCGCCGGGACGGGGATCAAGGCGTTTGGTCCGAGCGCGCAGGCCGCGCGGCTGGAGGCGTCCAAGTCGTTCTCAAAAGACGTGATGATCGCCGCCGGCGTTCCGACTGGTGGCTATGAGGAGGTCGGCTCGGTCGCGGCCGGCATGGCTGCGATCGACTCCTATCCCGCCGTCATCAAGTACGACGGGCTCGCGGCCGGTAAGGGCGTCGTGATCGCGCAGTCCGAGTCCGAGGCACGCGCGGCACTCGCGGCGATGATCGAGGAGCGCCGCTTCGGCACCGGCAAGATCCTCGTCGAGGAGTACCTCGACGGCGACGAGGTGTCGCTGTTTGCCCTGTGCGACGGGGTCCGCGCGATCCCAATGACTCCGGCCCAGGACTACAAGCGGATCTTCGACGGCGACCAGGGTCCGAACACCGGCGGGATGGGTGCGTACACGCCGGTTCCAGGTGTGCCGGACGTCGACGAGCTCTGCGCGCTCGTGCACCAGCCGATCGTCGACGAGATGGCCCGCCGGGGCACGCCGTTCCACGGCGTCCTCTACGCCGGGCTGATGCTGACCGCCGACGGCGTGAAGGTGCTCGAATACAACTGCCGCTTCGGCGATCCGGAGACCCAGGCAGTGCTCCCGCGCCTGAAGTCAGATCTCGTCGATCTGCTCGCCCGCGCGAGCGTCCGTGGCGGCCTTGAGGGCGCGTCGCTGCAGTGGTCTGAGCGCTTCGCGGTCACGATCGTCCTCGCCAGCGCCGGCTATCCGGTGAGCTCGTCGTCGGGCGACGTCATCACCGGCCTTGCGGCCGCCGCTAGCGGCGCAGAGGTCACGCATGCCGGCACCGCGATTGCGGGTAGCGATGTGGTCACGGCCGGCGGGCGCGTGCTCAACGTCACGGCGCTCGGCGTCGGCCCAGAGGGCGCCCGCGAAGCCGCTTATGCTGCGGCAGACAAAATTGCCTTTGCAGGCATGCAGTGCCGCCGTGACATCGCCCTCCGAGCCGCAGAACGAGTGATATGACCGAACCAACCACAGAAACGCAGACCCTCGAAGCGATCGAGGAGGTCGAGCCAGACGCTCCACGCGTCGGGATCATCATGGGCTCGAAATCCGACATGGACACGATGTCGGGTGCACAGAAGGTGCTCGAGGACGCGGGGATCAAGACCGAGATGCGGGTCATGTCGGCGCACCGCGATCCCGCGACGGTCTCCGAGTACTGCCTCAACGCGCGCATGCGTGGGCTGCGCGTGATCATCGCCGGCGCCGGCCTGTCGGCTGCTCTGCCCGGAGTCGCGGCCGCACACACGGACCTGCCGGTCATCGGCGTCCCGCTCTCATCGCGGATGAGCGCGATGGGCGGGATGGACGCGATCCTCTCGGTTGTCCAGATGCCGCCGGGCGTGCCCGTCGCGTCGGTCGGTCTCGACAACGCGAAGAACGCCGGACACCTCGCGCTGCGCATCCTCAACGCGTGATTGCCGTAGCCGGATGATCAACCGCTACACCCGACCGGAGATGGGCGCCGTCTGGACCGACGAGGCCCGGATGGAGACGTGGCGCAAGGTCGAAGTCGCCGCGTGCCAGGAGATGGAGGGTCCCACCGCGGAGGACCTGAAGGCGATCGAGACGGCGACGTTCACGGTCGAGGCCGTCAACGAACGCGAAGCGGTCACCGACCATGATGTCGCCGCGTTCGTCGATGTCCTCAGCGCTGATGCCGGGCAACCGGGGCGCTGGATCCATTACGGGCTGACCTCGTCCGACGTCCTCGATACGGCGCTGGCGCTGCAGATCAAGGCCGCGGGCGAGTTGATCGTCGCACAGGCGGAAGAGCTCTTCGAAGCGCTGGCTGAGCAGGCGCGCGCGCACGTCGACACGGTCTGCGTCGGGCGCACTCACGGCGTCCATGCCGAGCCGACCACGTTCGGCGTCAAGCTCGCCGGCTTTGCCTTTGAAGCCAAGCGCAACGCGGAGCGCCTGAAGGCCGCATTCGAGCAGGCGGCGACGGGCGCGGTGTCCGGCGCGGTCGGCACCTATTCAGCGACGTCGCCCGAGTTCGAGGCGCGCGTGCTCGCCCGCGTCGGCCTGCGCGTCGAGGACGTGTCGACCCAGGTCGTGCCGCGCGATCGTCACGCGGCGCTACTGCAGGCGATCTCGCTCGCCGGCGCCGGCCTCGAACGCTTCGCCACCGAGGTCCGTCATCTGCAGCGCACCGAGGTGCTCGAAGCGCGCGAGCCGTTCCGCGCCGGTCAGAAGGGCTCGAGCGCGATGCCGCATAAGCGCAATCCGATCAACACCGAGCGCCTGACCGGGCTCGCGCGCGTTCTCCGCGGATACGAGCAGACCGCCGTCGAGAACGTCGCGCTCTGGCATGAGCGCGACATCTCCCATTCCGGCGCCGAGCGGATCGTGCTACCCGATGCGACGACGCTGCTGCACTACATGCACCACGTCGCGCTGCGGATCGTCCGCGGGCTTGTCGTCGATGCAGATCGGATGCGGGCGAACATCGACCTCACCTACGGCGCGCTGTTCTCACAGCGGATCCTGCTGGCGCTCGTGAACCAAGGCATGGTCCGCGATGACGCCTACCGGATCGTCCAGGAGGCCGCGCAAAAGGCCTGGGATGAGCGCACGCCGCTGCGTGATCTGCTCGCCGCCCGTGACGACCTGGACCTGGATCTCGACGAGCTCTTCGACCTCTCGCACTACACGCGCCACGCCGCCGAGATCGTCGCGCGACTGGACGTGGCTTAGGCAGCTCATCCCTGCACGCGCGTTGATAGCTTCTAGCCAGTGAGCGCTACCGAGATCGACCTTCCGCTGATCGCAAGTGGAAAGGTGCGCGAGATGTACGAACTCGGCGATGACATCCTGCTCGTCGCGTCCGATCGCATCTCGACATACGACGCCGTGCACCCGACGCCGATTCCCGGCAAGGGCGCCGTCCTGACGGGCCTGTCCGCGTTCTGGTTCGAGCGCACGAAGGACATCGTCGCCAACCACGTCATTTCCTACACGGACGGCGTTCCCGACGCGGTCCGCGGCCGCGCGATGGTCGCCAAGCGCCTGATGATGCTCCCGGTCGAGTGCATCGTCCGCGGCTACATCACGGGCTCGGGCTGGAAGGACTACCAGGCGACCGGCAAGGTCTCCGGCGTCGAGCTGCCCGCCGCCCTGCAGGAATCCGAGAAGCTCCCGGAGCCGATCTTCACACCGTCGACGAAGGCCGAAGTCGGCCACGACGAGGCGATCGACTTCGACACCGCCGTCAAAGCCGTGGGTGACGCAGAGCTGATGGCCAAGGTCCGCGACGCGTCGATCGCGCTTTACAAGTTCGCTTCCGAGCACGCAGCGGCCAACGGCGTGATCCTCGCCGACACCAAGTTCGAGTTCGGCCTCGACGAGCACGGCGAGCTCGTGGTCGGCGACGAGGTGCTGACGCCCGACTCGTCGCGTTATTGGCCCGCGGACACGTACGAGGTCGGCAAGGGCCAGCCCTCGTTCGACAAGCAGTACGTCCGTGACTGGGCGACCGAGTCAGGCTGGAACAAGCTGCCACCGGCGCCGGCGATTCCCGACGACATCGTCGCCGGCACGAAGGCGCGCTACGTCGAGGCCTACGAGCGCATCACCGGCGAGTCGTTCGACGCCTGGATCGCGCGGACCTCCGCGTGAAGGCCCGCGTCCTCATCCGCCCGAAGGCGGGAATCCTCGATCCGCAGGGCGTGGCCGTCGAGCGCGCATTGCCGGCACTCGGTTTCGAGGGCGTCACCAACGTGCATGTCGGCCGGCTCGTCGAGCTGGAGATCGAGGACCAGAGTCAGCTCGACGCGCTCTGTCAGAAGCTGCTCGCCAACACCCTGATCGAGGACTTCGAGGTCGAGCTGCTTTGAAATTCGGGGTCGTCCAATTCCCCGGTTCGTGCGATGAACGCGACACGGTGCTTGCGTGCGAGAAGGTCGGCGAGGCCCAACTGCTCTGGCACGCCGATCCCGACCTCCACGCCTCGGACGCGATCGTCATCCCCGGCGGCTTCTCTTACGGCGACTACCTGCGCGTCGGCGCGATCGCCCAGTTCTCCCCCGTCATGGAATCGGTGATCGACTTCGCCGCCGACGGCGGGCCGGTGCTCGGCATCTGCAACGGCTTCCAGGTCCTCTGCGAGACGGGACTTCTTCCCGGCGCGCTGCTTCCGAACACAGGGCTGCGGTTCATCTGTCGCCAGGTGCAACTCGAAGTCGTGAATGCCGAGACGCAGTTCACGCGCGCGATGACCGCCGGCGAGCAGATCTCGATCCCGGCCAAGCACACCACCGGCCGTTACTACGCGCCCGGCATCGCCGAGGAGCAGATCGTGTTCCGCTACGCGACAGGTGAGAACCCGAACGGTTCGCAGGACGACATCGCCGGCGTCGTGAACGAAGCCGGCAACGTGATGGGCCTGATGCCGCACCCCGAGCACGCGGTCGACGAGCTCACCGGCGGTTCCACCGACGGCCTGAAGATCTTCGAGTCGATGGCGCTCGCACTTGCCTGACACCGCTTCACTGCCGACCGTCGAAGATGCGGTCGCGCTCGCTCTGACGCGCGACGAGTACGCGCTGATTGTCGAGAAGCTCGGGCGCCAGCCCAACCAGGTGGAGCTGGCGATGTTCTCCCTGCTCTGGTCAGAGCACTGCGCCTACAAGCACTCAAAGAAGCTGCTGCGCACCCTGCCGACCGAGGGCGCACGCGTCTTCATGGGCCCGGGCGAGAACGCCGGCGCGGTCGACATCGGCGGTGGCTGGGCGATCGCCTTCAAGGTCGAGTCCCACAACCACCCGTCGGCCGTCGAGCCGTTCCAGGGCGCTGCGACCGGAGTCGGCGGCATCCTGCGCGACATCTTCGCGATCGGCGCCCGCCCGATCGCGGTGCTCGACGCGTTGCGCTTCGGCGAGCCGACGTCGGAGCGCTCGCGCTACCTGCTGGATCGCGCCGTCGCCGGGATCGGCCATTACGGCAATTCGATCGGCGTGCCGAACATCGGCGGCGAGGTCTACTTCGAGGCGCCATATGAGACCAACTGCCTCGTCAACGCGATGGCGCTCGGCATCGCCCGGCAGGACGACATCGTGCGCAGCGCCGCGACGGGCGTCGGCAACGTGCTCGTGCTGTTCGGCGCGACGACGGGCCGCGACGGCATCGGCGGCGCTTCGGTCCTGGCCTCCACGGAGCTCGATTCGGCCGACGAGTCAAAGCGCCCGTCGGTGCAGGTCGGCGATCCGTTCGAGGAGTCGAAGCTGCTTGAGTGTTCGCTGGAACTGCTGGAGAAGGACCTGCTGGTCGCGCTCCAGGACCTCGGTGCCGCCGGCCTGACCTCCGCGGCGCCGGAGATGGCATCGAAGGCCGAACTGGGAATCGACATCGACATCTCAAAGGTGCCGCTGCGCGAAGCCGGCATGGAGCCCTTCGAGATCATGGTGTCCGAGTCGCAGGAGCGGATGCTCTGCGTCTGCACGCCCGACAAGCTCGACGCGGTGCTCGCGGTAACCGAGAAGTGGGAGGTCAACGGCACGGCGATCGGTGCGGTCACGGACACCGGCAATGTCCGCGTCCTCGACGGCGATGAAGTGCTCGGCGACATGCCGGTCGTCGCGCTGGTCGACGATTGCCCGATCTACGACCTCGCGCCCGAGAAGCCGGCGCATCAGATCTATCCGGCGCCGGTGGCGACGCTCACAGGTAACGAGTCGGTGCACGACACGCTGCTCGCGCTGATCGCATCGCCCAACATCGCTTCGCGCAAGCCGCTTTTCGAGCAGTACGACTGCCTTGTGCAGTCGCGCACCGCGCGGCGGCCCAACGAGTCTGACGCCGCCGTGCTCGTGATGCCCGAGGACGCCGACGGCGCGATCGCCGTCTCGATCGACTGCAATGGTCGCAAGGTCGCCGCCGATCCGTACATCGGTGCACTGACCGCGGTACTCGAGTGCGCCTCGAACCTGGCCTGTGTCGGCGCCGAGCCGCTCGGCACGACCAACAACCTGAACTTCGCCAACCCCGAGAAGCCGCACATCGCGTGGCAGCTGACGGAGGCGGTGCGCGGCATCGCCGACGGCTGTTCGCAGCTCGATGCGCCGATTGTCGGTGGGAACGTGTCGCTCTACAACGAGGGCACCGATGGCCCGATCTACCCGACGCCGGTTATCGGCATGGTCGGCCTGCTGCCCGATGCCGCGATGGCCGGCCAGTCGGGGTTCGCCGACGAGGGCGATTACGTCGGCTTCGCCGGTTGGAATGAGATGCCGTCGCTCGCGGCGTCGGAGCTAGCCAAGCTCCGCGGCGAGCCGCTGCCCACCGAGCTGCCACCGATCGACATGATCCACCAGCTCAAGGTCCTGAAGGCGATCCGCGAGGCGGTGCGCCGCGGTGAGCTCAAGTCCTGTCACGATGTCGCCGAGGGCGGCTGGCTCGTGGCGACCGCCGAGGCCTGCCTGCTCGGTGATGTCGGGTGTTCTCTTCTGGAAGGTTCCGAAGACGAATCCTCTGACGAGATCCTCTTCGGTGAGGCCGTCGGCGGCTTCGTCGTGTCGGGCTCTAAGGAAGACCTCGAGAAGCTCGGCGAGAAGATCCCGGTCGACATCTTCGGCACGGTCGGCGGCGAGTCGCTGAAGGTCGGCCCGTACTCGTGGACGCTCGACGAGTTGCGCGAAGCCCACGGTGCCCTCGCGCCGTTGTTCCCCTAGACGCTGGAGCTAGACGTGAAAGACCTCATCAACCGCTGGATCCAGATCGTCAGTCGGCTGAACTTCTTCCAGCAGTTGTCAGCGATCCTTGGCCTGACGTTGGTGTTGGTGCTGGTGTGGACCGTGGTTGACGCTGTGATCTAGGCCCACCATCGCCCGCCCCCACTGCTAGCCTCATGGGTGTCGATTGGGCGTGAACGATTCGCCCCGAGCCCTCCTTCATGACCACACCCCTGAACGACCTAGACGTTCGTGAGGGACCGCGCGACGAGTGTGGTGTGTTTGGCATATACGCACCCGAGCATGAGGTGTCGCGGCTCACGTACTTCTCGCTGTTCGCGCTGCAGCATCGCGGGCAGGAATCGGCCGGCATCGCCGCGGCCGATCACGGCGGCTACATCATCACGCAGCGCGCGCTCGGTCTCGTCTCGCAGGTCTTCCAGGAGCACGATCTGCGCGCGCTCTCCGGCGATCTCGCGATCGGCCACGTGCGCTACTCCACGACCGGCTCAAACGAGTGGGAGAACTCGCAGCCGGTGCACCGCTCCGCCGGCTCGGGCGGCAACCGCCGTGAGCTTGCGCTCGCGCACAACGGCAACCTGATCAACGCCGTCGAGCTGCACGCCGAGCTGTCGGCCGAAGGCGTCACGTTCTCCTCGACATCTGACTCCGAGATCATCGCCGCGCTGCTTGCGTCGCACCCGGCCGAGGAGCTCGAAGACGCTGTCGCCGACGTGATCCCGCGGCTGAAGGGCGCCTACTCGACGGTCGTGATGACGAAGGACCGTGTCGTCGCCTTCCGCGACCCGGCCGGCATCCGCCCACTGGTCCTCGGGCAGCTCGGCGACCGTTTCGTCGTCGCGTCGGAGTCATGCGCGTTCGACATCATCGGCGCGACCTACATGCGTGACGTCGCGCCGGGTGAGGTCATCACGCTCTACGAGAAGGGCATGAAGACGCGTCAGGCCGTGGAGTCAGAACGCGAGGCGTTCTGCGTCTTTGAGTACATCTACTTCGCGCGTCCAGACTCGCGCATGAACGGCGACGTGCTGCAGGCGTCGCGCGGGCGCATGGGCGAGATCCTCGCGCGCGACTCGCCGGTGCCGGGCGCCGATCTGGTCATCGCGATCCCGGACTCTGGCAACGCCGCCGCACGCGGCTTTGCTCGCGCCTCAGGCCTGCCGCAGGACGACGGCTTCGTCAAGAACCGCTACGTCCAGCGCACGTTCATCCAGCCCGGCAACGAGCTGCGCAAGCACGGTCTGCGGATGAAGTTCAACCCGCTGAAGGAGGTCGTCGAGGGCAAGTCGCTCGTCGTCGTCGACGACTCGATCGTGCGCGGCAACACGACGCGCCAGATCGTGCAGATGCTCAAGGACGCGGGTGCGCGCGAGGTGCACATGCGGATCTCCGCACCGCCGATCAAGCATCCGTGTCACTACGGGATCGACATGTCGACGCGGGAGGAGATGGTCGCCCACAACCGCACCGTCGATGAGGTCGCCGAGCACCTCGGCTGCGACTCGCTGGCATACATCTCGCTCGAGGGCGTCTACGAAGCTGTCAACGGCGACCGCGCCAACCACTGCGACGCGTGCTTCAGCGGCAACTATCCGCTCGACGGTGGCGCGCAATCCAAGGACGCGTTCGAGAACGCGCTCCCGCTCGTCAAGGCGTGAAGGTCAGCGCGGACGAACTGCGCGAGCGCCAGTCGCGCTCGCAACGGGCCTTCTACCGGATCGCTGCACCGGCTTCGCGCGGTGGGCAGATCTTCGTGCTGGACCGCGCGGTGCTCGCGGCCGTCGTGCCCGCGATGCCGCAGCGCTCGCTGCCCAACGCGGTCACCTACACGGACCCGAGCGCGATCGAGCCGGTGCTCGACGAGCTCGGGACGATCTACTCGTCGGCGGGTGTGCAGGCCTGGACTGTCTGGGTCCGGCCCGGCGACGATGACCTCGCATTCGCGCTCGAACGCGCGGGGCACAAGCTCGACGGTACACCGGAGCTGATGGGCGCGGTCATCGGCGACTGTGACCTGACGCCCCAGTCGGAGATGAAGGTCAGCGAGGGAACCTGGGAGGACGTGGCGCTCTGCAACAACGCCGCCTTCGGGGCGCCGAGGGGCGCGTTCGAAGCGCTCGTCATGGGGCTCGGCGATCAGGCACGGCGCCACGTGGTCCACGATGCGGCGGGCGCCCCGCAGGGCTGCGTGGTCAGCGCCCACATCAAGGGCGACTGCTACTTCACCTTCGTCGCCACGATCCCCGAGGCGCGCGGCCGCGGGATCGCGTCGCATCTGATGCGTGCGGCGTTGCGCGCGGGACTCGAAGACGGTTGCGTGACGACGACGCTTGAGGCATCCAAGCTTGGCCACGGCACCTACGCACGCCTCGGCTATCGGTCGCTCGGAGCGCTGCGCATGTACGAGAAGCGCGAATGAAGATCGGCGTGCTCGCCTCTGGCGAGGGCACGAACCTGCAGGCGCTGATCGACGAGCTGCATGGTCGTGAGGTGACGATCGTGGGCGTCGCGTCGGACAAGCCCCAGGCCAAGGCGCTGCAGCGCGCCCAAGCCGCTCAGATCCCCACGGCGGTCTTCGAGCTCGCCGACCACCCCGATCGGGCGGCGCGCGATGCCGCGATCGCTGCCTGGCTCGACGAGCGGGGCGTGGAACTCCTTGTCCTCGCCGGCTACATGGCGCTTCTGACTCCGCCGTTCATCGCGCATTTCGCCGACCGGATCATCAACGTGCACCCGTCGTTGCTGCCCAAATATCCCGGGTTGAACGCGATCGGCCAGGCATTTGACGCCGGCGAGACGACCTTCGGCGTCACGGTCCACCACGTCGACGATGGCATCGACAGCGGGCCGGTGATTGCACAGGAGTCGATCGAGATCGAGGCGCCGGCATCGCCGGAGGCGGTGCACCGTGCGCTCCAGCCGCTTGAGCACCGCCGCCTGACCGCAGCGGTACGCGACATCGCCGCTGCGCGTCAGAGCCGCTGACTATGCTCGGCGGATGGCCGAGCAACGGATCGAAGAAGCTGACTCCCAGCACGGCGTCGTACGTGTGAAACGGGCGCTGCTATCGGTCTCGGACAAGCGCGGCATCGTCGAATTCGCACAGGGCCTCGTCGCGCTCGGCGTCGAGCTCGTATCGACCGGTGGGACGGCCACCAGGCTGAAAGAAGCCGGCCTCCGGGTCCGCACGATCGATGACTTCACCGGCTTTCCCGAGATCATGGATGGCCGCGTAAAGACGCTCCATCCCAAGCTCTACGCCGGTCTGCTCGCGGTCCGCGACGACCCCAAGCACATGGGCCAGGCCGCCGAGCATGCGATCGAATTCGTCGATCTCGTGTGCGTCAACCTCTATCCGTTTGAACGCACGGCTGCGCGCCGCGGCACGCCGGATGCGACCGTGATCGAGAACATCGACATCGGCGGTCCGACGATGATCCGCGCCGCCGCCAAGAACCATGCGTACGCCGCCGTCGTCGTCAAGCCCGAGTCCTATGACGCGGTGCTGATGGAGATGCAGGAGTCCGGTGGCGAGATCTCGCTGGCGACACGCGAGGCGCTGGCGGCCGAGGCCTTCGCTTACACCGCGCGCTACGACACCGCGATCGCACGCTGGTTCGCCGAACGCGACGCGGGCTTCCCGCCGCTGTTCGTCCGCGCCTACGAGAAGGTCGTCGATCTCCCGTATGGCGAGAACCCGCATCAGCGCGCCGCCTACTACCAACAGGTCGGTGAGCGCAGGCACGTGCTCAGCAATGTCCGTCAGCACCAGGGCAAGGAGCTGTCGTTCAACAACCTGCTCGATCTTGACGCGGCGCGCGCGATCGTCACCGATTTCGAGACGCCCGCCTGCGCGATCGTCAAGCACAACAACCCCTGCGGCGTCGCTGTCGGCGCGACGCTGGAGGAGGCGTACACGCGGGCGTTCGACTGCGATCCGCTGAGCGCGTTCGGCGGGGTCATCGCCTTCAACCGTGCCGTCGATGAGCCGACCGCGCGGGCACTCGTCGAGCAGCTGATCGAGGTCGTCATCGCCCCGGAGTTCGACGCTGCGGCGCTCGAGATCCTTGCGTCGAAGCCCAACGCGCGCGTACTTGAGGATCAGGAGCGCCGGACGCTGCTGTCGCGCGAACCGGACGTCCGGCAGGTGATGGGCGGCCTGCTCGTCCAGGATCGTGATCGCCTTGTCACCGACGGCGACGCGATGGAGGTTGTCACTGCGGCTACGCCGACCGATGCACAGTGGCAGGACCTGTTGTTCTCCTGGACCGTCTGCCGCCATGTGCGCTCCAACGCGATCGTCCTCGCCTCCCACGGCGCCACGATCGGGATCGGCGCTGGGCAGATGAGCCGTGTCGACAGCGTGCGGATCGCGATCGAGAAGTGTCAAGACGAAGCCGCGCTGAAGGGGGCATCGCTCGCGAGCGACGCTTTCTTCCCGTTCTCCGATGGACCGGAGCTCGCGATCGAGGCCGGCATCGCCGCGATCATCCAGCCGGGAGGTTCGGTCCGCGACGACGAGGTGATCGCCGCCGCCGACGCCGCCGGCATCGCGATGGTGCTCACCAAGCGCCGCCATTTTCGCCACTGAGCCGAGACGAAATCGGCGCTGTAACTCAGAATTCAACTGAAGTTGCCGCGCAAGCCTGCCGATTGTGTGGGAGTGAGTTTTCGCCGGATCCCATATGCGGTGGCAGCAGCGATGGTGGTTGTCACTGCCGTGGTCGCAACGCTGGGTTTTAAGGCCGACCGCGACGCGCGGGCTGAGCGTGAAGCGACGGCGATAGGTCACGCGAAGCAGGCGGTGCGCACGCTGTCCAGCGACATCGAGAACCGCGTGCAGGACATGGCGGGTCTCTTTGAGGCGAGCCAGAGCGTCACCCAGCGCGAGTTCCGTGTCTTCGCTGAACCCGTGCTCAAGAGTTCGAAAGCCTCGAACCTCGTGTACGCGTCGGTCATTCCCGATCGGCAGAGGGCGCGTTTTGAGCGGGCGCGGGGCACGGCGATCAAGGAGATCGGGCCGAACGGCGAGCCCAGGCGAGCACCGCATCGGGCGGAATACGTCATCGTGACCCACGGCGTCGGCGGCACGCGGGGCCCCAAGCCGCTATTGGAATTCGACCTTACATCGGACCCGTCGCGCGCCAGCACGATCGCGCGAGCTGCGAAGAGCGACAGGCCGGTAGCCACGCCACCGGTCAGACTAGGCGGTACCGGAACCCCCGGCATGGCGTTCTACATGCCAGTGTTCCAACCTGGATCGTCGGCGCGGCCGATCGGCTACACCATCGGCGTCTTCCGCTTCGACGATCTCGCCGCCATCCTGAAGAAGGCGCTCCCCGGCCAGTCGTTCGAACTTGGCTACGGCACGCAACGCGTGATCGGCCTCGGTGTTCGCAATGGCGATGTCGGCACATCCTCTGTTTCGATCGCCGGGCGGACGTTCACGCTCAGCGTGGGTGTTCCTGCGGGCAGCGCTGTTGGGCTCGGGCCGCTGCTCGTCGGGCTTGGGCTGTTGCTGACGGCGATCCTCACGCTTCTCGCGGCCGCGATCTCACACGCGGTGCAAAACGCCCGTGATCTTGCCGCCTCGCGTGAGCGTGAACGCGATCTCGCGGTCGCGCATGAGCAGATCAGCAAAGCGGTCGCCGATGAACGCTTCCACCGGATCTTTGCTTCCGCTCCCGTCGGCATGGCCCTGATCGGTCTCGATGGCCGTTATGCGCAGGTCAATCCTGCCTTCGCGCGCTTCGTCGGACGCGATCAGCACGCGTTGATCGGGATGCGGATGAGCGACCTGCTTCCGTCGGGCGACGTGCCGACGAATACTGAGGCGATCGCGGCGCTGACCTCAGGGCGAGAGTCCTCCTATGAGAGCGATCAGCGCTTCCGGCGTCCGGACGGCGAAATTGTGTGGGCGGCGCTGCGCGAATCGCTGTTGCCGGCGGAGGACGGTCAGCCGGAACTGATCCTGGCGCAGGTGTTCGACATCGGCGAACGGCGCAGCTTCGAGGAGAAGCTCCGCTACATGGCCGATCACGACGCCCTGACCGGTCTCGCCAATCGCCGCGCGTTCAACGCCGCTGTGATTCAGCAGGTCGCCGTTGTCCGCCGCTACGGCTCAGAGGGCGCGCTGCTGCTGCTCGATCTCGACAACTTCAAGCAGCTCAACGATCTGGCGGGTCACCAGGCCGGCGACGAGCTGCTCGTATCGGTGGCCCAGGGGCTGCGTGAAGCGCTCCGCGACTCTGACATCGCCGGCCGCATCGGCGGCGATGAATTCGCGGTACTGCTGCCCAAGGGTGATCCCGAGGGCGTCGCTGTCGTGGCTGGCCGCCTTGTGCACGCCGTGCGCGAGCTGGGTCGCGACCTGGCGCCGCACGTCGCCCCGGTCACGTGCAGCGTCGGCGTCGTCGTGCTGGGGTCGGACCTGCCTTCGCTGGAGCATGCGATGGCCGAGGCGGACGCCGCGATGTACGAGGCCAAGCGCGCCGGAGGCGACCGTTACGTCATGGCCGCGACGCCGATGCTCGCCGAGACCGACTGACGAAGTCCCTGCTCCTGCGTAGGTTCTGCGGCTCCGTCCGGACGCGCCGGTTGGATGCCTCGTTCGCGCATGGAAGCAGCCACCGCCAGCAAGCCCAGGACGACGTCGTTGCGGGCCTGGCAGCACACAGCGATCACCGCCATGCGCGAGTGGGAGTCCGGCTCATTTCTGATCGCCGCCGCGCCTGGCGCCGGTAAGACGCGACCCGCGCTCGTAATTGCTCGGGAGATGCTGAAGGCGAGGGTGGTCAGGCGTGTCGTGGTGGTCGCGCCGACGACGCCGTTGACGACACAGTGGGCGGCGGCCGCGGGAGCGCTCGGGGTGCAGCTCGCTCCGGATAACGCCGATCTGCGCCCGCCAGCCGACTTCGACGGGGTCGCGATCACCTACGCGCGTGTCGCTTCTGCGGCGGTACGGCTGGCGGCTCAGTGCACCCCAGACACGCTCGTGATCGCGGACGAGGCGCACCACCTCGGTGAGGAACTGGCGTGGGGCGTCGGCTTCCAGGCGGCGTTCGGAAAGGCGGCCCGCTGGCTGCTGTTATCAGGCACCCCGTTTCGGTCCGACGCCGCGCCGATCCCCGGCATCGACTACGACTCCGACGGGGTCGCCGTGCCGGACGTCGCCTATGGCTATGCCGCCGCCGTGCGCGACGGAGTCTGTCGGCCGGTCACCTTCATCCCGTATGACGGCAGCCTGAAGTGGCGCTCGGGCGACGACGTGATCGAGGCCGGCTTTGACGAGGTGCTGCCGGGCCGCGAGGCATCACGGCGCTACCGCACAGCGATCTCGGTCGACCTTCCCGATGGGCTGCCACGGATCCTCGCCGCGGCGAACGAGAAACTGAAGACGGTGCGTGCGGGCGGTCACGCCGATGCCGGCGCGCTGTGTGTCGCCGCCGACTCGGAGCACGCGCGCGCGATCGCGGCGATCCTCAAGGACGTCACGGGCAAGGCTCCCACGATCGTGCTCCATACCGAGGCGCAGGCCGCGCGCAAGCTGGCGCGCTTCACGGCCTCCAAGGACGAGTGGATCGTCGCGGTCAATATGGTTTCCGAAGGCGTTGACATCCCACGCTTGCGGGTCGGGGTCTACGCGACGGCCGCGAAGACGCCGCTGGTGTTCCGCCAGATCGTCGGGCGTTTCGTGCGGACGTTGCCGGGCCGCGCGCCGGAGCAGAGCTGGCTGTATCTGCCGGGCGATCCGGTACTGCGCCGGCACGCGACCGATGTCGAGACGGAGCTGCTGAAGGTCACGCGGCGGATCGACGACGAGCCCGACGAAGGCTTCGACGAGAAGCCCGACCGCACGGAGACCGAGCGCACACCAGACATGGAGTTCGTCGCGCTTGAGGCAGACGTGGCGCCGACGTCGCAGATGTCGCTGTTCGGTGGCCCTGCGGTGGTGACGCCGTATGAACTGATGCAGGACGCAGCGCCCGTCGGAGTGGTCGATGCGGAGCCTGAGGCGCCGCGTCGATCGGTCCACGAGGAGCGGGCCGCATTGCGCGCGGAGCGCACGAAGCTCGTCGGCGAGCTCAGTCGCAAGCGCCGCCAGTCGCATCGTGAGGTCAACGCCTGGGTCAATCGCCGCTGCGGCATCTCGAAGGTCGACGACGCGACGATCAGTCAGTTGGAACGGTCGGTCGAAGCGTTGCTGCAGGCACTCACGGCAAAGCGATGACGACCGGCGTCGTGCAGGAGTGGTGGGACGGGATTGCCAAGGTCCGCGCGGCGATCGACGAGCTGCCTTTCATCCTTGGACTCGGCGATGGCACGCTCGATCGCGACGCGTTCCTCTGGTTCCTCGCTCAGGACGCGCTCTATCTGCGGGCATTCGCGCGTGCCCTGAGCGAGGCGAGCCGGCTGGCACCGACCACGGACGAGGCGGAGTTCTGGGAGTACTGCGCAAAGGACGCGAACGCCGGCGAGCTCGAGCTGCATGAAAGCTGGCTCGGAGCTGGCACGACGTTCGACGCCGCTCCGAATCTCACAACCCGTGCCTATACGCGCCACCTCGACGCGGCCGCCGCGACCGGCAGCTATCTCGAATTGATCGCCGCGTTGCTGCCCTGCTTCTGGATCTATTACGACGTCGGCGTGCGCCTGCTGGCGCGGTCGTTCGTAGGCCATCCGTACGCAAGCTGGCTGGACACCTACAGCGATCCCTCGTTCGAGGCGCTCAACTCACGGGCTGTCGCCGTGGTCAGCGAGCGCGCGGGCGAGGCGAGTGACGCGGAGCGCGACCTGATGAAGGCCGCATTCGACGCGTCGGCGCGGCACGAGCTGGAGTTCTTCGCCGCTCCGCTCAAGCACTGAGTTCGATCACGAGCAGCGTTTTGACAGCCGCCTGCGGTTCATAGGCTGTCGGCTCCGCAGGACAATCGTGGATGATGAGGAGAGAGATCGTGGAAAATTCTTCCCCGGGACTTACTCGCGCTGGGTTTTTGACAAGCAGTGCCGCCTGTGTCGCAGGCCTCGGAGCCCTCAGCCTCATTGGCTGCGGTGACGACTCGAACGACGGTGGTGGCGGCGACGGCGACAGCAAGCCGCCACCCAAGCCCACCGGGATCGCGCGTTTCGGTTACCCCGTCAGCGGTACCAAGTCGCCTGCCGATCCGGGCGACTCCGCCCAGGTCAACGTCGACTTTGCGCGGATCTACAACATCACCGAGCCCATGGCGCGGGCGACGGATCCGAACTCTTCGCTGCGGCTGGCAGAGTCGATCGAGGCGGTTGGCAACGACGCCACAGTCTGGGATGTCACGGTCAAGGAAGTTGAGTTCAGTAACGGCAAGCCTGTTCGTCCTGAAGACATCATCGCGACGGTTCGTCGCCTGAGTGACCCCGCCACTTCGCTGTTGGCAAACAGCTTCGGGGACATCAAGGACATGAAGAAGACCGGCCCGCGGACCGTTCGCTTCACGATGAACACGCCGATTGCGAACTTCGTGTCGAAAGTAGGCATCGTGCTTTTTGCGCAGCCCGAGGACTGGGATCCGATGAAGCCCATCGGCAGCGGGCCTTACATGCTCGAAAGTTGGGTCCGCGGACGCAAGACAGTGCTCAAGGCCAATCCGAACTACAGGGGTCCAGGCCCCTACATCGAGACGATCGAGCTGATCGAATTCGCCGATGACGACGCGCGCGTCAATGCGTTGCTCGCCGGTCAGATCGACGCCATCGAGTCGGTACCGACCGGGCCACTCAAGGCAATCACGGACGCAGGCCACAACTTCGTGGAGGGCCCGAGCGACAGTTACGTGTCGATCGCCATGCACACACAGAAGGCCCCCTACAACGACCCTCGGGTCCGTCAGGCGATCCGCCTGATAGCCAATCGCGAGCAGATCGTGTCACAGGTGTTCGGAGGGCACGCGGAACTGGGCAACGACATGGTGTCCTTGCTCGATCCGGAATACCCCAAGGATCTGCCACAGCGCGAGCAGGACATTGAGCAGGCGAAGTCGTTGCTCAAGGCGGCCGGCCAGGAGGGCATGAACATTGAGCTGGTGACCTCTCTGGCGACCGCGAGTGGCCCTCAGCTCGCGCAGGTGTTTGTGGAGCAAGCCAAGCAAGCCGGGGTTACCGTCAAGCTCAAGCAGATCGACCCCGCGCAGTTCTACACCCCCGAGAGCGGCTATCTCTCGCACCCGATTATGACCTCAGCCGGTGCTACCCCGTACCTCACCGTGGCGTCAATCGCACTCGCCTCTGGAGCGCCGTTCAATGAGACGCATTGGAACGATGCCGAGTGGATCAAGCTCTACAAGGAAGCCCTGAGCACAGTTGACGACACCAAGCGCAAAGAGATCGTCAGCAAGCTCATGACCATCGAGTACGAGCGCGGTGGCTCCATGGTCGCGGCGTTCAACGTGAACTCAACGGCAGCCAAGAAGTCGATCAAGGGCCTGAAGTCCCAGGCGAGCAATACTGCCTTCAACCAAGCGATGTACGAGACACTTTGGGTCGACGCCTCCTGAGGCTCGACGATTGCCGTGTTCTCTCAGGAGGGCACGGCGGTCGCCGCGAGGCGATGCCCCCGGTCGGACTCGAACCGACGGCCAACGACTTAAAAGGACGCTGCTCTACCGACTGAGCTACGAGGGCCCAGTCAGGATAAGGCCTCGTCCGACGTGAAGAAGTACCCCCAGCCGGATTCGAACCGGCGTTCTCTCGCGTGAAAGGCGAGCGTCCTAACCGCTAGACCATGGGGGCGCGGGAGACGGAGTCTAGATCGTTGCGGTCAGATCGCTTCCGCCGGCAGCTGCGGGTCGTCGCGCAGACGTGCGCACCAGAGTGCGAACAGGGGGATAGCGACGATCGGGCCGACGATGTGCAGCCCGATAAGTACGAACACTCCGCTGACCAGTCCAGCGCCCACCGCACCGGTCAGAGTCGGTCCGAGCGGCAGCTTCAGCGCTTTGGCGACGATGGCAGAGGAGCCCATCCAGGCGATCGGGCCGGTGAGCCAACCCCAGTCCTCGAAGAACTCCTTGTCGAGCGCCAGGCGGAGAGCCCCGAAGAGGACGACGATGATCACGAGCTGCAGAAGGGCGGCTCGCCAAAGCGTTGGGATGTGCACCTAGGTAGCGTGTCACATCGCAACGGGCGGTTAGCTCAGCTGGTTAGAGCACCGTGTTTACACCGCGGGTGTCGGGGGTTCGAATCCCTCACCGCCCATTGCAGGGCCCGCGGGCGCTGTGACTATCCGAAGAACACCGCGGCCGTCTCGAAGAACGAATCTTCGAGCAGCTTCGGCTCGGCGAGCGCTCGGCTGAGTGGCACCTCGACGATCGCGGGGCCGTGTAGAGCGACCATGTTGCCGCTGTGGCCGGCGCTTGCGGCGCGCGCCGCGGCGACGCCGAAACGCGTAGCGAGCACGCGGTCATAGGCCGTCGGCGTGCCGCCGCGCTGGACGTGCCCGAGGATCGTCATCCGCGTCTCGTAGCCGGTGCGCTCCTCGATCTCACGTTCCAGCTCCACCGCGATACCGCCGAGCCGCGCGTGTCCGAATGCGTCGGTCTTGTCCGATCCATGGGTCGACATCGAGCCCTCTGCGGGCATCGCGCCTTCACTCACGACGACGATCGAGAACGTGCTCCCATTGTTGTGCCGATTGCGGAGGTGGTCGCAGACCTCCTCGATCTGGAAAGGGCGCTCGGGCACCAGGATCACGTCGGCGCCACCGGCCATTCCCGCCCAGGCGGCGATGTGGCCGGCGTGGCGGCCCATCACCTCGACGACCATCACACGGTTATGTGACTCGGCGGTCGTGTGGAGGCGGTCGATCGCATCGGTGGCGATCTGCACGGCCGTCTGGAAACCGAACGTGAAGTCGGTTCCCGCCAGATCGTTGTCGATCGTCTTCGGGACTCCGATGACGGGCACGCCATCCTGCGCCAGTCGCCCGGCGACGCCGAGCGTGTCCTCTCCGCCGATCGGGATCAGGACGTCGACGTCGTGCTGCGCCAGCCCGGCCTTGATGCCCGCGGTTCCCGGGCCGTCCTCGGAGTACGGGTTGGTGCGCGAGCTGCCGAGGATCGTGCCGCCACGATGGAGGATCCCACGCGTGCTCGTTGCGGTCAGCTCCCGGCCCTTGCCGGCGATGACGCCGGCCCAGCCGTACTCGTAGCCGAAGAGCGTGTGGCCGTCGGCTTCGGCGGCGCGAACCACCGCACGGATCACGGCGTTAAGGCCGGGGCAATCGCCGCCGCCTGTCAGGAGTCCGAATCGGGCCATGGACTGATGATGGCCAATGCCGCAGCGGCAAATCGGCGATCAGGCCGATTGTCCGATGGCCCCAACCGTCTCGGGCCGGAAATCCCCACGATATGAAGGGGAAATCCGGCCCAAGATGCGGAGGGCGGGCGCTACTTGGTGGGCGTGTGGTCCTGGCCCTTGTGTTCCTTCTTGTCGTCCGAGGCCTTCGGGGCCTTGCGCTGGACGACCTCACAGGAGCCGTTCGGGTTCTCGGCGGTCGCGTCGGCGATCACGTCCTGCGTGTCGAGCACGGCGACATCGTTGCCGTTGCCGCAGTTGATGATGTCGGCTTCGCCGTCGCGCGTGCGGAACTTGTCATTGCCGTCCTCGCCGTTGAGAGTGTCAACTCCCGGGTTCGGGACGTCGTCCTTGGCGAGCGCCCAGAGCGTGTCGTTGCCGGGGCCGCCGTTGGAGACGTCGACCCCGCGGTTCGCGAAGATCGTGTCATTGCCAGGACCGCCGTTGGAGGTGTCATCCCCATCGCCGCCGGAGATCCGGTCGTTGCCGAAGTCGCCGTTGATGGTGTCGTTGCCCGCTCCGCCGTTAAGGCGATCGCGCTTGATCCCACCATCGATCGTGTCATTGCCGTCGCCGCCGAAGATCCGGTCATGGCCGCGGTTGCCATTGAGGATGTCGTCGCCGGCGAGGCCGACGATCCGGTCTCCACCGCCGTGACCATTGATCGTGTCCGGGCCGTTCGTTCCGCGGAGGAACTCGCCGCGCGAGGTGCCGTCGATCGTTGCCGCGATGGCCGTCGCGCTGATTGCGACCGACGCAATTGCGGCCGTTGCGACCGTCAGTAGGCCTTTACGTGTTCTCATGCTGTTGCACTCCTCCTAGGGATTGCCACTTATTTGGTGCTTCACTGCCGCTAACAGGGACGAGTCGCCGGAGTTGCGCTGTTGGCATACTGCAGGCACCCGGGTTGACTCACCCGTCTCTTGGGGGCGTAGCTCAGTTGGTTAGAGCGCCGGCCTGTCACGCCGGAGGTCGCGGGTTCGAGTCCCGTCGCTCCCGTTGGTTAGTTGTGCGGAAGGCCCGCGACCTTGAGTGAGGCCCGCCCGCCCGAGTCCCGTCGCTCCCGTTGGTTAGTTGTGCCCGTGGAGTAAGGCCCGCTCTAGACGCGGGCCGCGAGTCCGTCCACAAACAGGTCGAGAAGCATTTCGAAACGGGCGTCCTGGTCGGTGATCGCGAAATGGTCCGCGACCTCCCGGAGGTTGGGGAACTGCTTGGCGGGCAGCGCCGCGAGGTAGCTGCGGACCATCGCGCCCGCCTCCTCGAGCGACGGAGCCCCTATGGGCGGCTCCTCCACGTAGCCCCCTTCGTCCATGGTGAAGCCGTTGACCATGGACATCATCAGCAGGTAGCTCTGCACCGCGAGCTCGTCCGGAACTCCGCCGGCGCGCAGGATGGCTAGTACGCGCTCGGAGAGGACCATGGCGTTCGGGCCCATCGGGATCCGCCCGATTGAGATGCGGACGATGTCCCGGTGCCGCAGGATCGTCCGGCGCATCGTCCGGGCAACCTCCTTGATCTGCTCTTGCCAGCCCTCCGGGTCCGGCTCCGGAACCTCCTGCTCGCCGACCACCTCGTCCATGATCAGGTCCAGGAGACCGTCCTTCGATCCAACGTGCCAATAGAGCGATGCGGCGCCCGTGTCGAGCTCTTCGGCGACGCGGCGCATGCTGAAGCGGTCGAGGCCCTCAGCATCCAGGATCCGGATCGCGGTCGTCACGATCGTCTCACGGGTCAGCGGATCGCGGCGCCTGCTCTTGGCTCGTTCCGGAACCCGCTGCCAGGGAGGCGGCGGCAGCGGCGGGTTATTGGCCATCTCGAACACCGTACTACCACCACCGAATGTTCGGGTCTCATTCTCAGATCTGCTAGAACAGTGTTCGAAACCACACGACGTTCGTCTAACGATGGACGTTCGACTCCGCCAAGGAGGCAGTCGATGAAAGCGGCAATGACAGCTCTTCAAGCCGGCAACGAGATGTACCCGCGGCGATGGCTTGCGGCGCTGGTGATGATCGGGGCGGCGATGATGGACCTGATCGATCTGACGATCGTCTATGTCGCTCTGCCGACGATTCGCGTGGATCTCGGGGCGAGTGCGACGGAGCTTGAGTGGGTGGTCTCCGCCTATATGCTCGCCTTCGCCGCCACGCTGATCGTCTCCGGAAATCTTGGCGACCTGCTGGGCCGCAAGCGGATCTTCTGCGGCGGAATAGCCGCCTTCGGCATCGCGAGCCTGGCCGCCGGCCTTTCGCAGTCGCCCGAGGCGCTGATTGCCGCACGAGTGGTGCAGGGCGTCGCCGCGGCGGCGATGATCCCACAGCTCCTCGGGACCTTCCGGGTGATCTTTGAGGCCGAGGAGCGCGGCAAGGTGTTCGGCATCTACGGGGCGGTGCTCGGCTTCGCCTCGGCGATTGGCCTCGTCCTCGGCGGAGTGCTCACGCAGGCGGATCTGTTTGGTTGGGGCTGGAGAATGATCTTCTTCGTAAACGTTCCAGTCGCACTGGCCGCGTTCGTCGCTGCCATCCGCATCGTGCCTGAGAGCAGCGATCCGACGGCTGGCCGTCCCGACGTGCGCGGGGCCGTGTTACTCGCCGCGGCGATCGTCGCGATCGCCTATCCGCTGCTCGAGGGCCGCGGGATCGGCTGGCCGGCGTGGACCTGGGCGATGCTCGGGGCGGGCCTCGGCGGGTTGGTGCTCCTGGCGGCGCTCACCGAACGTCGGCCACGCGCCGGGGTGGCCCCACTGCTGCATATGAGCGCGCTGAGGGTCCCCGCGTTCTCCGCCGGCCTATTGGTCCAGCTGGCGTTCTCGGCCGGGCTCCAGGGTTTCTCGGTCGTCTTTGTGCTCTGGATCCAGAGTGGCATGGGCTTCTCGCCGCTCGGGGCGGGCCTGACGCTGCTGGCGTTCAGTCTCGGCAGCTTTCTGCTCGCTCCAGCGGCTGCTCCGCTCGCTCAGCGCCATGGCAGAAAAACGCTGTGCATCGGCGGCGTGGTGATGGCCGCGGGCATATTCGGCGTGGTGTCAGGGGCGGATCGGGTCGACACGAGTTCTGATCCCTGGCCGGTGGTGCCAGGCCTGGTCGTGGCCGGCGCCGGGCTCTCCCTGATGATCATCCCGCTCGTCAATGTGGTGCTCGCCGCCGTTCCTCGCGAGATCGCGGGCGGGGCTGGCGGCATCTTCAGCACTGCCCAGCAACTCGGCGGAGCGCTTGGAGTGGCTGTCGTCGGCGCCGTATTCTTTGCCCGGCTCGAGAGCCACTCATTCACGGAGGCGTTCACCGGCAGCGCTGTAGTCGTCATCGGCCTCCTGCTGGTGGCCGCGCTGCTCGCGCTGGCGCTGCCCGGTACGGCCGCGGCCGAGGATGAGGTGGCTGGGATGTGAGCTCGGAACCGCGAGCTACCCGGCCCACGCTTCAACTCACGTCGCGCGTTTCCAGCGGCGCGACTGCCGGGCCCGCCAGCACTGCACCGTCGATGTCGAAGCGAGAGCCGTGGCAGGGGCAGTCCCAGCTGCGCTCCGCCGCATTCCAGTGCACCAGGCAGCCGAGGTGGGTGCAACGCAGGGAGACAGTGTGCAGCTCGCCATCGTCGTCACGGTGGACGCCGACCTTCGCGATGCCTTCGCGCACCGTCCGCGCTTCCCCGCGCGGCACTTCGTCGGCCGAGGCGGCTTCGGCGGGCGCGAGGCGATCACCGATCAGGTGGGCGCCCACGGTGGCCTGCGCCTTGACTAGCTCGGGCGCGGCTCGCACCGCGATGCGGTTGGGGTCGAACGTGTCCGCGTAGCGGTTCAAGCGACCTGCGATCTGATCGGCGACGATGCGCGCACCGATCGTGCCGTTCGTCATGCCCCACTTCTGGTGTCCCGCGTTGACAAAAAGGTGTTGCGAACCCGGCAGGTAGCGCCCGACGTAGGGCAGATTGTCGAGTGGCATGCCGTCCTGGGTCGACCAGCGCCACGGGATGTCGACGACGTCGAAGTGCTCACGGGCAAAACGCTCGAGCGCCTCGTAACGCTCGGGCTGCGCTTCCTGCGCGCCGGTGCTGTGTCCCTCGCCGCCGACCAGCACCCAGTGGACACCGCCTTCGTCGCTGTAAGGACGCATCGATCGGGTCGGTTCGCCCGCGCTGATCGCCATCGCCTGGGCCGGCTCATCGGCGACCCGTGCCGCCACGAGGTAGGAGCGCGCGGCCTTCATGCGGGCGAAGAAGAGACCGCGATCGAGCAGTGGGTAGTTGCTGCACACGACGACCGCGCGCGCCGAGACCGTGTGACCGTCCTCGGTCGTGAGCGTGCCCGGGTCGCCATCGTCGAATTTGGCGACAGCGGTCCGCTCGAAGACGTGTGAGCCATCGGACGGGATGAGCTGGGCGAGTGCGTGTACGTACCGGACCGGATGAAACTGCGCCTGGTCGTCGAGGCGCACGGCGGCGGCGACTTCGAACGGCAGCGGCGTCGCGGTCGTCTCGTGGACGTCCAGTCCGGCGCCGCGAGCCACTTCGGCCTGCTCGCGCACCGCATCGACCTGGCTCTCGTACGCGGCATAGGTCCAGTCGGGCAGCCGTTCCCAGGAGCAGTCGATCTCGTGCTCACGGATGAGCGTCTCGATCAGCGCGATTGCCTCGAGCGATGCGCCGGCGTACATCGTCGCGGTCGGCTGACCATGGATCCGCTGGATCTGCGCGAGCTTGGTCTGCTGCAGCGCGCTGATCTTCGCGGTCGTGTAGCCGGTTGCGCCACCGGCGACGACACCGCGCTCCAGCACCGCCACGCGCGCGCCGTCACGCTTACAGAGAAGGGCAGTGGTGATGCCGGCGATCCCGCCCCCGATCACCGCGACATCCACCTCGACGTTGCCGGACAGCTGCGGATAGGACCGCGTCGGTGTGTTCTGTAGCCAGAGGGGATCGGTGGCGGGCGCAGGCATCCTGGCGCAGGTGCTACCCGGCCGTGTGCGCCCAGACGCACTCGATCACATGGCTGAATCCCATCCGATCCGGGACCGCCGACCGCGTAGCGTTGTCGCAATGCACGTCGGGCACTCGCCGAAGTGGCTTGCGATCTTGCTGGTCCTGATCGTGGTCGTGGCGGGCGCCGGATTGACGCTCAAGCCGTTCAGCTCGTCGGACGAGCCACGACGACTCGCCGGCGACGCGCCGTCTGTCGATTCCTTCTACACCGATCCGGCGCCGCTCGGCGGTGATCCCGGACAGCTGATCCGCGAGCAGGAATTCACGCGTGAGATCCCGGCCAACGCGCGCGCCAGCAAGATCATCTTCACGACCACGAACCTCGCCGGAAAACTCGAACTTGCGAGCGGGCTCGTCATCGCCCCCAAAGATGGCCGCGAGCCGGTACCGGTGATCCTCTGGGCCCACGGCACGACCGGCCTCGCGCAGAGTTGCGCACCGTCAGCGATCAGCCAGCCCTTCGCATCAGGAGGAATGCTGGTCCTCGACCGTCTCATCGATGCGGGCTGGGCCGTTGTGGCTCCCGACTATCCCGGGCTCGGCACCAAGGGCCGGCATCCCTACCTCGTCGGTATCCCGGCGGCGCGCTCCGCGCTCGACGCTGTTCGCGCGGCGCGCAAGCTCGACTCGTACCGACTCAGCGACAAGACCGTCGCCTGGGGACATTCGCAGGGCGGCGGCGTCGCGCTCTGGGCAGGAATCGAAGGCCGCCGGTACGCGCCCGACGTCCCGCTCGCCGGCCTCGCGGCGCTCGCGCCCGCCACCGATCTCCCGGCACTGGGGCGCCAGCTGCAGCAGATTCCCCTGGGGGCGCTTTTCTCTGCCTTTGTCATCCAGGGCTACAGCAACGCGTACGCCGACGTGAAGGTCAGCGACTACATCCGCCCTGCCGCGCAGTCCGCCGTCAAGCAGGTTGTCGGCCGCTGCCTCGGCGACGACGCGGCGCTCGCATCGTCATCTGCCGGTCAGCTGTTCTCCAGGGACCCCATGACCGGCGCGCTCGCCACACGACTCGCGCAGAACACGCCGCTCGAGCCCTCCGGCATTCCGACCCTGCTCGCCCAAGGCCTCGAAGACGAGCTTGTTCTTCCGAGCATGCAGCGCCAATTCGTGAGGGCTGCCTGCGACGCAGGCCAGCCGATCGACTTCCGCACCTATGCCGGACGCGGCCACGTGTCGCTTGTCGCCGGCGAGTCTCCGCTGATCGCAGATCTGTTGCAGTGGACCAGGAACCGCTTCGACGGCGCCGGCGCGTCAGCGGCCTGCACCACCACCCAGCGCTGACCGGCTAGTACAGAAACGTAATGGGCTGTGCCAACTCGGTGATCCAGCGCCACTGCGTGAAGTTGTCCAGGTTGGCGTCGCCGCCGAAGCGGCTGCCGTTGCCCGAGGCGCCCATGCCGCCGAACGGCACCCGTGGGTCCTGGTTGACGGTCTGGCCGTTGATGTGTGCCATTCCCGTCCGCAACTGCGACACGATCTGTCGCCCGCGCGACACCGATCCGGTGATGATCCCGGTGGAGAGCCCGTATTCGGTGTCGTTTGCCAGCGCGATGACCTCATCGTCGTCGGAGAACGTCATCACGGGCGCAACAGGCCCGAAGATCTCCTCACGCCAGCCGCGCATCTCAGGCGTCATCGCCGCGAGGACGGTCGCCGGAAAGAAGGGCGCCTGGCCCTCTCCGCCCGCGCGCACCTCAGCACCCTGAGCGACGCTGTCGGCGACGATCGATGAGACCTTCTCGAACTGGCTCGCGTTGATCAGTGGCCCGAGTCCAACGTTGTCGGTCGCCGGGTTTCCGACCGGCATGTTCGTTGCGCTGGCCGCAAGCTTTTCGAGGTACTCGTCGGCGACCTTCTCATGGACAAGATGCCGTCCCACCGCCATGCAGATCTGCCCTTGGTGCATGAACGCGCCGAGCGCTCCGTTGGATGCTGCCGCGTCGACATCGGCATCCTCGAGCACGATGAAGGAGTTCTTGCCGCCCAGTTCAAGGGAGACGTGTTTGAGGTTCTCGCCGCAGGAAGCGCCGACCTTACGCCCGGCAGCGGTGGAACCCGTGAACGAGACCATTCCGACGTCGGGCGCTGTGGTCAGCGCGGCCCCGGCCTCGGCGCCGCCAGGTAGGACATGGAGGAGCCCGTCGGGCAATCCGGCCTCCTCGAACGCACGCGCGAAGACGAAGCCACCGCAGATCGGAGTATTGGGATCGCACTTGAGGACGACGGCGTTGCCGAGCGCCAGCGCCGGGGCGATGGAACGCATCCCGAGCGCGAACGGAAAGTTCCACGGGATGATCACGCCGACGACGCCGACCGGGACACGGACCGCGCTCGAAAGGCTGCCGTCGACAGTGGGGATCAGCTCTCCGCGCGCGCGTGGTGCCAGCGCCGCCGCTTCGCGCAGCTCGACGATCGAGCCCACGAACTCTGCTTCGGCCTTGAAGGGGACGCCCCCGCCTTCGCGCACGAGCCAATCGCAGATCTCCGCGTGGTTGGCCTCGAACACTTCGGCGGCTCGCAGCAGGATCGCCATGCGCTCAAGGGGATCTGTCGCCGCCCACGCCGGCTGTGCCGCGGCTGCGGCCCGCGTCGCCTCGTGAACCTGTGCGGTGTCGGCAGCGCCGACCTCACAGAGGAGCTCGCCCGTCGCCGGTTCGCGCGTCTCGAGGCGCTCGCTGCCGGCGACCCAGCCGCCGCTGTAGAGCTTGCCCTCGAACTGCTCCGCCGCCAAAAATCCCGTTGTCTGCGCCATCGCCATCGTCTCTCGCTCCGCCAATCGCCCAATCCGTGGCCATTGGCGACCGCGGCAGATCAAGTATGCAGGAACAGTGTACGAACGGCATCATTACGCCAGCACGGGTGTTGCGATCGCGTGACGGACTCGCTTCCAGCCTCCCGTTCTGACAGCATCCCGGCCGCCCGCATGCCGCGTGCGATCGATCGTCACCCAGTCGCGGGAAGCTCGCGGCAGTCGTACCTCACGAGTATCCGCGCGAAGCTGGCGGATGGCGCCGTCACGACGGTGCATGTCGCCCGCTACGAACTCGCGCGCACGCAGCTGGTCATCCGGCGCCTCCCGGGTCTGGCGCAGCTCGAGTCGTGGTGCGCTGAGGCGGCGATCGAAGAGGCGCTGGTCGGCGGCTTCTACGTGCGCAACCCTGCCGACGCCCAGCACTCGGGGTCTCCGCTGGGCGAGCTGTGGCTCGACGGTGAGCGGCAGTTGTCGCTCGCGTTCTCCGAGCCGTGGGGGCGGACTCGGGCCTGCGTCCACTCCCACGACAACACGGTCCGGATCGCGCGCCGCGATGGCCTCCCGTCATCGCCGGACGGTGATCTGCTGCAGGCCGGGCCGCTGATCGTGGCCGAGGGGCGGGTCGTGACCGGCGATGACGAAGGCTTCTCCGCCGGCGCCGACCAGTTCGACTCCGACATCACCATCGGCCGGCATCCGCGTGCCGCGCTCGGTATGAACGACAGCACGCTGATCGCTGTGGCATGCGATGGGCGTGCCCCAGACGACGCGGGCCTGACGATCTCCGAACTCGCGCAGCTGCTCAAGGAACTCGGCGCACGCGATGCGCTGAACCTTGACGGTGGCGGTTCGACATCGCTCGTATGCGGCGGCCGTCTCGCCAATACCCCACGCGAATCGCATGGCATCACGGTCGCGGGTGGTCGCGCGATCGCGACCGCGTTCGTCTTCGCGCCGCGCTGACGTCCGCGCATTTCCCGATTAGGTGCCGGGCATACCCTGGTGATCGTGCGAATTGTTAACGGCTTGTTGTTCTCTCCTCGTGGTGGCTCCGCACAGGTCGCCCGTTCGATCGCCCACGAGCTGCCGGTCCATGGCTGGGACGTGACGATCGTGTCTGGCTCGTGCGAAGGCCTCGGTGACGCCCGGCAGTTCTACGCGGGGCTCGATGTCGTGGCGGTCGATTTCGATGCGGGCGACGCGCCGATGCATCCCTCCTACGAGGATCGGCCGGGCGCTCCGGACCGCTGCTTCGCGATGGTCGGCGACGAGGAGTACGCCGAGCATGTCGCCGCTTGGGAGCGCGCGCTCACGGAGGCCGGTGCGCCCGATGCCGATCTGCTGCACCTCCATCACCTGACGCCGCTCAACGAGGCGGCCGCGAGAGTCGCTCCCGGAGTTCCGATCGTCGGCCATCTACACGGGACCGAACTGCTGATGCTCGAGCAGATCGCCGCTGGCGCCCCGGACCACTGGGTCCACGCCGATGCCTGGGCGGCGCGCATGCGTCGCTGGGCCAAGGCCTGCGAGCGGCTGCTCGTGCTGACACCAGGTCACGCGGAGCGCGCGCAACAGCTGCTCGGCATCGATCCAGCGTGTTGCGTCGTCGCCCCCAATGGATTCGATCCGCAGTGCTTCAAGCCCGCTGACATCGACCGCGATGCGTTCTGGCGCGAGCAGCTGCTCGAGGAGCCACGCGGCTGGCTGCCCGGCCAGGAGGTCGGGACGATCACCTACGAAGCCGACGAGGTCGCGCGGATGCGCGATGCGGTGGTTCTGATCGCAGTCGGCCGGTACACGGAGGTCAAGCGGCTCGGACTGCTGATCCGCGCGTTCGCCAAGGCGCAGCGCGAGACCAAGCGCCACGCCGCGCTCGTCATCCTCGGGGGGCATCCGGGCGAGTACGAGGCGGAGCACCCGGCCGACGCGATCGTGGCCAGCGGCGCCCAGGACGTGTTCCTCGCCGGGTGGCGCGATCACGCCGATCTGCCGGCCTTCTTCAACGCCGCCGATGTGCAGGTGCTCGCCTCGGTCCGCGAGCAGTTCGGTCTGGTCCTCGTGGAAGGGATGGCCTGCGGTCTGCCGCCGATCGCCGTTAACCGTTACGGCCCGAGCGAGATCGTGCGCGACGGGGAGACTGGCTGGCTCGTCGAGCCCGATGACGAGGCTGCGCTTGCGCAGGCGATCGTCGCTGCCGTCGATGACCCCGAGGGACGTTCGGCGCGTGGGATCGCGGCGCGCAGGGCGGCGCTGGAGCAGTGGTCCTGGCCGTCGTTGGCGGCCGCGCTCTCGGACGTGCTGGCCGATGTCGCCGGTATGGCGCCGGACGGGGCGCACACGAAATCGAACCTGCATTAGTCCGTGGGCCAAGCCGTACCCTGCCCGCGTGCGCTCGCTACTGCTCATAGCTCTGCTCGCCTGCCTGGTGCTCGCCGCCTGCGGCGACGACGACTCAGGCGGCGACACGGCCGATCGATCGGTGCCGTCGTCGGTCGCTGAGACGGAAACTGAGACTCAGCCCGAGACGACCGCCACGACGGCAAGCACGGAGACGGCGGCCGCCACGACCACCGCCTCGCCGACACCGACTCCCCGGCAGCTCGAGTCGTTCCGGTCGCCGAGCGGGAATATCGCGTGCATCGGCATCGACGCCGAGGTCCGCTGCGACGTGAGGGCGAAGACCTGGAGCCCGCCGCCGAGACCCGCGGATTGTCAGCTCGACTACGGCCAGGGGCTTTCGATCACCGCCGGCGATGAACCACGCATCGTCTGCGCCGGCGACACGACGCTGAATCCAAATGCGCCCGTCCTTGCTTACGGCGAGGCGAACAAGACCGGACTGATCACCTGCAAGAGCGCGCAGGCCGGGATCACATGCATCGACGATGAGACCGGCCGCGGCTTCTTCATCTCGCGCGACAGCTACAAGCTGATCTAGGCCCCAAACACGGATCGGCTGCAGTTCCTGGGCCACACACCCAGTAAGAACAGCCGATCGGTGCTCCGGCAATGCAATCGGGCGTTCGGCCAGTCGGCATGGGCCGCGCAATACGCTCGTCGGATGATCGTCAAGGTCCTTTTCGTGGGAGCGTTGCTGGTAGCGGGTGCGCTGGTCGCCTCCGGTAGTGGCGACCCCGCCGACGCGAAGGTCAAGGCGACGACGAAGATCGCCGGCTGCCCGGTGTTTCCGGCGTCGAACGCTTGGAACCGTGACGTCTCGAAGCTGCCCGTCGATCCGCGGTCAGCGGACTACATCGCCTCGATCGGCGCCGCCGACACCCTGCACGCCGACTTCGGCTCCGGCAAGTACGGCGATTACGGCATCCCGTTCAGGGTCGTGCCACGCACCCAGAAGAAGGTGCCGATCCACTTCACCGCCTACGGCGATGAGAGCGACAAGGGGCCGTATCCGATCCCGCCCAACGCCCACATTGAGGGCGGCGGCGAGGGCGACAGCCACGTGATCGTGTTGCAGAAGGGCACGTGCAGGCTCTACGAACTGTTCGCCGCGAGGAAGACGAGCTCCGGTTGGGACGCGGACTCAGGCGCTGTCTTCAAACTGAAGTCCAACAAGCTGCGGCCCGCGGGCTGGACCTCAGCTGACGCCGCCGGCCTGCCGATCCTCCCCGGCCTCGCGCGCGCCGATGAGGTCAAGCGCGGCCGGATCACGCACGCGCTGCGGTTCACCGTGTCGCGCACGCAGGCCGGCTACATCCTGCCGGCGCGGCACAAGGCATCTTCGAGCACGGACCCGTCGTTGCCGCCGATGGGCCTGCGTCTGCGGATGAAGGCGAGCTATGACATCTCGGGCTACAAGGGGCAGGCCAAGATCATCATGGTGGCGCTGAAGAAGTACGGGATGATCGTCGCCGACAACGGGAGCGACTGGTTCATCTCCGGCACACCCGACAAGCGCTGGAAAGACGACGATCTCGACCAGCTCAAGCGTGTTCCCGGCAGCGCCTTCGAGGCCGTTTCCACGGGCCCGATCCACAAGTAACGCCCCTGGGCGACATTGGCATTGAAATACAACGTGAATGTCGCCCAGGCGGGGCGATGAGCCTCCCGAGGCCGCTAGCACGAAACCCCCCAGGGGTATCCTGCTACTGTCGGCCAGATGGATCACGCGACACACGACCACCACCACCACGAGATGCCGACATCAGGCCGCGCCTCGCTCGCCATGGGCGCCTCGGCCACGCTGCATTGCCTGACCGGCTGTGCGATCGGCGAGGTCGCCGGCATGGCGATCGGCACCGCGCTCGGCTTCTCCAACCTCGGCACGATCGTGCTCTCGATCGCGCTTGCATTCGTGTTCGGATACAGCCTCACGAGCCTGCCGCTGCTGCGGGCGGGCCTCGCCCTCAGCGTCGTCGTCCCGATCGCGCTCGCCTCGGACACCTTCAGCATCGCCACGATGGAAATCGTCGACAACCTGATCATGGTTGTCGTCCCCGGCGCGATGGAAGCGGGGCTCGACAGCCTCCTGTTCTGGGGTGCGCTGTCCTTCGCGCTCGCGGTTGCCGGAGTGATCGCGCTGCCGGTCAACATGTGGCTGATCAACCGCGGGAAGGGTCACACGGCCGTGCACGAGACCGGCATCCACGGTGGGCCGCCGGTGAAGCTAGTCGCTGCCGTCTTCGTCGCCGCCGCCATCTTCGGGTCGACGGTGCTGGTCGCGGAGGCGCTCGACGACGACGCACCCAAGAGCCATGACGGAGGCCACACCGCCCTGATCACCTCGCCCACGCGGGCATGAAGGTGGCGACAGCGCTCTAGGGGCCTGACCCACCACAGCTAAAAGGTCAATAAGGGCGGTGTTCGCGTACATAACGTGCTCCGCAATGGCAGACCAACCGAGCAAACGCGCCGAGCGCGACGCGGCACGAGACGCGCGGGTCGCCGCCGAACAGGCCGATGCCTCCCGCGCCGCACGCCTGCGCCGCATGCAGATCCTCGGGGCCGTCGCGGGCCTGGTGGTCGCTGCGATCGCCGTCATCGCGATCGCGACCGGTGGCGCCGACTCCAAGAAGCCACCGGGCGACGTCGCGGGCGTCGCTGCCACCAACACCTTTCTCAGAGGCCTGCAGGTGAACGGCGACACGCTCGGCGACCCCAAGGCGCCCGTGACGCTCGTCGAGTATGTCGATCTGCAGTGCCCCATCTGCAAGGCCTACTCGCAGCAGGTCATGCCCACGATCGTCGACGAGTACGTCCGCACCGGCAAGGTGCGGCTGCAGACAAAGGTCGTCTCGATCCTCGGCGACGACTCGACCAAGGCGCAGCGGTTCGCCAGTGGCGTGCAGCAGCAGAACGAGCTCCCGTTCTTCACCCACCTGTTCTTCGAGAACCAGGGCGAGGAGAACACGGGCTACGTGACCGACGCGTTCCTGCGCAAGATCGCGACAGCGGTGCCGGGGCTCGACGTCGACAAGGTCTTCGCCGATCAGTCCGGGCCGGCCGCGGCGAAGGTCGTCCAGGCGGCCGATGCCGTCGGCATCAACTCGACTCCGACGTTCAAGATCGGGACATCCGGCGGGGCGCTGCGCGACATCAATATCGACGACGGCCCGCAGGCGATCGTCGACGCGCTCAACGCGGCTACGAAGTGAGCGCGCCACTCACGAGTCGCACGCGCGAGGCCGACTGGCTGCGTTGGCTCGCTTCGGGTCTCGCGCTGCTCGGTATCTGCATCGCGGCCTACCTCACCTACGTCCACTACGACGACGCGCAGGTGCTGTGCACCGGAGGAGGCGGCTGCGAGAAGGTCCAGAAGTCCGAGTATTCGAAGCTCGCCGGCGTCCCGGTCGCACTGATGGGCCTGCTCGGCTACATCGCGATCTTCGCGGCGTCCTGGATCCGCAGTGAAGCCGCCGCCCTCGCGGCCGCGGGGCTCGCGATCGGTGGCGCGGGCTTCAGCTACTACCTGCAGTACCGGTCCTTTGTGACGCTCGACGCGCACTGCGTCTGGTGCATGGGGAGCGCCGCCGTCATGACGGTGCTGGCCCTCGTCACGACGATCCGAGCCTTACGCTACCCTACGTAGGGTGAAGAAGACCAGCCTCTACCTGGAGCCTGAACTGGACGACGCGCTCGCGCGCCGGGCGACGGATGAGGGCATCACCAAGGCGGAGCTGATCCGCCGCACGCTCGCAGGCGCCGTGCAGCGCCCGCCGCGGGTGAAGCCGCAGGCAGTCGCGATCATCGGCAGGGGCGATGGCCGTAGTAGTTGACGCTTCCGCGATCCTCGCGCTCGCCGATGCGTCGGATCCTGCCCATGAGCAGATCGCGGAATGGATCGACCTGATCGACGAGGAGCTGGTGATCTCGCCGCTCTCGGCTGCCCGCGCCGACGAGCTTCTGCGCGCAGCGGGCGGTCAGCAGGCGGCCGAGGCCTTCGCCGCCGATCTGCAGGCCGGCGCCTACCTCGTGCGCTGGTGGGCCGATGCGATGGTCGAATCCGCCACGATCTCCCAGGACCAGCACGTCGACCTGGTCGACGCCTCGCTGATCGCCGTCGCCGCGCGTTCACGCACCAACCGCATCGCGACAACCCGCGTGACCGAGTGGCGGCGCGCGCGCACGACAGACGGATCAGACTTTGAAATCGTTCCGGCCCGGCAGCGCCCGCGGCCACGGCTACTGGAGACCGCATGACCAACCCGAACTCGTTCGACGCCCGTTCCACGCTGAAGGTCGGCAATCGTGAGCATGAGATCTTCAGGCTCGACGCGCTGCAGGCCCAGTACGACGTCGCGCGGTTGCCGTTCTCGCTGAAGATCCTGCTCGAGAACCTGCTCCGCACCGAGGGCAACGGTTCGGTCCGCAAGGAAGACATCGAAGCGCTCGCGAAGTGGGACGCCAAGGCGACGCCGTCGGACGAGATCGCATTCACCCCCGCGCGCGTCGTGATGCAGGACTTCACGGGCGTGCCGGCCGTCGTCGACCTCGCGGCGATGCGCGACGCGATGGCGGACCTCGGCGGTGACCCGGCGAAGATCGAGCCGCTCGTGCCGGCCGAGCTCGTGATCGATCACTCGGTGCAGGTCGACGAGTTCGGCACACCCGGCGCGTTCCTCAAGAACGCCCAGCTCGAGTTCCGCCGCAACGAGGAGCGCTACCAGTTCCTCAAGTGGGGTCAGGGCGCGTTTGAGTCCTTCAAGGTCGTCCCGCCGGACATCGGGATCGTCCATCAGGTCAACCTCGAGTACCTCGCGCGCACGGTCTTCGTCAACGACAAGACCGGCCAGGCCTACCCGGACACGCTCGTCGGCACGGACTCGCACACGACGATGATCAACGGGCTCGGCGTCCTGGGCTGGGGCGTGGGGGGCATTGAAGCCGAGGCCGCGATGCTCGGGCAACCGATGCCGATGCTGATTCCGCAGGTGATCGGCTTCAAGCTCAGCGGATCGCTGCCTGAAGGCGCGACCGCGACCGATCTCGTGCTGACCGTCACCGAGATCCTGCGCAAGAAGGGTGTCGTCGGGAAGTTCGTCGAGTTCTTCGGCGCGGGCGTGGCGCGGCTGCCGCTCGCCGATCGCGCGACGCTCGGCAACATGAGCCCGGAGTTCGGCTCCACCTGCGCGATGTTCCCGATCGACGCCGAGACGCTCCGCTACCTGGCGTTCTCAGGGCGGCATAAGGAGCAGATCGATCTGGTCGAGGCCTATGCCAAGGCGCAAGGCCTCTGGCATGACGCGGATTCCGAGGCGCCGACCTACACCGACGTTGTCGAGCTCGACCTCGGTGACGTCGTTCCGTCGATCGCGGGACCGAAGCGTCCGCAGGATCGCGTCGTGCTGACCGAGGCGAAGGAGTCCTTCAGGACCGCGCTGGGTGAGCTGCTCGGCGTCGGTGCACAGGAGACCGCGGCGGCGCATGACGAGGCGATCGCCGAATCGTTCCCGGCTTCCGATCCGCCCGGCAACGGCGGCGACGGCCACGAGGACTCAGAGCACGAAATCGGCTCGCCGGCGATCGCGGCCGGCGCGGTACTCGCGCGATCATCGGGCAGCGCCGTGCCCGTCACGTTGGGCGACGAGACCTTCTCGCTCGACCACGGCCACGTGGTCATCGCGGCGATCACGTCGTGCACGAACACGTCGAACCCGTCGGTGATGATCGCCGCCGGTTTGGTCGCACGCAAGGCGCGGGCGCTCGGCCTGCGGCGCGCGCCGTGGGTCAAGACCTCGCTGGCGCCCGGCTCGAAGGTCGTCTCGGAGTACTACGACCGCGCCGGACTCACGGAGGACCTCGACGCGCTCGGCTTCAACCTCGTCGGCTACGGCTGCACCACCTGCATCGGCAACTCGGGGCCGCTGCCGCCCGAGGTGTCGGCCGCCGTCAACGAGGGCGACCTCGCGGTGACGAGCGTGCTCTCGGGCAACCGCAACTTCGAGGGCCGGATCAACCCTGACGTGAAGATGAACTACCTGGCGTCGCCGCCGCTGGTGGTCGCCTACGCGATCGCGGGGACGATGGACACGGACATCGTCAACGATCCGCTCGGTCGTTCGAGCGATGGCCAGGATGTCTACCTGCGTGACATCTGGCCGACCAACCAGGAGGTCGCGCAGACCGTCGAGGAGGCGGTGCAGTCAGACATGTTCCGCGCCAGCTACGACGGCGTCTATGACGGCGATACGCAGTGGCAGGAGCTCGAGGTTCCCGGCGGCGACCGCTTCGCCTGGGATGCAGCTTCGACCTACATCCGCAAGCCGACGTTCTTCGATGGGCTGCAGCCCGAGCCCGCTGCGGTCACCGAGATCAGCGGCGCGAAGGTGCTGGCCAAGCTCGGCGATTCGGTGACCACGGACCACATCTCACCCGCTGGCGCGATCAAGGCCGACTCACCCGCCGGCGATTACCTGACCGAGCACGGGATCGACCGTGGCGACTTCAACTCGTACGGGTCGCGGCGCGGCAACCACGAGGTGATGGTGCGCGGGACTTTCGCGAACATTCGCCTGCGCAACCAGCTCGCAGCGGGGACCGAAGGTGGCGTGACGATCAAGGACGGCGAGCAGATCTCGATCTATGAGGCCTCCAAGCAGTACCAGGAGGAGGGCGTGCCGCTGATCGTCATCGGCGGCAAGGAATACGGCTCGGGCTCGTCGCGCGACTGGGCCGCAAAGGGCACGGCGCTGCTTGGGATCAAGGCGGTCCTCGCCGAGTCGTTCGAGCGCATCCACCGCTCGAACCTCGTCGGCATGGGCGTGCTGCCGCTGCAGATTCCTGCAGATCACGGCCTGACCGGCCACGAGACGATCGCGATCTCGGGTTATGCAGATGCGCTCAACGCCGGCGAACTGCCCAAGACTGTCACCGTCACCGCCGACGACAAGCAGTTCGAAGCGGTGCTGCGGATCGACACGCCCAAGGAGGCCGTCTACTACCGCCACGGCGGGATCCTGCAGTACGTGTTGCGGGAGCTAGCGAAGAGTTAGCGCGCGATTGCGACGCGCGCATAAAACATTTGCTCGGTTCGGTCACAAAACGGACCGCTCGCGCGAATAAACAATTGTGTCGGCATTGACCAGCCGAAGCGACGCGTTGCTTCTTCACGACCAGAAGGACCCTGCCGAGTCGTTCGCCGTGTTCTATCGGCGCCACTCGGTCGCGATGATCAGGTACGCCGCCAGCCGCGGTCTCGACGCCGAATCGGCGGCCGATGTCGTGTCGGAGACGTTCATGGCCGCGCTCAGGCAACGACGGCGGTATCGCCCGCAGTACGAAAACGCCCGCCTGTGGCTGCTCGGCATCGCCACACGCAAGATCGCCGACGTGCATCGGCGCCGCGCGCTCGACCTCCGCCGCCACCGCTTGCTGCACGAGAGCGCGATCGTGCTCACTCCTGCCGATCGGGAGAGCTACGAGGAACTGTTGGGCGGCCAGGAGGAACCCGCGCTAGCGGCGTTGGCGGACCTGCCCGCAGAACAGCGAACCACCATCCGGGCACACATCGTCGAGGACCGCGCCTACCGCGACATCGCGCGGGAGATGGGCCTCACCGAACCGGCGGTACGCAAACGCGTGAGCCGTGGTCTCGGCGAACTGCGCGATCAGCTGGGAGGGGCGAATGACTGATTTCCTCGCGATGCCCGACTTCCAGGATGGCCTCGAACAGAAGCTCCGTCAGCGGTCGCTGTCAATGAACGCACGCCGACCGGCCGTCAGCCCCCGCCGTGCCGCCGCGGCCGGAACCGGCGTGGTCGCGCTGGCGATCGCCACGATCCTCACGCTGTCGGTCATCGATCGCGACTCGGGCTCCGCCTACGGCAGGCCGCTCGCTCTCGACGGACCCACGGTCGACGCGACCACCAAGCTTGCGCAAACACGCGCGCTGGGCGACGATCTGCGCCTGGACCAGGCGCATGAGGTGCCGGCCTTCGGTACCACCGCGTACCTCGTGCAGGGCGACGATCGCTGGTGTCTGATCGCCCCCGCGCTGGCGTCCACCGTCAAGGCCGCGAGCGCTGACACAGTCGTCTGCACGTCGACGGCCGAGATTGACCGCGTCGGCATCTCGCTGGTGGTCGGCGATCGGCTCGTCGCGGCTGTCCCCGAAGGCGCGCCGGCGCCGACCGTCGGCTCGGCAACGCACCCTGCGCGGGAGCTCCGGCCCGACAATCACGGCATCGTGACCACGTCGGACCTGAAGCCCGGGGAGGTCGCCACTCTCTATGCCGCTGACGGCGCGAATCTCAATTCCCGGGTTGTGAGCGTCGACCCGAAGACCGGCGAGATCCTCGGCTCCCGGGCCGTGGCAATCGATCCGAAGACCGGCGAAATCCTCGGCAGACAGACCACGGGCGCGGCCGCGGCCAGACCCCTGCCGGCCGATCAATGATCAACAACGCGGGAGGCGTAATGGCACGTACAGGTAGGTACAACAGGTTCGGGGTCGGTCTGGTGTCGGTGGCACTCGCAGCACTCGGATGGCTGTTGATCGCCTCGCCGGGATCTGCTGCGGGCCCGGCGCTAACGATCGACATCCTGTCGGCGACGCCGAAGACGGTTACGGCGAGTCCGGTGACAGGCGAATTTTTGTCCGTGAAGCCGGGACTGCCGCCTGAGAGCACCGACCGACTTGCAACCGGGCCGACGCCGATGATCGGAACGAATACGAACTGTTCTGTTGGACGTGCCTGCTGGCATCCGCGGACGCCGCCGTACCCAAACCAGGCCTTCTACGGGGCTCCCGGCGCTGTGACCGGTCCTTGGTCGCACCGCGGGGACTATGAGAGCGGCGACTACACGGTCCGTGGCTGTTGGACCTATCAGGGCAACCACACCTGCGCCAGCGCGCCGATCGGCCCGCACTCCTATCTGAGCCTCGGCGGCGCGACCGTCACAGGCAACTCGTTCCGGATCTACTGAACACGCCGGGGCGACATCGCCCAAATATTGGGTGCGATGTCGCCCAAGGTCGTGGTCGTGCCCGGCTAGCCTGGCGCAATGCCAATGAACGACACTCTCCGCGCCCTGCTCACCGCCCAAGGCCCTTCGGGTTATGAGACGGCGCCAGCGAAGGTGTGGCGCGATGCGGCTTCGTTCGCGGAGGTCGAAGTGGACGTGATGGGCACGTCGCTCGCGCGGGTGAAAGGCACCGGCGACGGACCGACGGTCGCGATCATCGGCCACATCGACGAGATCGGCCTGATCGTCACGCACATCAGCGACGAGGGCTTCCTGCACTTCATCGGCGTCGGCGGCTGGGATCCCACGATCCTCGTCGGGCAGCGAGTCGAGCTCACCACGCGCGACGGCGTCGTCGCCGGCGTGATCGGCAAGAAGCCGATCCATCTGTTGGAGGCGGAGGAGCGCAAGAAGGCAGCCGAGATGAAGGACCTTCACATCGACATCGGCGCCAACGACGGCGACGACGCGAAGGCGAAGGTCCGCGTAGGTGATGTCGCGGTGATCTCAGGCGCGCCGCTCGAGTTGCTGAACAACCGTGTCGCGTCCAAGTCGATGGACAATCGCCTCGGCTGCTTCATCGCGCTTGAGGCCGCGCGGATCGTGCACGAGGCCGGCGGTGCTGCCGGCGACGTCATCGCGGTCGCGGCCGTCCAGGAGGAGATCACGTTCGGCGGTGCGCGCACCACGGCGTTCTCGCTCGATCCCGACGTCGCGGTCGTGGTCGACGTAACGCACGCGACCGATGCTCCCGGCATCGACAAGAAGGAGCTCGGCGCGCACGAGTTCGGCTCCGGACCGGTGGTCGAACGCGGCTCGGTGATCAATCCGCATGTCTTCGAGGCGCTCTACGCTGCGGGCGAGAAGGACGAGATCCCGTTCACCGTCGCCGCCAGCGCCGGCCGCACCGGGACCGACGCCGACGCCGTGCATTTCAGCAAGGGCGGCGTCCCGACGGGCCTGGTCTCGATCCCGCTGCGGTACATGCACTCGCCGGTCGAGGTCGTCCAGCTCGACGACGTCGAGAACACGGCCAGGCTGCTGGCCGCCTTCGCGCTCTCGCTCTCCGCGGACGCCGACTTCACCCGCTAAGCACGGCTGGCATTGGTTAACCCCGTCTGCCGGGGTTAATGTCAGTCACGTCCAATGCTTCTTCTCTTCGACATCGACGGAACGCTGCTGATCGACGCCGCCGCCACGCACGCCGAAGCGATGATCACGAGCATGGAGTCGACCTACGGCGTCGACGGCCTCCACGCGGGCGACATCGAAGTGGCCGGCTACACCGATCCGCAGATCGCGCGCCACTACCTGACGCTCGCGGGGGTGCCGGCCGACACGATCGACGCTCGCCTCGATGACCTGCGGATGGCGGCGGTGGAAGCGTTCGCGCGGCTGTGTCCGCCATCCCTGAGCGAGTTCCTCAATCCCGGGATCACCGCCGTGCTCGACCAGCTCACGTCAGAACATCGCATCTCGCTCGTGACCGGCAACTTCGAGCCGATCGCCCGGCTGAAGCTGAAGCGCGCGGGCATCGGCCACCACTTTGCAGCCGGGCAGGGAGGCTTCGGCTCCGACAGCGAGGATCGCGCCGCGCTGCCGCCGATCGCGCGTCATCGCGCAGGCGATTGGCCACGCGAGCAGACCGTCGTCATCGGCGACACTCCGCACGACATCGCCTGCGCGCACGCCGACGGTGTCCGCGTCATCGCCGTCGCGACCGGGCCCTACCTGGCATCTGAGTTGAGCAAGGCGGACGTCGTCGTCCACCATGCAGACGACATCCCGGACGCGGTCGCGTCGCTATGACCGACTCCGAGCTCCCGGACATCGAGACCCGCGCCGACATCGAGCGCCTCGTGCGCGCCTTCTACGGCCGCGCGCTCGACGACCCGATCATCGGCTTCATCTTCACCGACGTCGCCAAACTCGACGTCGAAGCGCACGTGCCCCAGATCGCCTCGTTCTGGGAGACGATCCTGCTCGGCGCCCAGAGCTACACCGGCGGCGCCTTTCACCCGCATGCCGCGTTGCACGCCAAGGTGCCGCTGCGCCAAGGCCACTTCGAGCGCTGGCTGATCCTGTGGACGCGCACAGTCGATGAACTCTTTGATGGCCCGCGCGCCGCGCTCGCCAAGGTCCACGCGCTGCGCGTCGCCAACGCCTTCCACGCCCGGCTACAGAACATGCCGGAGCCCGTCGATCAGGCCTCCGCGCCGCTGACGATCACGCATCACCGCCCCGGCGACCCAAACGAATGATCCGCTGTCTTTCTGGGCGTCTGGCCCAGTAGATGCAGCGGATCGGCTCTGAGCGGCTAGACCTTCCAGAGCGAGCTCGTCTCGAGCGCGATCTCGTCAGCTCCGGAAGCCTTCAGCGCATCGGTCGCCTTCCTGGCGTTGACACCCATCAGCTTCGCGACCTCGATCGTCGCGAGTGGCTCGCCGGCCCATTCGAGCACTTGCACAGGATCCTCGGCCGGCGCGCGGCGCGAGAGTCCCGGTGCGAGGTTGGCGATCACCGCCTCATACATCTCGCGCGACTGAAAGCCGGGCGCCGAGAAGTGCGCGTCACCGTCGACCAGCACGTACTCCCATGACGGGCACGTGTAGCGACGCTCATCAGGCGGGCCGCCGAGCTTGTGATCGAGCGCCTTCGCCTCGCGCGAAGGGCTGCGCGCCGCCTTCATGTCCTCTTCGAGCGCGGTCGCGGTCGCCGGGTCGCCGACCCACTTGGCCAGCTCAGCCGGATCGATCCCGGCGTCGGACGCCGCCGCATCGAGGACGGGCTGCTCGTCGAACAGTTCGTCCTGGAAACGATGGATCCGCAACCAGCGCATCAGCAGGCGATCAGAGCCCGGCTCGCCGTGAAGGCGCGCCGCGACGACCGCGCGGCAGGCGGGAACCGTGGCGGGGTGACGACCGGCGCTCTTGAAGCTGAAAGGCATCCCATAGCTCTCGCTGAAGCGCCGCCAGTTGGCGAGATTCATCTCCGGCGTGAAGCCGGACCTCTGCAGCGCGTCGGGGTCGTCGGTGAGGCCGACGAGGCGTAGGTCGATCTGCACGGCGTCGCCGTAGAGCCACTTGATCTCGTGGCGCCATGGCTCGGCCGAATAGCCGTACGGGCAGCCGGGGTCGTTGTACTCGGTGATCTGGAACGTCGGTGTCATGCGCGGGTCAGTTTCTTGTAGGAGATCCGGTGGGGACGGTCGGCGTCCTCGCCGAGGCGCTCGCGGCGCCACGACTCATAGGACTCGAAGTTGCCCTCGTACCAGGTGACCTGCGAGTCGCCCTCGAAGGCCAGCACATGTGTGGCTACACGGTCCAGGAACCAGCGATCGTGCGAAATCACGACGGCGCAACCGGCGTACGCCAGCAGCGCCTCTTCGAGCGCTCGCAGGGTGTCGACATCCAGGTCGTTGGTCGGCTCGTCGAGCAGCAGCAGGTTGCCGCCGGAGCGAAGCAGCTTGGCGAGGTGCAAGCGGTTGCGCTCACCACCCGACAGCTTGGCGACCTTCTTCTGCTGATCTGAACCCTTGAAGTTGAAGCCGGACGTGTACGCGCGTGAGCTCATCCACGTCTCGCCGACCTTGATCTGCTCGGCGCCCTCGGAGATCTCCTCCCAGACGTTCTTCTCGTCGTCCAGCGCGTCACGGCTCTGGTCGACATACGCGAGCTGCACCGTGTCGCCGACGCGGATCGAGCCCGCGTCGGGCTGCTCGATGCCGGTGATCATCTTGAAGAGCGTCGTCTTGCCGGCGCCGTTGGGGCCGATCACGCCGACGATCCCGCCGCGCGGCAGCGAGAACGTCAGATCCTCGATCAACAGCTTGTCGCCGAAGCCCTTCTTGAGGTTCTTCGTCTCGACGACGATGTCGCCGAGGTGGGTCGCCGTCGGGATGTGGATCTGCACCTCGTCGAGCTTTACGTTGCGCTCCTGCGCGACCAGCGCCTCGTAGTTGGAAAGCCGCGCCTTTGACTTCGTCTGGCGTCCCTTCGGGTTCTGGCGCACCCATTCGAGCTCGGAGGCGATCGTCTTCTGGCGCGCCGACTCCTGCTTCTCCTCCTGCGCGAGGCGCTTCTGCTTCTGCACCAGCCACTCGGAGTAGTTGCCCTCGTACGGCAACGCGCGACCGCGGTCGAGCTCGAGGATCCAGTTGGCGACGTTGTCGAGGAAGTACCGGTCGTGGGTAACGGCGACGACGGTGCCGGCGTAATCCTCGAGGTGCTTCTCGAGCCACGCGACCGACTCGGCGTCGAGGTGGTTGGTCGGCTCGTCGAGCAGCAGTAGGTCGGGTGCGCTGAGCAGCAGCCGACAGAGCGCGACGCGGCGCTTCTCACCGCCGGAGAGCTTTGTCACGTCGGCGTCGGCCGGCGGCAGTCGCAGCGCGTCCATCGCAAACTCGATGTTCGTCTCGAGGTTCCAGCCGTCGGCGGCGTCGATCTTCGCCTGGACCTCGGCGAATTCCTCGGCTGTCTCGTCGGAGTAGTTCGCCGCGAGCTCGTCGAAGCGGGCGCGCAGGTCACGCATGTGGGCGACCCCGTCCAGCACGTTGCCCTCGACGTCCTTTGACTCGTCGAGGTGCGGCTCCTGCTCGAGGATGCCGACTGTCGCTCCCGGCGCGAGCATCGCCTCGCCCGTGAACGTCGTGTCCTTGCCGGCCATGATGTTCAGCAGCGACGACTTACCGGCGCCGTTGTAGCCGAGCACGCCGATCTTGGCGCCCGGCAGGAACGCGAGCGTGACGTCCTTCAGCACCGTCTTGTCCGGTGGGAAGGACTTCGTCAGCTGCTGCATCTGAAATACGTATTGGTGCGCCATCGCTGCGGAGTCTAGGACCGGACAGTGGGCTGTCCCGGCGGGTAGCGCCTAGGCAGCGAGCGGAACGCGCATGGCTTGCTCTGCCCCGATCCGCGGGAGCAGGGCGCGGACGACGTCAGCGACGTCTTCAGCATCGAACGTCAGCGCGAATTCGAAGCGGGGGGTCGCGTGCGTGCCGGTCTCGTTGAGGTTCCGGGCGACAAGTGCCGCGGAGTAGCGGGGGCTCAGGACCGCCACCGTCCACTCTCCGATGAGCACGTCGTCTGGATCGAGTGCTCCACCTCTTACGTCTGGTGCCGGCTCATCTGGTACGCCCTCGCCGAGGACGACCACGATCCCGACTGTCCTGGCGAGTTGGGCGTAGTGCTCACGGGCGTCGCTCGCGAAGTTCTGCGCATGGCCAAAGCAGCTCACGACAACGGTGTCTTGGCCAAGCGCCAATGCCTGATGTTCGAGATGCTTGGAGATAGCCATCAGGAAGTCCGGGTTCCCGGGCCTCAGGGGCATCTTCCGACCGACGATCGCAGAAGGGAGTTCTGGCTCGGGGAGCTGCGGCACCGGTGGCGGTGGCTGCGGGGCCGGCGTTATCTCGATTGGGCGACCCTGTGGCAGTGGCCCTGGGTGGCCGAACAGCCAACCCTGGCCGAGTGTCGCGCCCAGCGTGATCGCGTTCAGCAGATGTTGTTCGGTCTCGATCCCTTCGGCGAGGATGGTGGCGCCCGTCGCCTGAGCGTACGCGGCCACCGAGGTCATGACTGCCGCGCTCGCGAGGTCGGGCTTGGCCTGGATCAGAGAGAGATCGAGCTTGATCACGTCGGGCTTGAGGACCGGCAGCATCGCAAGCGAGCGAGGATTCGCGCCGACATCGTCGATCGCGATGGAGCAGCCTCGCGAGCGCATCTCAAACACCCTCTGCAGGAGTTCCGCAGGGTACTTCGCTATGGCGCGCTCGGTGATCTCGGAATACAAGTCGAGCGACCTGGCGCCGGTCGTCAGCACAGACCTAAGGCGCTCCGGAGGCGGCTCCCTGATCACGCCCGGCTCATTGTTGATGAACAGCGCCACAGGTGGTCTGAGGCCTGCCTCGAGAGCACCTCGCACGGCACTGGCGCGGCATTCCCAGTCGAGCGCGGCGAGGGTGCCGTTCGCGCGGGCGGCATCGAAGGCCGCAGCTGGGAACTTGCCCGTTGCGTCGCGAGCCAGGGCCTCGTATCCGAAGATCTCGCCGGATTCGAGGTTGACGATCGGCTGATACGCGGACGTCAGTTCCACGCCGGAGTAATCGACTCCTACTCGCGAAGACTTAAAGATCGTCCGCTGCGTATCAGCGGCCCTCGCACGGGTTCAGCTGTGGTCGTCGCTCATCGACGCGATGATCGGGGCGAGCCTCGTGCTGATGAACGTGTCGACCGACGTGGTGGTGATTTGTGTTGTGGGCGTGTCTGTGTTGTCGACTTTGTCGCCGGTGTC
>DATMIZ010000100.1:0-41623 GCA_035554055.1 Baekduia sp. | reverse complement strand
TCAGCACCGCCGACGGCGAACCCGTCACGTTCTGGTCGGGCTTCGTGCTGACGCGCGGACCGATGTGCGTACCGCTCGAGTTCACCGTCGCGGGCGAACAGCTGGTGCGGCGCGCCTCACTTGCGATCGGACGGCACTGTCCGCCTAGCTGACGCTTGATCCGTGGGATGCTGATCCGCAATGGCAGACGATCTGTTCAGCGCGGCCGGCGAGGCTCCCTCAGGATCTGCGAGCGGTCCCCTCGCCGCGAGGATGCGGCCCACGCGGCTCGAGGAGGTCGTCGGTCAGGAGCAGCTGCTCGAGCCGGGCTCGGTGCTCAGAAGCGCGATCGAGCAGGGACGCCCGTTCTCGATGCTGCTGCACGGTCCGCCCGGCTCCGGCAAGACGACGATCGCGCGTCTCGTAGCGGGGTACGCGGAAGCCGCCTTCGAAGAGCTCTCTGCCGTCCAGGCGGGCAAGGCCGAAGTGACAAAGGTGATCGAGCGCGCGCGTGAACGCAAGCGCATGAACCGCGACACGATCCTGTTCCTCGACGAGATCCATCGCTTCAACAAGGCTCAGCAGGACGCGCTGCTGCCGGCCGTCGAGGATGGGACGCTGACCTTGATCGGCGCGACGACCGAGAACCCCTACTTCGAAGTCAACTCGGCCCTGATCTCGCGGATGCGGGTCGTCGAGCTCAACGCGCTCACCGATGAGGACGTGACAGCGCTGCTCAAGCGCGCCATCGCGCAGGAGCAATGTCCACCCGTCTCAGACGAGGTGCTCGAGTTCATCGCCGGTCGCGCCGACGGCGACGCGCGCACGGCACTGACCGCGCTCGAGATCGCCTGCGCGGCCGGTGAAGAGGTGACGATGGAGGTCGCCGAAGGCGCGCTGCAGAAGCGCGCGGTGCACTACGACAAGGGCGGCGACCAGCACTACGACCTGATCTCGGCTTGGATCAAAGCAACGCGCGGCTCAGATCCCGATGCTTCTCTGTACTACCTCGCGGTGATGCTTGAGGGCGGCGAGGACGCCCGCTTCATCGCGCGGCGCATGGTCATCCTCGCCTCGGAGGACGTCGGCAACGCCGATCCGCAGGCGCTCGTTATCGCCACCTCGACGGCGGCCGCCGTCGAGCACGCCGGGCTACCGGAGTGCACTTACGCCCTCGCGCAGTGCGCGATCTACCTCTCGCTGGCGCCGAAGTCCAACTCAGCCGGCAGCGCGCTGGCGAAGGCGCGGGAGCACGTCAAAGAGCACGGCGCCCAGTCGCCGCCGGTGTGGCTGCGCCCGGGCATGCGCGGCGAGGGCTACGAATATCCCCACTCGCTGCCGGCCAAGGTCTCACCGCAGGATCTGCTGCCGCCGTCCGTCGAAGGCACGCGCTTCTATGAGCCAGCCGAGACCGAACGCGACCTCGCGGAGCGGCTCGAGCGGATCCGTAAGGCGCGGGGGCGCTGAACGGTCGCTGCTAGTAATGCGGCTATGACAGCCAGTTTTCCCGATTTCTGCCTCGGCGGAAATGTCTTCGGATGGACCGCTGACGAGGCGGCTTCATTCGATGTCCTCGACGCCGCCCACGCCGCCGGCATCACCTTCATCGACACCGCGGACGCATACGCGTCGTGGGCGCACGGCGGCGTAGGTGGACAGTCCGAGACGATCATCGGTAGCTGGCTCGCCGCTCGTTCGCTGCGCGGGCAGGTGACGATCGCCACGAAGGGCGGCGCCGCACCCCCTTTGGACAACCTCCGGCCGGCGACGATCCGAAAGGCCGCCGAGGCATCGCTGCAGCGGCTCGGCATCGATCACATCGATCTCTACTTCGCCCACTACGACGACGGCGGCGATCTGAGTGAGTCGCTGGCGGCGTTCGACGCGCTGGTGCAGGAGGGGGCGATCGGAGCGATCGGGCTGTCGAACTTCAGTGCCGAGCGGATCGTGGAAGCGTTTGAGATCTGCGCGCGCGAAGGGTTCACCGCGCCCGCCGCGCTGCAGCCCAAGTATTCGCTCATGGAGCGCGACTTCGAGCGGGACCTTCGCGACGTGGCTGAGCGGACGGAGCTCGCGGTGCTGCCGTACTACGCGTTGGCCAGCGGCTTTCTCACCGGCAAGTACCGGCCTGGCGGGCCGGCCGTCGAGTCGCAGCGTGCCTCCGGCGCCGGCGAGTACCTGGCACAGCCGCGCGGCATCGCCGTCCTTGAGGCACTCGATGGCGCGGCGCAGACGCACGGCGTGGCACCGGCTTCGATCGCGCTCGCGTGGCTACGAGCCCAGCCGACCGTCGTTGCGCCGATCGCCAGCGCTCGCACTGTCGAGCAGGTCAAGCCCTTGGCAGATTCGATCGGGCTGACGCTGTCCGCGGAGGAGCTGCAGACGCTCCAGGACGCTTCGGCGCTCTAGTCACCCGTTCCGAAACGCGCCCACGAACGCGCGCGGAAGGTTGCGACGGGAGCGTTCCAGCGCGCCCTGTAGCGCGGAAGCCGCGCCGGCGCCATGGATCGGAGCGCCGTGCCCGACCAGGAGGTGCTGGGGCTCGAAGCTGCCGAGCTGCTTCCTCGGTGGCTTCAGCCGCAGCATCAGGTGCACCCCGGCGGAGTGGCCTCCGGTGAACGCCTTGTTCGTGCCGATCGCCTCGGAAACGACGAGCGCCTGGCGCTCCTCCCACCACAGCGCCGTCTCCTTCCACTTCCGTGCGCCCTTGACGCGCACGACCTCAAACGGAGCATCCGGAATCTCGCCCGGGTTCACGAAATGGGGCACATCGAAGCGTCGGGCGAGTGCGGCGCAGTCGCGGCCGTGCCTGTCCAAGAGCTGGATCACGCCGGCGATCGCGCCGAGATTCTGGGCGCGTTGGATCGCGACGCTGTCATCGACGGGATCGACCAACCAGACGCGCTCACCATCCCTGAGCGCATGCGAGCTGCGCCCCATCGACTCCTCCATCGTCCACGTCAGGCCCAGCGGGTGCTCGTGTAGGACAGCGCTCATTCCGTGATGATGCCCGCCAGCGCCGCCCCGCGCACCTGCTGCGCCTCCCGAATTGCAAACCGCCCTACGCTTTGACGGATGCCGGCCGCCGCCTACGCAGGCAAGGAATGCGTATGTCAGTTCCGTAAGGGAATCTGCGATCAGACCTGCGTCCGGGACATGCTCGCGACGCCGTTCTACGTCGCCTGCCTGAAGCTCACGGGCCGTAAGTGCGTCGTGGTCGGCGGCGGGGAGATCGGGCTCGAGAAGGTCGAAGGGCTCCTGGCCTGCGACGCCGCGGTCACGCTGATCGCGCCGGTCGCCGAGCCGGCACTGCAGGAGCTCGCGCGCGAAGGCTCGATCGTCTGGGAGCGCCGCAGGTACGCCGGCCCGTCCGATCTGGACGGCGTCTTCATGGTCATCGCCTCGACCGACGACACCGACGTGAACATCGCCGTCTACGACGATGCCGAAAGGCGGGCGATGCTGGTCAACATCGTCGACGTGCCACCGCTGTGCAACTTCATCCTGCCGGCGATCGTCCGTACCGGGCCGATCGCTGTCGCGATCTCGACGGCCGGCGCTTCGCCGGCGCTCGCCAAACGCATGAAGCACGAGGTCTCCGAGCTGTTCGGCGAGGAGTACGCGACGCTGGCCGTGATGCTCAACGATGCCCGCGGCTGGGCCAAGGCCACGCTGCCGACCTATCAGGACCGCAAGGCCTTCTTTGAGGACATCGTCAACGGCGATCCCGACCCGATCGCGCTGCTGCGTGCGGGTGATGCGAAGGCGGTTTCCGAGTTGATCGCTTCCGCGCAGGCCGCGCGTGGTACGCATGCCGCATGACCTATTCGATCAAGAACATGCTTGACGTCGAGGACTCGGCGCTCAAGTACAAGACCGACGAGTTCATGGAGGCGCGCTTCCCGCGGGAGGAGCTCGACGCAGCGCAGACAGGTCTGGCGCACATCCGCGTCAAGCCGGGCAAACGTCAACCGTTCGCTCACTTCCACGACCACGGCGAGGAGATCTACTACGTGCTCGCCGGTGCCGGGAACATCAAGCTCGACGACGCGATCGAGCCGATCGGACCCCGTGATGCGATCCGCATCTCGCCCGGCACGACCCACCAGCTGGAAGCCGGTCCGGACGGCCTCGAGATCCTCGCCTTCGGCCCACATCACGCGCAGGACGGCGACCTCATCTACGAGGGTTTTTGGGACTGACCCCACCCCGCCTGGGCGACATTTGTCGTGAAATAGACGACTAATGTCGCCCAGGTGCGGGAGTGCACGAACGCGAAGTGGGTTGGGCCACCTGCGAAACTCCCCCGAATGGCCGAACGCCTGACCCATCTAGATGAAGAAGGCAGCGCGCGGATGGTCGACGTCGGCGCCAAGGCCGTCACAGCCAGGCGGGCGACCGCGCGCGCGATCGTCAAGCTGAGTCCTGACACGCTCGACGCCGTACGCGCCGGCGACGCGCCCAAAGGCGACGTGCTCGGCACCGCGCGCATCGCGGGGATCCAGGCCGCCAAGAAGACCGGCGAGCTGATCCCGCTCTGTCACCCGCTCGGGCTGGACCACATCGAGATCGAGGCCGAGATCGCCGACGGCGCCGTGGTCCTCACCGCGACCGCAGCGGTGACAGCTCGTACGGGCGTCGAGATGGAGGCGATGACGGCCGTGGCGGTCGCGGCGCTGACCGTCTACGACATGGTCAAGGGCCTCGATCGCTCGGCCGAGATCACATCTGTGCAGCTGCTAGCCAAATCCGGGGGTAAGAGCGGGGAATGGAAACGCTGATGCGCACCGCCGTCCTCACGATCTCGACCCGTGTCTCGAGCCGCCAGGCTGAAGACACATCGGGACCGCTGCTCGCCCGGCTCGCCGAAACCGCCGGCTGCGAGATCGAGGCGATGGAGGTGCTGCCCGACGACTACTCACTGATCGAAGATCGTCTGCACCACTTCGTCGACGACGAGTTCGATCTCGTCTTCACCACCGGCGGCACCGGCCTCACGCCCGACGACATCACGCCGCAGGCCACGGCCGCCGTGATCGAGAGGCCCGTCCCCGGCATCGCCGAAGCGCTGCGCGCCGAGTCGCTCAAGTACACGCCGCACGGGATGCTCAGCCGCGAGGTCGCCGGCGTCGCGGGCGGCACGCTGATCGTCAATCTCCCCGGCAACCCGAAGGCGATCGAACAGCTCTTCGGCGTGCTCGTGCCCGTGCTCGAGCACGCCGTCAGGACCATCGGTGGCGACTCCAGCCATTGAGGTAAGCGGGCTGACGCGCCGGCTGGGCGAGCGCGAAGTCCTCAAAGACGTGTCGTTCTCGCTAGCGCCCGGCAGGACGCTCGTGATCTTCGGCCCCAACGGCGCCGGCAAGACGACGCTGCTGCGCGTGCTCGCGACGCTGCTGCGGCCGCACGCAGGGACGGCCACCGTGCTCGGCTGCGAACTGCCTTCCGAAGGCTGGCAGCTGCGCTCACGGATCGGGTTACTCGGCCATGCGCCGCTGCTGTACTCCGACCTGAGCCTCGACGAGAACCTGCGCTACTACGCCGGTCTCTACGGCGTGAAGCGCGCGCGCATCGATGAACTTGTGGCCGCCACCGGCCTCACACAGCGCGCGGCCGATCCCGTGCATACCTACTCGCGCGGGATGCTCCAGCGTGCCGCCGCGTGTCGCGCACTCCTGCACGATCCCGAGCTGCTGCTGCTCGACGAGCCCCGTGCCAATCTCGATCCGGCGGCGTCGGAGGCGCTCGGCCCGCTGCTCGCAGGCCGTACGCGCGTCATCACAAGCCACGATCCCGCGGGCGGGCTCGCCGAGGCCGACGAGGTGCTCGGGCTGCGCGGCGGCCGCGTCCACATCACGGGGCCGGCCGATCAGATCGATGTCGCGGCGATCGGCGAGCTGTACGCATGAGCCCGATCCGCGCCGCGCTCTTCAAGGAGCTGCGACTCGAACTGCGCACACCCCAGACGATCCCCGCGATGGCGCTGTTCGCCATGACGACGTTCGTCGTCTTTCACTTCGCGCTGCAGGAGCCCACCGTCGAAGGCGAGCTCGCCGCCGGCGTGCTCACGGTCACGCTGCTGTTCGCGGCGATGCTGGGCATCAACCGGCTCTTCGTGGCCGACCACGAAGACGGCGGCTTCGACGGCTTCCTGCTCGCGCCGGTCGATCGCAGCACCCTGCTCGTCGCCAAGGCCGTGTCTCTGATCGCGTTCCTCGTGATCGTCGAACTCGTCGCCGTGCCGCTGTTCGCGGTGCTGTTGCTCGAGCCGGGGCTCGACCTGACGATGATCGCGCGGCTCATGCTCGTCCTCTCGCTGACCAACGCCGGCGTCGCCGCGATCGGCACCGTCGTCGCCGCGCTCGCGATCAAGACCCGTGCGCGCGACCTGATCGTGCCGCTGATCGCGCTGCCGCTGCTGATGCCGGTCGTGATCGGCACCGCGAGATGCCTCGATCCGACCTTTACGAGCACCGGCGCGCAGGCGTTACCGGGACGCTGGCTGCTGATCCTCGGTCTCTATGATCTCGTATTCGGCCTGCTGGCCTACGCGGTCTTCGATTATCTGCTCGAGGACTGAACGCCCAAAATGCTCCACGGATCACGCCTGCGTCTCTACTCGCTGCTGACCGTCGTCTTCCTCGTCGGTGGTTTCGCGCTGGCCGCGTTCTGGGCGCCGATGGACGCCGACCAGGGCTTCATGCAGAAGATCTTCTACGTGCACGTGCCGATGGCGATCACCGCACTGATCGGCTTCGTCGCCGGTGGCTGGTTCGCGATCCAGTACCTGCGCAAGGGTGATTCCCGCGACGACCTGCGGTCCTACGTCGCGATCCACATCGCGGTCGTCCTGGGTGTGGGCGTGCTGCTCACCGGCGCGCTCTGGGCGAAGGCGTCATGGGGTCGCTGGTTCGTATGGGACGAGCCGACGCTGACCTCGTTCCTGATCGTCTTCCTCCTGTACTGCACCTATACGCCGCTGCGGTTCTCGATCCCCGAACCCGAGCGCCAGGCGCGCTACGCGGCAGTGTTCGCCGTCATCGGCGGCGCGTTCGTGCCGCTCAATTTCCTCGCCGTGCGGCTCGCGGAGCCGCTGATCCACCCGCGCACGCTGAACTCGACCGGCTCGCTGCCGACCGAGGTCCGCACGTCCTTCTTCCTCAGCCTGATTGGAATGATCCTGCTGTTCATTACCCTCTGTAAGTACGAAATGGCGAGTAAGAACGCGACCGCGCAGATGCGCGCGCTGCGGCGCAAGCTGGGCGGGGACGACGGCGGTGTCGCCAAGCGCACCGCGGCTCCGACGGTGGACGTCCCATGACCGACACACTGCCGGACAACGGCGGCTACGTCGCGGCTGCATACATCGTGTTCTTTGCGTTGGTGCTGATCTACCTGGCGATCATGGCGGTCAAGCTCGCACGCATCGAGCGCGAGCTCTCGGAGCTCAACGAACTCGCGGCCGGCCAGCAGACGGACAAGACGGCCGCCCCTGAACCGACGGAGCCGCGCGCCTGATGTCCCAGCTCCTCGTGCTTGGCGTTTCGCACAAGACCGCACCGCTCGAGATGCGCGGGCGTCTGGCGCTTACGAGCAAGCAGGCGACTCGTTTCGCGCGTGAGCTGACGGAACTGGAAGGCATCGAAGAAGCGGTCGTCGTATCGACCTGCAACCGCACCGAACTCTACGTCGGGGCGCTTGACGGGCCGCCAAGCCGGCGCGTCAAGGAACTCTCGGCGCTGCTCGCCTACCACGCCGGCATCGACGACGAGCAGCTCGGCGAGATCGCGTACGCGCTCGAAGGCGACCGGGTCGAACACCACCTTTTCAGCGTCACGGCCGGTCTCGATTCGATGGTCCTCGGTGAGAACGAGATCCAGGGCCAGGTCAAGCGTGCGCTGGAGACCGCGCTCTCGGCGGGGACGACCGGGACCTACACGGCGCGGCTGTTTTCCAGCGCGCTCAAGGCCGGCAAGCGCGTGCGCACCGAGACCCGCGTCGCTTCCGCGCGGACGAGCGTCGCCTCGGTTGCGGTCGAGCTCGCGCACAAGGCGGTCGGCCCGCTGGCCGAGCGCGACATCGTGCTGATCGGCGCCGGCGAGACCGGCGAGCTGACCGCGCGTGCCCTCGCCGCTCGCGGCGCGAAGACGATCGTGATCGCCAACCGCCGCGTCGAGCGCGCGAAGGAGATCGCCGAGCTCGTCGGGGCCACGGTCGAGCCGCTCGAGGACCTGCCGGCACAGCTCGCGCACGCCGATGTCGTGGTCTCGGCGACGGCATCGCCGCACTCGGTGATCGAGACGGAGACGGTCGCGGCGATCATGGCGCAGCGCGAGCATCCGCTTGTGCTGATCGACCTTGCGGTGCCCCGCGACATCGAGCCTGGCTGCCGTGAGCTCGCCGGCGTCGAGCTGTACGACATCGACGATCTCCAGGCGGTCGTCGACGCGACCTTCAGCCTGCGCGAGAGCGAGCGCACCGCAGCGGAGGAGATCATCGCGCAGGAGACCGAGCGCTTCGCGCGCTGGCTCGATCGGCGCCAGGCGGTCCGTGCGGATTCCGTCGTGGAACTGCTCAGCGAAGGCAGCGCCGACGCTGACCGGGAGACCTCATCGGCATAAGGCTCGGCACGCGCGGCAGCGCGCTGGCGCTCGCGCAGTCGCGGCCAGTAGCTGACGCTCTGGGCGCCGAGGTGGTCGTGATCGAGACCTCCGGCGATCGCGGCGGTGGCGGCCCGAAGGACAAGGAGCGCTGGGTCGACGCGATCGAGCACGCGCTGCTCGCCGGCCACATCGATGTCGCCGTACATTCCGCGAAGGACGTGCCGGGACATCTGGCGAGCGGGCTGACGCTGGTCGCGGCCGCCGGCCGAGAGGACCCACGCGACGCACTCGTCGGCGCGGCGTCACTGGACGCCCTTCCCGAGGGGGCCAAGGTCGGGACGACCTCCCCGCGCCGCCGTGCGCAGCTGCTGGCGCGCCGCCCCGACCTGCAGATCGTGTCGTTGGCGGGCAACGTCGACACACGTCTGCGCAAGCTCGCTGACGGCGAAGCCGACGCGCTTGTGCTCGCCGCAGCCGGCCTCAAGCGCCTCGGCCGCGGAGATGAGATCGGCGCGTTGCTCGACCCGGTGCAGTTCGTGCCCGCGCCCGGGCAGGGGACGCTGGCGCTGGAGGCAAAGCCCGGCTTTGACGCGAGCGCGGTCGCCGATGCGGACGCCTTCACTGCGCTGCTCGCCGAGCGTGAGCTCGCGCTGCTGCTCGGCGCCACCTGCAACAGCGCGGTGGGAATTCACCGCGACGCCAGCCATCTGCGCGCGTGGGCGGGCACCCCAGACGGCTCGCACTGGATCTTCGACGAGCTCGCCGCCGGCACGCCATCCCAGCTTGCGGAGAGAATGCGTGCGATGGGAGCGAGTGAGCTGATCGAATGAGCGGTCGGGTGATCCTGGTCGGGGCGGGCCCCGGCGATCCCGGCCTGATGACGATCCGCGCGGTCGAAGCGATCGGCGAGGCCGACGTGATCCTGCACGACCGTCTGATCCCTGCGACGGCGCTCACGTTCGCGCACCCCGGCGCCGAGCTCATCGACGTCGGCAAGACCGGCGGCGGAGAGCAGGTCCCGCAGGCTCAGACCGAGCGCCTGATGCTCGAACACGCCCGCGCCGGCCGCGTCGTCGTGCGCCTCAAGGGCGGCGATCCGTTCGTGTTCGGCCGCGGCGGCGAAGAGGCCCTGCTCTGTCACGAGCTCGGGATCCCGTTCGAGGTCGTCCCGGGTGTGACCGCCGGCATCGCGGCGCCGGCGCTCGCCGGCATTCCGGTGACCCAGCGCGGCATGGCGAGCGCGGTCGCGTTCGTGACGGCGCGTGGCGCGGGCGACGAACAGGCCGACTGGGACGCGCTCGCCAAATTCCCGGGGACGCTCGTCTTCTACATGGGCGTTGGCGCGCTCGAAGCCGTCGCCCAGCGCCTGATCGGTGCCGGGCGCGGGCCCGATGAGCCGGCTGCGATCGTCGAGCGCGGCACGCTTCCGGGGCAGTTCGTCGTCACGGCAACGCTCGACAGCATCGCCGAGCGTGGCGAGCAGCTCGGCGTGCGATCACCCGCGGTGACGATCGTCGGGCCGGTCGTCGAACTGTCAGAGCAGCTCGGCGTCGTCGAAGACGGGCCGCTGGCGAACACGTCGGTCGTTGTCACCCGGACGCCGCACCAGGCCAGCGAGATCGGACGCCGCCTGCGTGACCTGGGTGCGCGCGTGATCGACGCGCCCGCGATCGCGATCGAGTCCCTTCAGGCTTCGGTGCCCGACCTGCAGCCGTTCGACCTGCTTGTCCTGACGTCGCCCAACGGCGTGCGCTTCTTCTTCGAGCAGCTGCGCGAAAGCGGGCGTGACAGCCGCGCGCTCGCGGGCCTGCGGATCGCCGTCGTCGGCCCGGGCACGGCCGCGGCACTGCGCGAGCATGGTCTGGAGCCGGACATCGTGCCCGAGCGCGCGATCGGCGAGGGGCTGGTCGCTGCGCTGGCCGGTGTCGAGGTCCGGCGTGCGCTCGTCGCACGAGCGCAGGACGCGCGCGATGTTGTCGTCGACGCGCTGCGCCAGGCCGGTGCTGACGTCCGCGTTCTCGCCCTTTACCGCACGCGCGCCGCCGAGCTCGACGAGCATCTGCGTGAACCTGTTCTGAGCGCCGACTGGGCACTGTTCGCTTCGGCTTCGGCGGCGCGGCACTTCGTCGCAGCGGTCGGCGGCGCGGCCGTCATCGCTGCGAGCGGGCTGCGCACGGCTACGATCGGGCCGCAGACGAGCGCCGCGCTGCGCGAGGCCGGCGTCGAACCGGCTGTCGAGGCGGCGACCCATACGCCCGACGGGCTGATCGATGCGCTCTGTGACCAAGTTCGCACGTGACCGGATACGGCGTTGCAGCGCGCGGTTCCCTACCATCTTTGGACGTTGGAACGAGTTCTCCCCCGGTCTGAAGCCGGCTCATACGAAGCTGTCGAAACGCCGCTCCTGATCCGCGCATTGCGCCATGAGGAGGTAGAGCGAACCCCGGTTTGGTTTATGCGACAGGCCGGTCGCTCGCTGCCCGAATACCGGGAGCTGCGCAAGTCCGGCACCCTGATCGAGCTGTGCGAGACGCCGGAGCTCGCGGCCGAGGTGACGCTGCAGCCGGTCCGCAGGCACGGCGTGGACGCCGCGATCCTGTTCTCGGACATCATGATCCCGCTGCACGCGATCGGCGTCGGCGTGGAGATCGTGCCGGGCGTCGGCCCCGTGATCGCCGCACCGATCCGTGATCGCCGCGGCGTCGAGCGCCTGCGGCCGTTCGAGCCCGAGGTCGACGCGCCGTATGTGGTCGAGACCGTCGCCCGCCTCGTCGCCGAGCTCGACGTGCCGCTGATCGGCTTCACCGGCGCACCGTTCACGCTCGCGAGCTACCTGATTGAGGGCGGGCCGTCGAAGAGTCACGCGCTGACAAAGGCCTTCATGTACAGCGAGCCCGAGCTCTGGCGCCAGATGCTCGAGCGGCTCGCCGACATCGGCGCCGCGTCGCTGCGCGCGCAGGTCAACGCGGGCGCGCAGGCGGTCCAGGTCTTCGACAGCTGGGTCGGCAGCCTGTCGCTCGCCGACTACCGGCAGCACGTCGCGCCGGCCGTCAAGCGGCTGCTGGACGGCGTGGCCGATCTCAACGTGCCGCGGATTCTCTTTGGCGTCGGCACCGGCCATCTGCTCGAAGCGATGCGCGAGAGCGGGGCAGAGGCGATCGGGCTCGACTGGCGCGTTCCGCTCGACCAGGGCAGCGCGCGCCTCGGTCCCGAGATCGCAATCCAGGGCAACCTCGACCCAGCCGCCTGTCTGTGCTCATGGGATGTCGCGCGCGAACGCACACTGGAGGTCCTCGACCGCGCGCCTGAGCGCGGCTACGTCTTCAATCTCGGCCACGGCGTGCTGCCGGAGACGGACCCTGCGCTCCTGACGCGCGTGGTGGAGTTCGTCCGCGAACAGACTCAGGTGCGGGCGTGAGCACCGGGATCCTGCTGATGGCGTACGGATCGCCGCGCACCCCCGACGAGATCGAGGCCTACTACACCCACATTCGTCGCGGTAGGCCGCCGACGCCGGAGCTGCTCGAGGAGCTGCGCGAGCGCTACGAGGCGATCGGCGGATCGAAACTCGACGAGATCACGCGTGCGCAGGCAGCGGGTGTCGCGGCCGAGCTGGAGCGCCGCCATCCCGGCGAATTCGTTGTCGAGATCGGCAACAAGCATGCGCCGCCGTTCGTGGAAGATGGCGTACGCGCGTTGCACGACAAAGGTGTCGACCGCGCGATCGGGCTCGTGCTCGCGCCGCACTACTCCCAGTACAGCGTCGGCCAGTATGTGACCCGTGCCCAGGCGGCGGCCGAGGAGCTCGGCGGTCCGCCGTTCAGCTTTGTCGAGAGCTGGCATCTCGACGAGGGCTATCTGGCGTTTCTCGAGGCGACCGTGGGCGCGGCGCTCAGCTCGTTGGAGCCGGCTGCTCGCGAGGACGCCGAAGTGATCTTTACCGCCCACAGCCTGCCGGAGCGCCTGGTCCTCAACACCGGCGACCCCTATCCCGACCAGTTGCGCGAGACGGCCGAGGCCGTCGCGGCGCGGCTCGGTCTGCGGCGCTTCTCGACAGCGTGGCAGAGCGCCGGCAGGACGCCGGAGCCCTGGATCGGCCCGGACGTCCTCGACCACATGGACGCGGTCGCCGCGGCCGGAGCCACCGGGATCGTCGTCTGCTCGTGCGGCTTCACCGTCGACCACCTGGAAGTCCTCTACGACGTCGACGTCGAGTGTGTCGCCCGTGCGCGGGCGCTCGGCATTCCGTTCGCGCGCAGCGCCTCGCTGAACGCCGGGCCGGAGCTGATCGCGACCGTCAGCGACGCCCTGTTTGCGCACATCGCCGCCCAGCAGGTGGCGTGAGCGACACCCCCGTCGTCGCCGTGCTCGGCGGCGGGATCTCGGGGCTCGCGGCCGCCCACCGGCTCACGCAGCTACCCCAGGCGCCGCGGGTGGTGCTGATCGAAGCCGGCGACCGTCTCGGTGGCTGCATCCGCAGCGCTGAGGTGGCAGGCGTCGAGATCGACACCGGCCCGGACAGCATTCTCGCCCGCGTGCCCTGGGGCCGCGACCTGCTGGTGCAACTCCGCCAGGAAGACGAACTCGTGTCACCGGCGAGGGTCGGTGCGCACCTCTGGATTCGCGGTGCCCTACGACCGTTGCCCGCCGGGCTGATGTCCGGGCACGCGCGGCCCGCCGCGATCCGGCGTGCCGGCCTGCTGACGCTCCGCGGCCAGCTGCGGGCGGGCCTCGACTTCGTCCTACCCGGTGCCCCGCCCGCTCAGGATGAGTCGATCGCCGACGCGATCGGGCGGCGCCTCGGGCACGAGGCCGTCTCCGCGATCGCCGACCCCCTGCTCGGCGGGGTCTACGCGGGCGCCGTCGAGAATCTCAGCTCGAGGGCGGCGATGCCAGCCGTCGCACAGGCAAGGGCCCAAGGAGGGAGCCTGCTGCGCGCGCTGCGCGCCGGCGCCCCGCCGCCGTCGCCCGACAAGCCCGTTTTCGTGTCGCTGCGCGCTGGCCTTGCCGAGCTGCCGCGGCTGCTTGAGGCCGAGCTGCGCGCCGCCGGCTCGCAGATCCTGCTCAACCACGCTGCAAAAGCGCTGCGCCCGACCCAGCGCGGCGTGGAGATCGAAATCTCCGGTCGTGAGTCGCTGGGCGTCGACGCCGTCGTGCTCGCCACGCCCGCGGACGCGGCGGCGGATCTGCTCGGTGCGCAGGCTGCCGTGGCGGCCGAGCGGCTCGCGCAGATCAAGCACGCCAACGTCGCGATCGTGACGATGGCCTTCGAGCGCGCGAGCCTGCCGCCGTTGCCCGCTTCCACGGGCTTTCTTGCCGGACGCGCGGCGGGCCTGTCGATCAGCGCCTGTTCGCTGATGAGCCAGAAGTGGCCGCACATCGCGCCCGACGGCCCGTTTCTGCTGCGGTGCTCGCTTGGGCGGGTAGATGCCGATCCTGTCGGCGACGACCGCGCGCTGATCGCGCGTGCGCGGGCCGACCTGCGGCTGACACTAGGCATCGAAGCGGCGCCGATCGATACCCGGATCGAGCGCTACGAGCATGTGCTGCCGCAGCACGACGTAGGCCATCTCGAGCGGTTCGCGCAGATCGAAGGCGGTGTGACCGCGGTGCTGCCGCGCGTCGTCGTCGCGGGCGCATGGACACGTGGAATCGGTATCGCCGCCTGCGTCCGGGACGGCCGCCGGGCGGCTGAAGCTGCGATCATGACGCTCGATTCCTCCCCGCTTGGAGCAGACGCTTGACCGATGCAGCCCAGGCCGCCAGCGGCCTTCATTACACGCTCTACGCAGCCTTCGACGGCCGTGACAGCGCCGCATCGCTGCCTGACGCCGATCGTGCCGCGGCCGGCGCGGAGGCACAGGCGGCGCTCGCTCAGGTTCCAGGGCTCGTCGTGCGCGGTACCTACGCGACGGGCGCGTATCGCGCCGAGTCGGACCTGCTGCTCTGGCTGCTCAGCGACTCCCCGGACACGCTTCAGGCCGGTCTTGCGGCCTTTCGCCGCACGCGACTGGGGCGCAGCCTGCGGCTCTGGTGGTCGGCGATCGGCGTACATCGCGAGGCCGAGTTCGCGAAGTCGCACGTGCCGGCTTTCATGACCGGCGCCGAACCGCGTGAGTACGTCTGCGTGTATCCGTTCGTGCGCTCCTACGACTGGTATCTGCTCGATGCCGACGAACGCTCGGCGATGCTGCGCGAGCACGGGATCATGGGCCGCGAGCATCCGGATGTCCTTGCGAACACCGTAAGCTCGTTCGCGCTGTCGGACTACGAGTGGCTGCTGGCCTTCGAAGCTGAAGACATCGGCCTGATCGTCGACCTGATGCGCCACCTCCGCGCGACACGGGCGCGGCTGCATGTGCGCGAGGAGCTGCCGTTCATCACCGGGCGGCGCGTCTCGCTGGAGCAGGCCGCCCAAGAGCTGCCCTAGCACGATTGGGGAGATACTGAAAGTCGCTAGCTCCCCCTCAAGAGGGCGCGGGACCCTGCCGATGGTCTGAAAAGTGTCCTTTAAGCAAGTCGTGGGTCTCTTCCGGGGCAGCCTTTCGCTGGCGCTCGCCCTCACGGCGGTCGGTGTGGTGCTCGCCGTGGTCGCCGTCGGGATTGTGAACACGCACAATCAGTCGAAGAACCAGATCCGGAAGAACTTCACCGCGCGTGGCGGCACCTCGGCCGGGTTCGTTTCGACGTACCTGTCACAGCAGGCGTCGCGACAGGAGCGGGTCGCCACGCGGTATCTGGCCGACCGGCGTGTCACGACCGCGAGGTTCGAAAACGTCGTCGCGGCGTTCGGCAGCGACTCTGCGGTATTGCTCGATGGGTCTGGACGGCTGCTCAGGGTCGCCCCGGAAGCGCCGGCGCTGCTGGGGTCGCGGATCGCGCCGCGTTACGCGCATCTCTCGGCCGCTGTAGCAGGTCATGTCGCCGTGTCCGGCATCGTGCCGTCGGCGGTGCGCCACACGCCGGTGGTCGCCGTCGCAGTGCCTTACTGGACACCGCACGGACGCCGCGTTTTGAGCGTCGCCTACCCCGTCGCGGGCAGTGTTCTCTCCGCCTTTGTGGCCCACACGATTGCCGCCAAGCCCCATCTGGTCCTCTTGGTCGATGACAAGGGGAAGCTGATCGCAGGGGATCCGCACACCTCCAGCGCAACGCTCGGGCAGCGAGCACCCGCGCTGGCCGAAGCTTTGGCCCACAAGTCGAGTGGCGCGGCGAGAGTCGATGGCGCCGACACCACCTTCGTCGCCGCACCCGTTGAAGGAACCCGCTGGCGGCTGGTGATCGCGGTACCCGACGAGCGACTCTTCGTGTCGATCTCAGGTATGAACAAGTGGGGTCCGTGGGTCATTTTCGCCGTGATCGCCGCGCTGGCGGCGATCGTCCTCGGGCTGTTTGCCCGCTCGATCGTCGCTCACGAGCGCCTGGAAGCACTGTCGGTCGCGCTGGCAGAGGCTGCGGGCACCGATGTACTCACCGGCCTACCCAACAGACGGTCGCTCGAGGAGCAGATGTCGAACGCGTTGTCGTACGCGGCGAGGCGCCAGGAGCCTCTGGCAGTGCTGATGGTCGACGTCGACCACTTCAAGCAGATCAACGACTCCGGCGGCCACGCCGCGGGAGACGCGCTGCTCAAGGCGGTAGCCGACTGTATGCGGGCGGTGTTTCGCTCCGGCGACATTTTCGGGCGCTGGGGCGGGGACGAGTTTCTCGCGGTGCTCCTCGACGCGGACGAGGACGGCGCCCGCATCGCCGGCGAGCGCTTGGCTGAACAGGCCAAGGCCGTCGACATCTCCGCTTACGGGCTCTCGCAGCCGCTGACGCTCAGCATCGGATGGGCGTCCGGGTACGGCGTCTCGCCACGGGAGTTGATCATCCAAGCGGATATCTCGCTGTACCGGGCCAAAGGCGACGGCCGCAACCGCGTCGTCGGCCAGGTGCTGGCGACGCACTAGACGAGGTCAGCTCGACGCGGGAGGGTCCTCGTCGATCCCCGGTGCGGAGGGGTTATCGGGGTCGGCGTCCTCGTCTGGCGCGCCCATCGGCGGTTCCTCCGGAGCGCCCGGCGGCATGCCGGTCGGCGCGTTCTCGTCGTCTTCTTGCGGCCTGTCCTTTGGTCCTGGCATAGGCTCGGCATACCCGATGGCGCGCCCGATCACTTTTCTGTCTGACTACGGCCTCGACGACACCTCCGTGGGTGTCTGCCACGCGGTGATCGCCAAGCTCGCGCCGGATGCGCGAGTCGTCGACCTGACGCACAGCGTGCCGCGCCATGACGTCCGCACCGGCGCGCTGGTGCTGCGGCGGACGCTGCGCTACGCGGCGCCCGGCGTGCACATTGCGATCGTGGATCCCGAACGCGGGCGTGAACGCCGCGCGCTCGCGCTGCGCTGCTCGGAAGAGGACCGGATCCTCGTCGGGCCTGACAACGGCCTGCTCTGGCTCGCGGCGCAATGGTTTGGCGGGATCTCCGAAGTTGCCGACATCGCGCGCTCGCCGATGCGCCTGCAACCGAACTCGGCGACGTCACACGGTCGCGACCTCTTCGCTCCGGTCGCCGCCAACCTCGCGCTCGGCGCCGCGATCGCGGACACCGGCGATCTGATCGAGCCGGGCGAGGTCACGAAGCTGCAGATGCCGCTCGCGCGCATCGAGGAGGACGCGGTCGTGACACACGCGATCGGCTTCGATCACTACGGCAACGTCAGCCTCGACGTCGAGCATGAGGAGCTGAGTTCGTCGGGCCTTCTGCTCGGCCACCCGCTGACGATCAACGGTCGCGACGCGGTCTACGCGGTGACGTACGCCGATGTCGATCCCGGCGTGCTGATCCTCTACCAGGACGCCTACGAGACGGCGGCGGTCGCGGTCAACCGCGGCTCGGCCAAAGAGCTGCTCGGCCTGGACATCGACTCCGAAGTCCTGCTGGCGCCGGCATGACCCTCGGCCACCCGCGGGTGCATTTGCGTCAGACCGGCTCGACCAACGACGTCGCGCGTGAGCTGGCGATCGCAGGCGCGCCGCACGGCGCGCTCGTCACGGCTTCCGAACAGACGGCTGGCCGCGGCCGTCGCGGCCGCAGCTGGACGGCGCCGGCCGGCAGGGCGCTGCTCGCATCGGTCGTGCTGCGGGACATGCCGCAACTGCTGACGTTGCGGGCCGCCGTCGCGGTCGCGCGCGTGTGCGGCGACGATGCGCAGATCAAGTGGCCGAACGACGTGCTCGTGGGCGATCGCAAGGTCGCCGGGATCCTCTGCGAGACCCAGGGGGGCGAGGACTGGGCGATCGCCGGGATCGGCATCAATGTCGCCGTCGATCCCGCTGATTTCCCCGCGGAGATCGCCGATACGGCAGGCACGCTCGGACTCGAGCCGGCCGCGATCGAGCCACTGCTTGAGCGGCTGCTCGCGCAGTTCGCGATCACTCTGCGGATGGACCCGGCCGATATCACGACGAGCTGGAACGAGCGCGATGCGCTGCGCGGCGCAAAGGTGAGCTGGGACGGTGGCTCCGGAACGGCCGGCGGCATCGACGAGCACGGGCGGCTGCTCGTCGACAGCGGGGTTGCTCAGTGGGCGCTCGACTCCGGCGAGATCAGTCTCGTTCGATCCGGCTGACGCCCGCGCCGGGCTTCCACGTCTCGACGATGATCCGGTCGCCGGCATCGTTCATGTGCACGACCGACACGAGCTCGATGTCGAGCCGGAACAGATGCGATTTGCCGACGTGCTCGGGGCCGTTCACGTCCCTGATCGTCTCTTCGTCGGTGAGCTCGTGCGCGACGCCCGAGAACTTCGCGTCGCCCTTCCAGTCCGGCGGACTGTCGGAGCCGCTGTGGACCGCGTAGCGCGGATCGCGCTGTAGATCACGAGCCTTGTACGCGTCGAGCATCGAGCCGATCCAGACATCGTCGCCCTGGAAGTTCAGCTCGGTGCCGCTGATCCGCGGCGAGCCGTCGGCGCGGATGGTCGCGAGCGTTTTATGGACATGCGCGTCCAGGAAGCTGCGCGCGGCGACAGCCAGCTCCGGCGCTTCCCGCTCGAAATCAGCCCAGGCCGGCACTACGCCGCGTCCGGCTCCGGACTCTTCTTCGCCGGCTTGCGCTTGGCCGCTGCCTTCTTGGCGGCAGGTTTCTTGGCGGCCGGCTTGCGCTTGGCAGCTGCCTTCTTGGCCACGGGCTTTTCGTCGGCCGGTGTTGTCTCGGCCGTTGACTTCGCTTGCGCACCGGTATCCGACGCCTGTTGAGTCTGCGCCCGCAGCGCCTCGACGGCGAGTTTCGCCGCGGACTTTTCCGGAACACCGTTGTGTTCAGGCTCCGCAGAAGCGCCGTTTGACTGCATCTGCACGTCGTCGTTCAGCGGCTGCTGCGTCTGCGCCTCGCGGCCGTTGCCGCGACGACGGCGTCGGCGGTTGCGCGCGCGGCGCTTGGGGAAGTTGCGCAACAGCTCACGGGCGAGCGCGCCCGGCTTGCGCGCCAGACGAATGCGGGCGTCGCGAATCACGGCCATCGCCTCGGGGGTATGCGCGACGGCCGCGGCCAGCAATGCAGCCTGCAGGCGCCGGTCATGCTTGCGCGAAGAGTTGATCATCCGGCGCGCGTTGCGCGCGTGCGCCGCGCCTGACGAGTTGACCAGTAGTCCGAGCAGCCGCTTGGTCTCCGGCCAGCGCTGTGCCGCGTACTCCTCGTGGACCTCGCGCGTCATCTCCGCGAGATCCCAGATCCAGTGGCCGGCCTGGTCACGGCGCCCGATGCGGCGCTCGGCGAGTGCCTGCAGCAGCGCCTTGACACCCTCGCGCTGTTCGTCGCGTGACCACGTTCGCACCACGTCGACGGCCTTCTCCATCGCCTCGGGATCGCGCCCGTGGGCGATCTCCTGGAGGGCGCGCAACCGCAGCGCGGCGCTCTTGTTGCGCTCGACGGCGGTCAGCAGGAAGTGGCGCTTGAGCTCACCCTGTTTGTCGAACTGGAGCATCGCGCGTGCGCGCCGCCAGCCGTTGGGCGAGACGCGCGCGCCCGCGAGCGCGGCCCACTGCACCTGTTCGCCGTAGTCCAGATGTTCGACCGCGATCCGCCAGAGCTCGCGCTCGAATACGTCGCGCCGGCGATCCTCGTCCGGGCACACCGGGATGACGCGGCGCTCGACGCGGATGCGGCGCCCGCGGCCACGACGGACGGGGCCGACGACGATCGCGCCGCCGCGGTAGACGTCGCGGTCGAGCAGCGAATGCAGTGTCACGACGGGGTCATCGTGCTTGGTCGCCGGGTGGACGAAGTCGACTACGACGCCTGCCTCCTTGCCGGGGTGGCGCCGTGTGACGCGCCCGACGCGCTGTTGGTAGATGCGCTTGGACGCCGTCGGCGCGAGGTGCATGCAGACGGTGGCCCGCGGTGAGTTCCAGCCCTCGGCGAGCAACTGGGCGTTGATCAGCACGTCGATCTCGCCGCGTTCGTAATCGGCGAGGATCTCGGCGAGTTCGCGCTTGGGCGTCTCTCCGGAGACCCCCATCGCCTTGATCCCCTCGGCCCGGAACGCTTCGGCGACGTTGTAGGCGTGGCGCACGCCGGCCGCGTAGACGACGCCGGGAACGCCATTGAAGCGCGTCTTATAGAGGTTGGCGATCGCGAAGTTGAACGGCGCCTGGTCGAGCAGCTCGGCGAGCATCTCCTGGTCGAATTCGACGTCGACCTCACCCCTGCGCAGCGGCACCTTGGCAATGTTGCGCACGCCCGTGCCGGGCGGAATGCGGATCGAGCGAAGCGGCGCGATGACGCCGCGCCGCGCCGCCTGTGCGAGGTCAAAGCGCGACGTCTGCGTCGGGAACAGGTCGGCGACGTGACGGGCGATCAGTGCGCCCGTGGCGGTCATGCCGACGAAGATCGGGCCCGTCCAGGCGCGGATCGCGGCAGACGTCTTCTCGCCGAGCGCCGTATGCGCCTCGTCGCAGATGACGATCGTGTAGGCGTCGGAGATCCGGCCGGCGTTGCGGACGAACCACTGGTACGTCTCGACCGTGACCGGGCCGTCTGTGCGGTCGGTGCCTTCGCCGTCGAGCAGCGGCGGCGAGCGGCGCTCGGCGTAGCCACGGTCCTTCATCTCGCCGATGAACTGGTCGACGAGGTTGCGGCGGTGGGTCAGGATCAGCACGCCGCCGGTGCGCGAGGCGTCGACGAAGCCCATCGCGGCGACGGTCTTGCCGGCGCCCGTCGCGTGCTCGAACCAGAAGCGCTTGTAGGCGTTGGGATCGTCGAGCGCCTGCTCGTCGATGTCCTCGTCGACCTCTGAACCGGCAGACTCGGGATCCTCGAAGGCATCTTCCTCGGCTTCGGGCTCGTCTTCTGCGTCCTCTTCGTCGTCCGCGTCGTCGTCATCGCTGTCGACGGCGCCCGTGCCCCAGTCGTCGTCCTCTTCGACCTCCGCCTGCTCTTCGACGTCGTCGGCGTCGGGCTCGTCGTCGACCGCCAGGACCGGCGCCGCCGTATCGGCCTCGCCGGCGTGGTCGAGATCCTTGGTCTGCGCCGACGCAAGCAACGCCACGAGCGTGCCGGACAGAGCATCCACCTGATGCGGGTTCAGCGAGGTTCCGTCGACGAGCTTGGGCTCGTCCTCCGACAGCACCCGCTCGAGGCCGAGCAGCAGCGAGTAGCGGCGCCGCCAGCGCGTGGAGGGAACGCTGCGCCCGGCGTCGATCTCGGCCAGTGCCTGGTCGAACGCGTTGCGGCGCGGAGACCCGGGGGCAAGGGCGTCGGCGAGCTCCTCTCCCTCGTAGACGAACTGCTCCCGCGTGAATTCCTCCGCGCGCTTGATCAGCGCGGCATCAGGAGTTGCTGCGGTATCTACAACCGCGTTCGTGGAGTCAGCCATCTACGGCTATCGGTTCACTTAGAAGGAGAGGCGGCGACGTCCTGCGCGCCGCGACTCCGAGGTTCCGGCCCAGTCCGGAATTGCAAGGACACAGTCGTGGCTGCCTTGCGAGGAGTGCTCTGCAAGCTTAGCGCACGGCGAAGCGGATCTCGCGCGTGCCATCCTGACAACGCATGCGTCGTTATCTGCTTCTCGCCGCCACGCTCGTTGTCGTCGTCGTGTTGGCGATCGGGCTCACCCAGATCGGCGGTAAGGATCGCTCCGACGAGTCGCTGATCGACAGGGTCGAGGCCGGGCAGCGCCTCGCCGGCGCGCAGCCGCGGCTCGCGGCGATCCATGCCGAGTCAAACGAGATCCTCGGTGGCGGCACGAAGGCTTTCCAGAAGCGGATAGACGAGCTGAAGGGTCTGCCGATCGTCGTCAACGTGTGGGGTGAATGGTGCGATCCGTGCAAGCGCGAGATGCCGATTCTCAACCGCGCAAGCGCCAAGTACGGCAAGCGGGTCGCGTTTCTCGGCGTCGACACCTTGGACAACACCGACGACGCCAAACGTTTCCTGGCCGAGATCCCGGTCAGCTACCCCTCCTACGAGGATGGGAAGGGCGACATCGCCGGGATCTTCAATCTCCTCGCGACCCCCTCGACGATCTTCTATGACCGTCGCGGACGGGAGACTGTCCATCAAGGCGAATACAAGTCCGACGGCGACCTGCTGCGCGACATCACGCGCTACGCGCTCAGCGGCTGACCCGGAGCCCCGTTGATTCTCGTCACGATCGCCGTGATCGTCTCCACAGCGCTGGGCGTGTTGGCGCGCCACCGCTACGGCGACCGGGCGACCCTCGCGACGTCCCGCGGGATCAACGTCCTCTTCTGGGTCATCTTGCCCGTGCTGACGTATTTCGTGATCGCGCACGTGCGGATTTCGGCCGGCGTGGGTTTCGGGGTCATGCTCGCGTTCGTGGCGGCGGCGGTCGTCGGCACAAGCGCGTATCTGATCGGTGACCGCTTGCTCGGCCTCGACCGCCCGTCCACGGGCGCACTGATCAACTGCGTGCTGATCGGCAACACCGGCTACCTCGGCATCCCGCTCTGCGCGACGCTCCTCGGCCGCGACTCGATCGGTGAGGCCGTGACGTTCGACGCGGTCGTCGGCGCGACGACGATGTTCACCGCGGGCTTCGCAGTCGGCGCCGCGTTCGGGACACGGGCCGGCGAGACGCTCGCCGAGCGGGGCCGGGCCTTCTTCACGCGCAACCCGGTGCTGTACGCGGCTGCCTTCGGCCTGATCGCACCCGACGCGATCGCGCCGATCGAGGCGACGGAGGTCGCCCGGACGATCTTCTCCCTGATTCTTCCGATCGGCTTCTTCATGCTCGGAGTGCACCTGATGGGCGAGCGCGAGGACGGCGTGCTGCAGTTCCCGCCGCCGCTTTCGAAGCCGATCGTCGCCGTGATCGGCCTGCGCCTGATCGTCGCACCGAGCATCCTGCTCGCGGGCACGCTGCTGGTCGGCATCCCGCATGCGTTCCTGCTGCAGGCAGCGATGCCGGCCGGCGTCTACGGGGTTGCGATCGCACACATCTACGGCCTCAACATCCGTCTCGCGGCCGCGACGATCGCATGGACGACGACGATCGTGGTCATCGCGGCACTCGCAGTCAGCCTCGTGGCGTAGAGACCGTAAAGTGGGCGCCGTGCCTCCCGAAGAGCTTCTAGTCCCGCGCTTTGCCGCCGAACCCTCGCAGCAGCCCGCGCCTCACGGCGACTGGGAGCAGCAGTTGCGCTCGGAGTTCCTCACCGCCTGCCTGGCGATCCCGGAGGAGCTAGGGGACCCGGGTGATGTCGTCTTCTTTCCCGACCGCACCTGGAGCGGCCGCACCTACCAGCCCGCCACGTGCACGACCAGCAGCGAGCTCGACCTGTTCGGGCTCGTCTCGTTCCGGCCCGGCTATGAGGACGACGACGAGCACGAGAGCTTCCTCGCGACAGCCGACTGGACCGATGAGACGGCGGCCAAGAACCCGGACTGGAAGATCGATCTCTGCGACGAGGTCGTCGGCGGCTGGCGCGGCAATCATGGCGAGGTCGCGGCGATGACCGCTATTTGGGGGACGCCGATGATCACCGGCGCGATGACTGCGACGGCAGAACTCGGCGGCGTCGTGGTCGATCAGTGCGTGCTCGTCGACAATCGCTTCACCCTGATCGCGCCCGATGCCTATCGCGGCAACACGCTCGAGGTCGCGCTGCACGACTCACATGGCGCGGAGCTGACGCGCGAGTCGCTCTACGCCGACGACGAAGACTGATCGGCGCTTCCACCCCAGAGGTCTGGGCGCCGCCACCGGTCTGGGCTGACTTGGAGGGGTTGATCCCCGTCAACTCAGCCCACACCTCCGGGGAACCTTGTAGGTCTGGGCGCCGCCACCGGTCTGGGCTGACTTGGAGGGGTTGACCCCCGTCAACTCAGCCCCCGCCGCTGAGGGTGCGAGCCGCTCAGCGGCGGTAGACCAGGTGCGTGACATGGGGCGTGGTGCGGCTCGAGACCGGCTTGAGCTCCAGGTCGCCGACGCCGGCGAAGAGGCGCTCGCCGCGGCCGGCGACGAAGGGCACCACGTGCAGCCGCAGTTCGTCGACGAGGCCCGCGGCGAGGTACTGGTTGAGGGTGCTGGGGCCGCCGGCAATCGAGACGTGCTTCTCCCCCGCGGCCTCCCGCGCCTTCTCCAGCACCGTCTCGATCCCATCGCTGACGAAGTGGAAGACGGTGCCACCATCCATCTCGAGGCTGGGGCGCGGACGGTGGCTGAGGACGAACGTCGGCGCGTGGTACGGCGGGTCGGCCCCCCACCAGCCCTGCCAGTCGAGGTCCCACTCGCCCCGGTCGGGTCCGAACATATTGCGCCCCATGATGTAGGCACCGGCCGTGGTGATCGCTGCGATCTCTTCGGCGTTTTCCCCCTCATGTTCGAACATCCATGCGCTGAGGCGGCCGAGGTCCATGTCTCCGAACGGTTGCTCGCGACTCTGGCCCTCGCCAGTGGCGTAGCCGTCGAGCGTGATCATCATGTCTGCGGTGACGTCTGGCATCTCGTCTCCTCCTCGTGGTCGGGCACAACTGATCGCAAGCTATGCCCCCGGCAGGAGTCGAACCTGCGCGCACCGCTTAGGAGGCGGATGCTCTATCCACTGAGCTACGAGGGCCTGCGGGAAGCGTAGAGCTAGACCGGACGCTCGGGATAGATGTCGTCGATCGTGGTGCAGGCGACGTACGGCGCATCTGTCGCGCCTGCGATCGTCTCGGCGCCGCCGGCCAGGCGATCGAGCACCGAGATCACGCCGACGATCTCATGGCCGGCTTCGCGCAGCGCCTCGATCGACAGCACGGTTGAGCCGCCCGTGGTGACGATGTCCTCGACGACGACGCAGCGATCGTTGCCGTCGAGCAGCGGCCCTTCGATCTTGCGCGCGAGACCGTGCTGCTTTGACTCCTTGCGCACGAAGAACGCCTTGCCGTCGAAGCCGGCGGCGAGTGCCGAGCACGCGACAGGGTCCGCGCCCATCGTCGTGCCGCCGACGGCGGTCGCATCCACGCTGCGCGCGAAATCGGCGACCAACTCGCCGAGGGCGAGGAAGGCCCGGGGCAGCAGGATCGCGCGTTTGGCGTCGACGTAGTACTGCGCCGTGGCGCCCGATGTGAGCGTGACTTCGCCGATCACGAGCGCGTGGGCGCGCAGTTCTTCGATCAGTGTCTCTTTAGGCGTCATAGCAGCGGCGTAGGCTACCCGCGTGTTCCGGACTCCACTGCGCCTTCTTGCGATCGGCTGCTCCCTGTTGATCGGTGCGGGCTGGCTGATGTTCGCATTGGACGAGAGCCGTTCCGCGAGCGAGACGTCCGCACAGATCGTCGCCGGCAACGACGCGGCGACTCGCGCGGATCTGTCTCCCGACGAGGAACGTGCCCGGGAGGAGATTCACTCCGACGCGCGCGAATACGTCGACGACGCCAACGACATCCTGCTCAAGCCGTTCGCGGGCATCAGCGCGGATTCGGACAACAAATGGGTGCGGCGGACGGTGCCGGCGATCATCGGCCTGCTCGTCTATGGCTTTGGGCTCGGCTACCTCGCGCGCTTCTCCAGCGGGCGCGCCTAGAGGTACGTATCGACGCGGGTGCCCATCTGGACCCAGTCGAAGATCGAGCGGGCGTCGGGCACCGGCACGCGCAGGCAGCCATGCGAGGCGTTATACGCGGGGACCTGCGCGTAACCGTGGATCGCGTAGCCGCCGATGAAGTACGAGGAGTCGACCATGCCCTTGGCGTTGGTGCCGGGGTCCTTGCGATACACGCGAAATGACCCGCGGATCGTCGGCGTAACGGGTGAGCCCGTCGAGACGTGGTAGATCCGCAGCACCTTCTCGCCGTCGGCGAAGACCATCACCTGGCGTGAGATGTCGGCCTCCACGTGGCGGCCGTGTTTCGGGAACTTCACCCGGAAGCGCCCCCGGCCCTTCGCTAGCGCCCGCAGTACCGACGCGTCGGCCGAGAAGTTGCGTCGCATCCCGGTGACCTTGCGGAAGGCCATGACGGCGCGTGCGGTGCGTGCGTCGTATACGCCGGATTTGCCGACGACGTAGCCCTTGCGTTTGAGCAGCCGCTGCAGCTCGCGGACGCTCGCGCCCTTGGCGTTGTCCCGGACCCTCTTGCTGAGCACCGTCACCTCGATGCCGTCCTCCGTCAGCGAGGGATGCACAGGCGTCGCCGTCGTCACGGCCTTGATCGTGATCAGCCCCGACTGCTTCGTTGCGTGCGCGACGTCGAAGTAGCCGCTGCCGTTGCCCGCATCGGTGATCGGAACGGCCGTCTCCTGCACGACCTTGCCGCGTTGCGTGAACGTGACGGTCGCGGTCTGGCCGGCCTGGAACGGAACGACGACGCCGTGTGCGGTGATCGACTTGCCCTGCACGACCGCCGCTTCACGACCGGCGTCGGTGACCGACATCGTCAGCGTCGCACCCGTCGGCGAGTTCGCGTTCGGCGACAGGGGTTCCGCCCTCGCTGTCGTCGGCGCGAACGCGCAAAGAAATGCGATAGCGGTCAGCAGGCCAGAGCGTCGTGATTTCACAGGCGCGTCATTGTGCCAGGCGCCGCGTCGTCATCAACACAAAGCTGATGGCCGTGAGTGACCCGGCGAAGACGAGGATCCACTCCCACTGAAGCTCCAGCCCGACGGAAAACGCGAGCGAGTTGTTGATCGCGTGCAGGTAGATGCTCGGGTAGAGCGACTTCGTCAGTTCGTAGAGGAATGCGAGCCCGAAGCCGAAGAACGCGAGGATCGGGAGCGTCTCGACGGGCGAACCGAGCACGTGCGCGAGCCCGAACAGTGAGCCCGAGATGATCGCCGCGGGCCAGAAGCCGCGCCAGCGCCGCAGTCCGCCGAAGATGAAGCCTCGGAACAGCAATTCCTCGGCGAGCGGCGCCATCACGCAGATGCAGAAACAGATCGCGATCGTCGCGATGAGGGAATCCTTCGCGCCGGCGTCCTCGAGGATCGTCTGCTCGGGCGTATCGATCAGTTGGCTGTAGACGCCCGCGAACACGAGGTAACAGACGAAAGTGAGGGCGAGCCAGCCGACAGCCGGCCAGAAGCGCGGGCTGCGCAGCCCGAGGCGCGGGGCGATCTGCGCGGTTCCGGTGGCCCGTACGACGAGCCAGACGCCGGCGATGATCCCCGCGTCCTGCACGAGAATCGAGAAGAACGTCGTCGCAGCACCGGGATCGGACATCGAGTCGCCGAACGCGACGCCGATTCCCTGCGGCACTGCGGCGAGGAAGATCGCGGCGATGAAGAGGCCGAGGCCTCCGAAGACGGCAACCGGAGCGCTCCAGGTCGCCCCCGTCAGTCCACCCGGGCTAACGCCGGCGGGCAACTCGGGCGCGGGCGGAGGCGCTGGATGTCCGGGCGGGGCGATCGACATCAGGCCGAGAGGTTAGGAGCTACACGCCGGGCCCAGCGATCTCGGCGGTCCCCAGCCGGTGTGGGCCGAGTTATTGCTGTTTATCGACATCAACTCGGCCCACACCTGCGGGATCGGCAGGGGCGTCAGGGCGCGAGCTCCAGCAGCCCGCGCAGGTCGCTGATGCGCGGCACCCCGTCGGGGCGTACGCCCTCATTGCTGCGATCGAGCCAGACCGGCTGGATGCCAGCGCCGATCGCCCCGCGGACGTCGGCTTCCAAATCGTCGCCGACGTGCAATGCCCGGTCGGCCTTGCCGCGCACCTGCGCGAGCCCGGCGCCGAACAGAAGCGAGTTGGGTTTTGCGAGCCCGCGCTGCGCCGACACGACGACGCCGTCGATCATCTTCGAGATCCCGGTCTCGTCGAGCACGTCGTAGAGCGAGATGTCCCAGTTGGACACCACCACAAGCTTGTGCCCGCGCGCCCGGAGTACGCCAAGCGTGCCGACCACCTCGGGGTACGGCTTGAAGCGGATCGCCGCCAGCATGGCTTTCTGCAGACCGGCGATCCGGGCGTGCGGCGGCAGTTCCACGGCCAACACCGCCGTGCAGCGCTCCCGTAGGTCGGCGAGACCCTCGGCTGTCCCGCCCTCGAGGATGTGTTGGCGGTAGTAGGAGATCTCGGCGGCGACCGCGGTGCGCGCCTGCGCCTCGGTGATCTTCACGCCACGCGCGTTGAGCTCGCCGACGAGCAGCGGCGCGGGATCCTGCAGTTCGACGAGCGTCCCGAGCGCGTCAAAGAGGATCGTGTCGATCATGCGACCCAGTGCCAGGTCGCAAAGCGCGCCACCGAGATCACCAGCAGCACCGAGAACGTGCCCAGCACCAGCGTCCGGCGGCCGTTGCCGCCCTGCGACAGCCAGAGGCCAAGCCACATGAAGAGCGGGAACAACACGATTTCAAAGCGTGGGAGTGACATCAGCGGCTGCGGCTCGACAGGGTAAGAGAGCGGCAGCGCGAGTGCCGCCAGCGCGTAGCCCGCGTACGCCGCCGGCAGCCGTCGCGCCGCGCCGATCAGCGCCGGGATCGCGATCAGCAGATAGCCGAAGAGCTCCACGTTGTGGCGTGCGGACCGCAGCGGATCGCCGGCCTTCTCGAAGTAGACGGGCGTGTTGGAGCCGCTCAGCAGCTGGCGCAAGCCATCCCAGGCGGCGACGGCCCCATCGCTCACGGCGCCGAACGGCATCGAGAAGTCGCGCATCCATGTGTCCTGGGCGCGAAACGGCGCGTTGTAGTCCTCTCCGACGAGCGCCAACCCGGCGCAGAAGACGACGAGGCCCAGCGGCACGACACAGATCCAGGCGAGGTCGCGCGCCCGCCGCCCACTCTGCTGCCACCACATCAGCACGAGCGCGATCACGAGCACGACCCCGGCGCTGCGTGTTGCGGCGCCGAGCGCGCCCAGCAGGCCGGCCGCCGCCCAGCGATCGGTGCGGGCGAAGTAGACAGCCCCCACCGAGACCATCAAAAACAGCGACTCGCTGTAGACCGCGGTGAAGAAGAACGACATCGGAAACAGCGCGAGCGCCAGCACCGTCCAGCGCGCGGCGTCGGCGCCGAGCTCAATCTCCGTCAGCCGGTGCAGCACAGTGAGCGCGACGAAGAAGCAGGCGACGCTCACCGCCACGCCCAGCAGGAGCATCCCGCGCTCCCCGAACACGCGGCCGGGTGCGATCAGCAGCGGGTAGAGGGGAAAGAACGCCGCCCGTACGGAGTCGTAGCCGTCGCGCGCGATCTCCAAGAACCAGTAGGAGTCCCAGCGCGCGGCCGGTGCCACCAGCGCATCGCCGACGGACCCGAACGGCCGCGTCAGCCCAGGCATGTCGAAGTCACCCTGTCGCCGCGAGACCCCCCACAGGCCGACCGCTCCGAGGCCAGCGCTCCAGATGAGCACGCGCGAGACCCAAAGCGCCTGCCAGGCGGCCCGCAGATGTGGGCCCCACCCCGCGGTTGGGTTAGCGTGCTTGCCCATCGTGTCCGACATCCTCGCCGACAGCTGGGTCAGCAACCACGACGATTTGATCACCGCCGCCGCCACGCTGGCGGTCGCGGCAGTCCTGCTGCTGTTCCTAGATCGCGTTGTCGCGCATCGTCTCGACCGGATTCTCGAGTCCCAGGACGTCGGCGCGAAGTCCACGACGCGGCTGCGGTTCTGCTGGCGGATCCTGCAGACAGGCATCGCGATCGTCGCGATCGGCATCGCGCTACAGCAGTTCGCCAATCTCGACCGGATCGCCGCGGCGCTGCTCGCATCGAGCGCGATCGCCGCCGCCGTCATCGGCTTCGCCTCGCGCCAGGTGATCGCCAACGCGGTCGCGGGCGTGGGGCTCGCCGTCAGCCAACCGCTGCGGATCGGCGATCTGGTCACGTTCGAAGGCGAGACGGGGATCGTCGAGGACATCCGTGTCACGTCGACGTGGCTGCGGACCCTCGCCGACGCACGGATCGTGATCCCGAACGAACTCCTCGCCACCGGCATCCTGCGCAACGACTCGATCGGCACGGCGACGGTCGCGGTCGAGGTCTCGATCTGGCTGGCCAACGACATCGACGAGACGAAGGCGCTCGCGGCCGTCGAGAACGTTGAGGGACTCCGCGCCCGGCTGGCCGAGAGTCACACCGACGGCGGCATCCGGATGCTGGTGATGGGACCGCCGGGCATCGCGCGGGACCGGCTCAAGCTCGAAGGTGAGCTGCGGCGCGTCGCGCTTGAGGCGCTGCGCGAAGCCGGGTTGCGTTGACGCCGCACGAAATCCCCCAGCGTCCGAAAATCGCCTGAGCCGCACTACCCTTTTGGCCGGATGACCCGCCGAGAGCGCATGCAGCGCAAGCGACGTAACCGTGGCGGCCCGGCCCAGAAGGCGTTCATCGGGTTCGGCGTGCTGTCCACCGTCCTGATCGTCGCCGCCATCGGCGCTGTGACATACGTCGTGGCCGTCGCCACCGGCGGCCCGTCGCTGGCCTCGCTGAAACCGCAGCCGCAGGGCGCGACCTCAACGGTCTATGACGCCGACGGCAAGCGTCTCGGCTTCATCAAGGCGGAGGTCCTGAGGACTCCGGTCGCGGACAGCGAGATCCCAGATGTCGTGCGCGATGCGACCGTAGCGATCGAGGATCGGCGCTTCTACCAGCACAAGGGCGTCGACTTCGAGGGTGTCGTACGCGCGGCCTTCCGCAACGCCACCAGCGGCGGCACCGTAGAGGGTGGCTCGACCCTCACGATGCAGCTGATCCGGAACCTCTACACGGGCGATCGCGAGCGCAGCTTCGAGCGCAAGCTGCGCGAGGCGCGACTGGCCGAAGAGCTCGAGAACGAACACCCTGGCCGTAAGGGCAAGCTCTGGATCCTGAATCGCTACATCAACAACGTGTTCTACGGCACGTCCGGCGGCCAGAACGCGTATGGCATCCAGGCCGCGGCGCGCATCTTCTTCAACAAGCCGGCGAAGGAGCTGACGCTGCCGGAGGCGGCGCTGCTCGCGGGCCTGCCGCAGGCGCCTACGGACTACAACCCGAACACCAACGCGCCTGGGGCGAAAGTACGCCGCGACAAGGTGATCCGTGCGATGCGGGACGAGAAGATGATCACCGCGGAGCAGGCCGATGCAGCTATCGCGGCACCCCTCGGTACCCAGGTCGGCGAGTACTACCGCCAGCGCACCGAGGGCTATTTCTTCGATTACGTGCAGTCGCAGCTGGCCGAGGAGTACGGCGAGGAGACCCTGCGGCGCGGCGGCTTGAAGGTCTACACGACGCTCGATCGCAAGCTGCAGCGTGCCGCGCGCGCGGCGATCAACCCCGCCGTCGCCGGGCTCGATCGCGAGGCCGCAGTGGTGTCGGTCGATCCGCGCAATGGCTACATCCGTGCGATGGCCTCGTCGGGCAAGTACGGCGACTTCAAGTTCAATCTCGCGGCGCAGGGCAAGTACGCCGCCGGCTCGACCTTCAAGACGATGGTGTTGATGGAGGCGCTCAGGCGCGGCGTCGACCCCGACACCACGTCTTACGTCTCGAAACCGCTGAAGTTCGACGACCCCGTATGGGGCCCGATCGACGTCAAGACGTATTCGGGCTCATACATCGGCAGGGCGAACATCTTCAGAGCGACGCTGTCGTCAGACAACTCGATCTATCAGCAGCTCGACCTCGACCTCGGACCCAAGGAGGTCGCACGGACCGCGCGGCGGATGGGGATCAGGTCGAAGCTCAAGGGCTACCCGGCCGAGGGCCTCGGAGGGCTTACCGACGGGGTCTCTCCGCTCGAGATGGCGAACGCCTACGCGACGATCGCTTCATACGGGATCCGCAATCGTGTCACCGCGATCACGAGGGTCTGCCGCCCTAAGAGCGTCACCGATGACGAAGAACTCGTCTGCGAGGACCACGAGACCAAGCGCAAGCGCGTCTTCACCGATGGCGTCGCGGCTGAGGCAACAAAAATCCTGAAGGCGAACATGACGAGCGGCACCGGAACCCGCGCCCAGATCGGCTGCCCGGCGGCGGGTAAGACCGGCACGGTCGACGATTTCACCGACGCCTGGTTTGTCGGCTACACGCCACACCTGTCGACCTCGGTCTGGGTCGGTCACGCAAATGCTCGTTACTCGCTGGGCGAAGGGCAGGCCGGCGGCACCACCGCCGCGCCGATCTGGGGCGCGTACATGAAGGTCGCCAAGGGCAGCTTCTGCGGCGACTGGCCCGCGCCTGAGGACCCCTTCACGCCGGTGCCATTCGACGGCAAGTACGCCAAGGAGGGTGCGCCCGGCGCCGATCCGACGGCCCCGGTGCAGCCCACCTCGACCACGAAGGCTCCGGACGGCAACGGCGGGAAGACGGCGCCCGAAGACCCGGCGGAGACACCCCCCGTCACGCCGACACCCACTCCGCCGGCGGAGACGCCCCCGCCCGAGGGCGGCGTCGCACCCCCGGCTTAGTAGCCCGGTCATGAGCGAGCGGTCTCTCATCGCCGCCTTCCAGGCGCTGCTGCGCGGCGATTCCGAGCGGATCGTGCGTGGGAGCGGCGATGACGCGGCCGTCGTGCGCGGCAAGCCCTTCGAGGTCGTCTCGGTCGACGCGATGGTCGACGGCGTGCACTTCAAGCTTGAGCACGGCACGGCGCCCACCGATATCGGGCACCGAGCACTCGCCGGCGCGCTCTCGGATCTCGCCGCGATGGGCGCCAACCCGGGCGAGGCGTATGTAGTCCTTGGCCTGCCGGCCGACTTTGTCGATGACGACGCCCTCGGACTCGCCCGCGGCATGGAGGCGCTCGCGCGCCAGTGCGATGTGACGATCGCGGGCGGCGACATCGTGCGCTGCCCGGCGCTGATGCTGTCCGTCACGGTGGTCGGCTGGGCGGAGAGCGAAGCCCAACTCGTCCGTCGCGACGGCGCGCGGGTAGGCGACGTCGTCGCGGTCACCGGCCCGCTCGGTGGCTCAGGCGCGGGGCTCGCGATCCTCGAAGGTCGCGCCAATGGTCCGGTGACGCTTGTGGAGCGCTACCGGCGGCCGTATCCGCTGCTCGATGCCGGGCGCGCGCTCAGCGCCGCGGGCGCGACAGCGATGATCGACATCTCCGACGGCCTGGCGACGGACGCCGAGCACCTGGCGCAGGCGAGCGGCGTGCGCCTCGAGATCGATCTCGGCGTGGTGCCTTTGCAGCGCGGCGTCGCCGAGGTGGCGACCGCGATCGGTGAAGACCCGCTGGCATTCGCCGCCCGCGCGGGCGAGGACTACGAGCTCCTACTCAGCATCGACCGCGACGTCGCCGTCAGCCAGCCATCGCTGACAATCATCGGTGCGGTCGTCGCAGGCTCGCCAGGCGCCGTCTTCAGCGGTGGCGACGTCAGCTCTTTGACTGGCTACGAGCACTGAGCCGGCTCAGCGCGGGCGGGAGGATGTCCAGCTTCCACGGCGCCAGCCGCCGCACGAGAGCCTCGGCTACGAGACGCTCGTCAACTTTGTAGGAACCGTGCGCTACCTGTGTTTTGAGTTCAGAGAGTTGCATGGGATGCGTCGCCACTTGTGTCGGGCCACTCGGAGCGCGGTTTGACTCCAAAGGCCGAAACTCAGATCAATGTCCACGGAACCTTGGACGCCTGAGCGGACGACTCCGGTGCAGTGGTCGAGGGAACCCCCGGCGCCCTGCGCGGGGACCCGGCCCATGCGAGCCGGCCTCGGTGTCCACCGGCGCGAATCGTTCGAGGCGTACCGCGACCATGAGCGCCGACATCATCGATCCGAGTATCAGACTGCTGAGCAGCCAGATCGGGAGGCTCGCATGCCCGCCCGCGATCAGCAGCGCGACCGACCACAGCAGCTGATGTAGCGACCATCCGAAGGCCGCCGCGTCGATCAACGCGAGCGCCACCAGCGGCGACATCGAGAGCAGCACGAGCCCGACGGCGCCCCACCATTTCAGCCGTGCCTCAGGGGACAGCGCCAGTAGCCAGAGGTGCACCGCGGGCACGAGCAGGGCCGCGGCGTATGCGTTGACCGCCCATGCGACGAGGGCGGTCACGCACACGACGAGCATCACAGCCACCGACGCGCCCTCGCGCGACGGACGCTGCTGCAGCGTGTCGGGCGCGAAGAAGCGCAACACGAATGGTCTGACGAACAGCAGCGTCAGCGCGAACACGATGAAGATCGAGATGAGCCCGATCGTCGTACCGATGCCCACATCGAGCGACGGCCCCGGGATCGGCGAAGGCGGCGCGACCCCGATCACTCCGATCACCTTGAGCAGCAGCAGTAGCGCGCTGGCGACGATGAACGGCAGCGACCAGCTGAGCGTCCACACCGCCCAGCGACCGACGCGTTCGTCGCGGCGCCGAATCCGCGCGTAGCCGTCGACAGCGACGATCAGCGGGACCACGAGCAACGCGCCGACGATCAGTTGGATCGTCCAGTACGGAATCCGCTGGCCCTGGGCCACGAGCACGGCCTGCGGCGCCTCGCGCTCCGCGTGCGATTGATCGAGCGCATAAATCAGGCGCAGCACGGCTCGGCCGTAGGTCTGCAGGCGCGTCTGGGAAACGGGCGCGTCGGCGGCCGGTCCGCGCTCGCCGCTGGCCTGGATCAGGACCGAGGCGATCCCTTCGCGGCCGAAGGCACCCTGTTCCCCGACCGTGAGCGGGAATGCCATCCGCCCCCACTGTTTGGGCGCGCGTGCCGCGCCCGGCTCACGCCTGGTCTCCTTGCGCACCGCCGCCTGCGCCGATCGCTGCAATCGCAGGGGCGCCTGGCCCTTGCCGTTTGACCACGCGATCACCGTCGGCTTGCGCGTGTTGCGGCTCGCACTGTCACCGACGACGATCACAGCCAGCGGCGGGTCGTTGCGGAGCTGCTCCGCGAGCCGCCGCGCGCCGGCGAGTCCGCCGCTGCCACCGCTTGTGGAAGCAAAGGTGATCGTCCGCCGCGAATCGCTCTCGGCGGCAACACGAGCGAGTTCCAGCAACACGGCGGTTGCCGAAAGTTCCGCCCGCGCGCCGTGCCCAGCCGCATCGCGATGCGCGACGACGACGATCCCTGGCCCCGGCGCGCCTGGGATCGTCGCGCTCACGTTCAGCAACGTCCGCTTACCGTCGATCGTCGCGCCTTCGAACTGATCCACCTCCGGGCGGCTCTTCGTTATCTGCTGCAGGCGGGTCGCCACGAGGCGTCCGAGCGCCTCCTCGCCGGCCGAGCCGGGCCGCCGATCGGGGAAGTCGGCGTGCAGCTGCGTGAGGGTGCGCCAGGCCTCGACGGTGCTGAACGCCTCGGGGGCGAGCGTCGTCGTGGCGGGGTTCGGCCGGCTCTGCAACGAGAACGCCCCAGCCAGGACGGCGAGCACCACCATCAGCAGCGCGGCGCGGTAAAGGCGGGGATCGAACACTGATCGCGCACATTACGTGGGCACAGGCTCATCGGAGCGCGTGCAAGCCCCCATCCACCACACGATTACCTCGGCGTCACATTGGGGCAATACAGTCGGGTCGTGAGCCTGATTCTCGTTTCCAACCGTGGACCTGTGGCCTTCGAGGAGGACGGTTCGGCCCACCGCGGGACCGGCGGGCTCGTGACGGCTCTCACGGGCCTCGCATCGCACCGCCACGCGACCTGGATCGCCTCGGCGATGACCCCGGGCGACATCGCCAAAGCGCGCGAACAGGCAGGGCGCCCGTTCACCGCCCAGTCTCCGGCCGGCGGCGAATACCACGTGAAGCTCGTCGAGTCTGAGCAGGACGCGTACGACCGCTTCTACTCGATCTTCGCCAACCCGATGCTGTGGTTCATCCAGCACTACCTCTGGGACCTCTCGAACGCGCCGAACATGACCAGGCACGAGGTCGAGGCGTTCTACGACGGCTACCAGGTCGTGAACGAGGACCTCGCCAGCGCGGTCGTTGACGAGATCGAAGGCGTCGAGGACCCCGTCGTGATGGTTCACGACTACCACCTCTACACGCTCCCGGCGATGGTCCGCGAGGCGCGCCCGGACGCGTTCCTGCATCACTTCATCCACATTCCCTGGACCCAGCCCGACGCCTGGCGCGTGCTGCCGAACCGGATCCGCGACGAGATCTTCCGCGGCGTCCTCGCCAACGACATCATCGGCCTGCACACGCGCTCCTATCGCTGGAACTTCCTGCAGTGCTGCCGTGACCTGATGCACCTCGACGTCGATTTCGAGCAGGGCACGGTGCAGTTCGAGGGCCGCGAGATCTGGGTGCGCGCGTATCCGCTGCCGATCGACGCGACGGCGATCCAGAAGGTCGCCGTCACCGAGAAGGTGCAGGCCTTTGAGCGCGACATGCCGGCGCGCCGGCGCCAGCACATGATCCTTAGAGTCGATCGCGCGGACCTGTCGAAGAACGTGCTGCGCGGATTCGCCGCCTACGACCTGTTCCTCGAGCAGCACCCGGAGTTCGCCGAGCAGGTCACCTTCGTCGCCCAGCTGATGCCGTCGCGTACCGACGTGCCCGAGTACCAGGAGTACCTCGACCGGATCGACGCGCTCGTGGCGGTCGTCAACCACCGCCACGGGACCCCGGATTGGATGCCGATCCAGCTCAAGCTGCGCGACGATCTCGAGGAGGCGGTGGCCAGCTACCGCCAGTACGACGTGCTACTCGTCAACGCGATGTTCGACGGCATGAATCTCGTCGCCAAGGAGGGGCCGATCGTCAACCAGCGCAACGGCGTCTCGATCCTGTCGGAGAACACCGGGGCGCACGAGGAGCTCGGCGAGTTCGCGATCTCGGTCAATCCGTTCGATGTCGAGGAGCTGGCGGACGCCATCCACACCGCCCTGACGATGGCGCCCGAGGAGCGGGCCCGCCGCGCCGAGGGCCTGCGCGAGATCGTCTTCGCGCGTGATCCCGGCGACTGGATCGACGAGCAGCTCGCGGACATCAGCCGCAAGACGGCCAAGGTGCAGGCGACACAGGGCAACTAGGAGCCCTGTCAGCCGAACGGCTCGAACTCGTATGCCGGCTGAGGCCGCGCAGGCGGTGCGCGCCGCGCCGGAGCGGGTTGTGTTGTCGTGGCAGGCCGGTCGTGTCTGGGCGGAGCACGGCGCTTCTTGTGTCGTTGCGTGCGCCTGGGTGCGGGCTCCGTCACCGGTGGGTCGGCCTGCGGCGGCAGGCTCGGCACAGTCTGTGGCGGCGCTGGGGCCGGTGGCTGTGGGGCCGGGGTCGGAAGCGTCGTGGGCGGCGGTAGCTGCGGTGGCGACGCCTTCAGCTTCGGCCAGGCCAACACGAGCGTGATCGCCAAGACGACTGCGCCGATTCGTGCGACGTTGCCCCAACGTATGCGCGCTCCGATCTCCTTCACGCAGGTGATAGGCGTGCAGAGAGCCGAATTCGCCCCCGGTTGCTACAGTCATCGCTGCGCCTCAGGGGCGCTTTTTCATGGCCAAAGAGACTCCCACTTACGATCTCGTCCTTCTTCTGGACCTTGCCGCCGAGCCGGACGCGCGCAAGAAGATCCTCGCCGACGTCGACAAGCTGCTCGCGACGAATAAGGCAACGACCGTCGGCACCCATGACTGGGGTACGCGCAAGACGGCGTTCGAGATCAACAAGAAGACTGAGGCCGAGTACCACCTGATCCAGTTCCAGGGCGAGCCGACCGTGCCCGCCGAGCTGAACCGCGTGCTTCGCATCACCGACGGCGTGCTGCGCCATCGCATCGTCAAGCTTGCTCCCGGCACTCCAGGCCCGCCGGATTTGAAGTCCTCTGCATCGTCAGCACCCTCGGTTCCAGCCGAAGTCGCCGAGGAGCCCGAAGCTCCCGTCGCGACCGCCGCAGACGACTCTTAGTCGCTCGTTCAAAAGTCAGTTGCCAGACGGCGTCTGTGACGTCGAACGCGTCAGATGTCGCGGATCGGGCACGACTTAGTAGCGAAAGAGCGCAAAGTGCAGGGATCAGCACATTGCCAACCGGGCTCCCGCTTAGACTCGCCGAAAGCTCCTAAGTTCGCCTCCGAAAGGACCCTCGTGGCCGCCACGAACATCAACCGCGTCGTACTGACCGGCAATCTCACATTTGACCCAGAACTTCGTTCGCTGCCGAGCGGTATGTCCGTTTGCAAGCTGCGGGTCGCCTGCAACACGCGCCGCAAGGATGGCGCGAGCGGAGAGTGGGTCGACAAGCCCAACTACTTCGACGTCACGGTCTGGGGCGCGCAGGGCGAGAACTGCGCCCGCTACCTGGCCAAGGGCCGTCCCGTCGCGATCGACGGTCGCCTCGAGTGGCAGGAATGGCAGGACAAGGACACCGGCAAGAACCGCTCCAAGGTCGAGATCATCGCCGACTCCGTCCAGTTCCTCGGTGGTCGTGACGACAACGCCGGCCAGGGCGGCGGCGCGCAGCAGCAGGGCGGCTTCACACCGCGCTCGGACGTGCCCGCCGACACCTCGGACTTCGCGGCCGCCCCTGTGGGTGGCAACCCGGCACCGCCGGCGCCGCCAGCTGACGACGACATCCCGTTCTAGGTCAGCGGCCGGGCTGAGCGCCAGGCGCGGCGACCCCCTACAATGCATTTCTTCGCGCGCCTTCTCGGCGCGCGCTGACTGCGGGGACCACGTCGCCGCAGCGCAATCAAGCACGCCGAAAGACTTAGGAAACTTCAGTGGCAAAGAAGCGCAGCAACAGCGGAACGCAGGGCGGCACCAGCCGTCGTGCTCCGGTAGGCGGAAAGCGTGAGCGTCCCGGTACGGGTCGCCGCAAGTCCTGCCCGTACTGCAAGGACAAGGTCGAGCAGGCCGACTACAAGGACGTCGAGACGCTGAAGCGCTTCGTCTCCGATCGCGGCAAGATCCGCTCGCGTCGCATCACGGGCGCCTGCCGCCGCCACCAGAGCCAGATCGCGACCGCCGTCAAGCGTGCGCGTGAGATCGCGCTGTTGCCATACGCGGCCGAGCCCGCTCGCGAAGACGGCCCGCGTGGCCGTGGTCGCGATCGCGATCGCGAAAGGGAGTAAGGATGCCCCAGGCAATTCTGCTGAAGGATGTCCAGGATCTCGGTCCCAAGGGCGCGCTTGTCGACGTCTCCAAGGGCTACCTGCGCAACTACCTGATCCCGCGCGACCTCGCGCAGCCCGCGACGAAGGCTTCGATCCAGGACGCCGCGCGTTTCGCAGCCGGCGTCGCTGCCGCTGCCGAACGGGCGCAGGCCGATGCCGCCGGTATCGCCGAGCAGCTCAACAAGACCGTGCTCACGATCTCCCAGCAGGCCGGTGATGACGGCCAGCTGTTCGGGTCGGTCACCAACGCCGATATCGCCGAGGCCATTCTGGCCGCGCGTGGCGTCGACATCGATAAGAAGAAGATCAAGCTGGAGACGCCGATCAAGCAGGTCGGCACGCACCAGGTCGAGGTCGAGGTCGCCAAGGGCGTCACCGCGACCGTCAAGACGATCGTCTCAGAGCTCTAGCGTCGCAGGCGATCGCCGTTGCCCATCCGCTCCGCGCGGAGGGCAGCCGCCGGTGGTCGTGCGAACATACGTTCGTGTTGTCTGTCGCAAACGTATTTCGGCCATTTTGCGGAGTCCGCTGTCGTGTCAGCGACCGACCGCCGGCGCTCCCGGCTAGCTTCGGATGTCCGTGACGACGCATCCCGAGAGCCAGTCCTACTCCAGCACCAACGTCGTGCAGGGGATGGCGCCGCCGCACTCCCTCGAGGCGGAGCAGTCGGTGCTCGGCGCGGTGCTGCTGTCGCCGCAGACGCATTACGCGTATGTGATCGAAGAGGGCCTGCGCCCCGAGGACTTCTACGTGCCGCGGCATCAGCTCATCTACGAGTCGATGCTCGAGCTGTACAACACGTCCGAGCCGGTCGACGTGTTGACGGTCACCGAGAACCTCAAGGCGCGCGGCAAGCTCGACCAGGTCGGCGGCGCGACCGAGGTCGACGCCCTCACCGCGTCGGTGCCGGCGGTCGGCAACCTGCGTCGCTACGGGCAGATCGTCAAGGAGCAGTCGCTGCTGCGCAAGCTCCTGAACACGACGTATGAGATCCAGGCCTCGGTGCACAACCACGAGGCGCTGCCGAAGGACCTCGTCGAGCGCGCGGAGAAGTCGATGCTCGAGGTCGCGCGCGACGACCGTCAGAAGGACTTCCGCAACGTCGGCGAGGTGCTCGAGCACGAGATCGATGTCTGGCAGAAGCTCGCCACCGACGGCGTCACGCTGACCGGCACGCCGTCGGGCTTTTCGCGCCTCGATGACATCACCGGTGGCTTCCAGCCGGGCAACCTGGTGATCATCGCGGCCCGCCCGTCGATGGGTAAGTCGGCGCTCGTCGCCAACATCGCCGAGAACGTCGCGCTCAGTAAAGAACGCCCGATGCCGGTCGCGCTGTTCAGTCTTGAGATGTCAGAGGCCGAGCTCGCGCAGCGCTTCATCGCGTCCCAGGCCAGCATCCCGGGCGACAGGCTGCGTAAGGGTCAGCTGAAGAAGCAGAGCGACTGGAAACGTGTCATGGACACGGCCGAGCGCTTCCACCGCGCGCCGCTGTACGTCGACGACTCCTCCGACGTCGGGCTGACCGAGATTCGTGCCAAGGCGCGGCGGCTGCACCAACAGACCGAGCGCGAATACGGCGGCCTCGGGCTGATCATCATCGACTACCTGCAGCTGATGCGCGCCGATGCCAGGATCGAAAGCCGCGTGCTGCAGATCGGCGAGATCTCGCGCGGGCTCAAGATCCTCGCGCGCGAGCTCCAGGTCCCCGTCGTCGCGCTGTCGCAGCTCTCACGTGCGGTCGAATCCCGCACCGACAAGAAGCCGATGCTCTCGGACCTGCGTGAGTCGGGATCGATCGAGCAGGACGCCGACCTCGTGATGTTCATCTACCGCGACGAGTACTACAACCCGGAGCATTCCGACCATCCGTCAGAGCGCCCCGGCGAAGCCGATCTCATCATCTCCAAGCACCGCAACGGCGCGATCGGCGAGGTCGCGATGACCTTCCAGGGCCAGTACCCGCGTTTCCTCACGCTCGATCCGAGAGACGACTAATGGCACGCGACTGCCCCTTCGGCATCTGCGACGGCAGTGGGTTGCTCGTCGACGACGACAGGCGCAGCGCGAGCTACTGCCGCTGCCATAGCCAGGTCGTGGCGGCGCGCCGCGCGCGCGGTCTGTCCGCTGTCATCCCGCGCAAGTACCGCGACCTCAGCTTCGAGCAGCCGCCGATCACCGAGATCCGCTCTTCGATCGTGTCGCAGGTGCGGAGCTTCGCGACCAAGGTCGACAAGTCACTCGATGAGGGCCGCGGCCTGTGGCTGTTCGGCCCGGTGGGCACCGGCAAGACCTCGCTCGCGATGCTCGTGTCGAGCGCGGCACTCAGCGCCGGTCGCTCGGTGGCGATCTACTCGCTGCCGCGGCTGCTGGCGGAGATCCGCACGACGTTCGAGGATTCCAGCAGCTCGTCCTACTCCGAGTTCCTGGATCGGCTGGCGGCGGTGGATCTGCTCCACATCGACGACGTCGGCGCGGAGAAGACGTCGGAGTGGGTGCTCGAGCAGCTCTACGCGATCATCAATCAGCGTTACGAGGATGAGCGCTCGATCGTCATCACCACCAATCTGGACCAGCCGGAGTTGACCATCCAGATCGGGCAACGGACCGTCTCCAGGCTCGAAGAGATGTGCGAGGTGCTGCCCGTGTCCGGCCC
>DATMIZ010000099.1:0-9272 GCA_035554055.1 Baekduia sp. | reverse complement strand
CGCACGGACCAAACACTCGACGGACACCGACTCGCCGCGCGAAGCACGCACGCACTTCGTCATCGAAGACGCGTTGCCGAAAGCCACGTTGCTGCGCGTGACGCTCGAAACGGGCAGGACCCACCAGATCCGGGTGCATCTGCAGGCGATCGGGCTGCCCGTTTGCGGAGACCCCGACTACGGCGTCAAGGGCGCGTACGGCCTCAGACGTCAGTTCCTGCACGCGGCGCGCCTCGCCTTCACACACCCGGTCACGGGCGCCGCCGTCGATGTGACGAGTCCGCTGCCGCCGGATCTGGCGACAGCGCTCGAGCTCGCCCGCACGACCTGAGCGGCGATCTTCTACACTCCCTGCCTCAATCCGACCCTGACTACGCATAGGGGTCGCGGTCCTGCTCAGGCCATACCGGTCTGGGTCCGCGCCCTGTAGGCAGGAATGACAACCAAGGAAAACGAGGAGTAACTCCAAATGGCCGCTATCGGCATCAGGGAGCTGCTGGAGTCCGGAGTGCATTTCGGACACCAGACACGCCGCTGGAACCCCAAGATGCGCCGCTTCATCCACGGTGAGCGCGCAGGCATCTACATCATCGATCTGCTGCAGACCGAGAAGCTGCTCGCCGACGCTCAGCAGTTCGCTTCCGAAGTCGCACATCGCGGCGGCACCGTGCTCTTCGTGGGCACCAAGAAGCAGGCACGCGACGCGATCAAGGACAACGCCGAAGCCTGCGGCATGCCGTACGTCAACCACCGTTGGCTGGGCGGCCTGCTGACCAACTTCCAGACGATCAACCAGCGCATCCAGCGGCTGCACGACCTCGAGCGCTTCGAGAAGGAAGGCCAGCTCGAGCTGTTGCCGACGCGTGAGCGGCTTTCCGCACGCTCCGATCTCGAGAAGCTGCAGGCGAACCTTGGTGGCGTCAAGAATATGAAGCGCGCACCCGATGCGCTCTTCGTGATCGACCTGAAGACCGAAGCGATCGCCGTCAAGGAAGCTCAGCGCCTGCGGATCCCGATCATCGGCCTGGTCGACACCAACTGCGACCCGGATGGCATCCAGTACATCGTGCCGGGCAACGACGACGCAATGCGCTCATGCTCGCTCGTGGCTCGCGGCATCGCCGAGGTCGTCCACGAGGGACGATCCGCCTGGCAGGTCCAGGAGGACGCCCGTCTGGCCAAGGAGGCCGAGGAACTGGCACGTCGCGAGGCAGAAGAGCGCGCCCGCAAGGAAGCCGCAGCAGCCGCTGCACGCGCCGAAGAGGAGGCAGCCGCAGCCGCGAAGGTCGCCGCTCAGAACGCCGCCGCCGAAGCGGCCGCAGCACCCGCTGAGCCGGCTGCAGCCGCTCCGGCTGCAGAGGCCCCGGCACCGGCCGAGACAGCGACGCCCGCAACACCAACCGCAGAGCCTGCAGCCGAGGAGGCAAAGTAGATGGCAGCGACGATTTCGGCCGCCGACGTCAAGGCGCTTCGTGAGCGCACCGGCGCGGGCATGATGGACTGCAAGAAGGCGCTCGAGGAGACCGGCGGCGACATCGACAAGGCCGTCGAGGCCTTGCGGGTCAAGATGGGCAACAAGGTCGGCAAGCTCGCGGGCCGCGAAACCGCCGAAGGCACGATCCAGTCCTACATCCACGCCAACGGCAAGGTTGGAGTGCTGGTCCAGGTCGAATGCAACACCGACTTCGTCGCGCGCAACGAGGACTTCATCGCCTTCGCGAAGGACGTCGCGCTGCACATCGCCGCGGCCAACCCGCTCTACGTGTCGGTCGATGACGTTCCCGAGGCTGATATCGAAGCCGAGAAGCGCGTCTACGAGGGTCAGCTCGGCGACGTGCCCGAGCAGGCGCGCGAGAAGGCGCTCGAGGGCAAGCTGCGCAAGTGGTACGAAGAGGTGGTGCTGCTCAACCAGCCCCACGTCAACGGCGACAAGCACGACGGCAAGTCGATCGAACAGCTGCGCGCCGACCTTTCGGCCAAGACGGGCGAGAACGTCGTGATCGGTCGCTTCGACCGCTTCTCGATCGGTTAGCGTCGCCTCTGTGAGCGAGCCCGTGTTCAAGCGTGTCCTCCTGAAGCTGTCGGGGGAATCGCTGATGGGCGATCTCGACTACGGCACCGATCCCGCGCGCGTCAGTGCCCTTGCTGAGCACATCAAGTCGATCCACGATCGCGGCGTCGAAATCGCGATCGTGGTGGGCGCAGGCAACATCTATCGCGGCATGAAGGGCGCCGCGGCGGGGATGGACCGTGCCACCGCCGACTACATGGGGATGCTGGCCACGGTCCTCAACGCACTCCCGCTGCAGGACGCGCTCGAGCGGATGGGTGTCCACACGCGCACCCAGAGCGCGATCTCGATCGCTGAAGTCGCTGAGCCCTACATCCGTCGGCGGGCTATGCGCCACCTCGAAAAGGGGCGCGTCGTGATCTTTGCCGCCGGCACGGGCAACCCGTTCTTCACGACGGACACCGCTGCGGCGCTGCGCGCGATCGAGATCCACGCCGAAGTGATCCTGATGGCCAAGAACGGCGTTGACGGTGTCTACGACGACGACCCGCGGACAAACCCGGAGGCGAAGTTGCTCACCGAGGTCTCGCACATGGACGCGATCCAGCAAGGACTGAAGGTCATGGACGCCACCGCGCTCACGCTCTGCATGGAACACAAGCTGCCGATCCACGTCTTCAACATGGATGACGCCTCGAACATCGAGCGGATAGTCTCAGGTGACCGGATCGGCACGCTGGTCCAGACATCATGAGCGAGCTGATCGACGAACTTCTCTCCGACGCCAAGGAACGGATGAACCGGTCCGTGCACTCGACCGCGGCCGAGTTCGGCTCGGTGCGCACAGGTCGCGCGTCACCGGCGCTGCTGGACCGGATCGTCGTCGACTACTACGGCAGCGACACGCCGCTCAAGCAGCTCGCGACGCTTTCGGCGCCCGAAGCGCGCCTGCTCACGATCGCGCCCTATGACGCGTCGTCGATCAAGGCGATCGAGAAGTCGATCATCGAATCCGACATCGGCCTGACGCCCAATAACGACGGCAAGCTCATCAGGCTCGCGATTCCCGAGCTCAATGAGGAGCGCCGCCGCGAGCTCGTCAAGGTCGTGCGCGGGATCGCCGAGGAAGGCCGCATCGCGATCCGCAACGTCCGCCGCGACATCATGTCCGACCTCAAGGAGCTCAAGAGCGAGGGTGAGGTCGGCGCAGACGACGAGAAGCGCGGCGAGGAGTCCCTGCAGAAGCTGACCGACGAGCAGATCGCCGAACTCGAAGGCCTCCTGAAGGGCAAGGAAGCCGAGATCCTCGAGGTTTGACCGCGATGCCGGCGAGCGCCGCACGGCACGTCGCGATCATCACCGATGGAAACGGACGCTGGGCTCAGTCCCGTGGCCTGGAGGTCGTGGACGGGCACAGGGCAGGGGCGGACAACGTCAAAGCCCGCCTGCGCGACTGCGTCGAATTCGGTGTCCAGGAGCTGACGATCTACTCGTTCTCGACCGAGAACTGGTCGCGGAGCGCAGACGAGATCGATGCGCTGATGAGCATGTTCAGCGAGCGGATCCAGTCCGAGACGCCTGAGCTACACGCAGAGGGGGTGCGGATTCGTTTTATCGGTCGCCGTGATCGCCTGCAGCCGGATCTGCTCGAGCTGATGGAGTGGGCCGAAGCGCATACCGACGCAAATGAGCGCATCACGCTCTGCATCGCGTTTGACTACGGCAGCCGGCACGAGATCGTCGAGGCGGCCCGCCGGTTCTCGGGCGGCACGGACGAGGACTTCGCAAAACTCCTGTACGCGCCCGAGATGCACGCGCCAGATCTCGTCATCCGCACCTCCGGTGAGCAACGTCTGAGCAACTTCCTGCTCTGGCAGTCGGCCTATGCGGAGCTGATCTTTCACGATGCGATGTGGCCGGATTTCGGGCGCGACGAGCTGAAATCATGCCTCGATGAATTTTCGTCGCGCAAACGACGCTTCGGCGGCCGCTGAATGGCTCTGACGCCCGCTCAACGACTGCGCGAAGCACGCCGGCGGCGTGCCGAGGCTCAGCCACCGCCACGCCCGCCCAAGCCACCGCCGACCACGACGCGCGGGGAACTCCGCGCTCGCATCCCGATCGCGATCGTGGCGATCGTGGCCGGTGTGGTCGTCATCGCACAAGGCGGCATCACTTTCACGATCGCGATGATCCTGCTGGGCTGGGTCTGCCTGCACGAGCTGTTCGGCATGTTCGAGAGCGCCAACCCGTCACGATTGGCCGCGGCGCTCGCGCTCCCAGCAATCCTGTTGGCGGCCAACTACGGCACGCAGTACCACGTGTTCCTGATGCTTGTTTTGGCGGTGCCGGCGGTGTTCTTCGCCGTCGCGTTCCAGCGCGCGCAAGGTGGGGCGGGCGCGATCGCGCTGACGATGCTCGGGATCTACTACATCGGCATCGCGCTGGCCCATGCGGTGCTGCTGATCAATCTCCCGCATGGCGACGGGATCATCGTCTCCACTTTGATCGGCACGTTCGTCGGCGACACAGGCGCATTCATCGGCGGGCGTCTGCTCGGCAGGACCAAACTCGCGCCTCAGATCTCGCCCAACAAGACCGTCGAGGGGCTCGTGATCGGGCTTGTCTTCGGGATCGCGGCGGTCTGGTTCGCCGGCGTCTATCAGGACTACCTGACCGGGCTGCAAGCGCTGCTGCTGGGGTCGGTCGTCTGCGTTGTGGCTCCGGTGGGCGATCTGTTCGCTTCATATCTCAAGCGCGACGCGCGCGTGAAGGACACCGGCTCGCTCTTCGGCGCTCACGGCGGCGCGCTCGATCGTCTCGACGCAGCCCTTTTCACCGGCGTGGCCGCGTATTTCCTCTGGGCGACGATGCTGTGAGCCGTAAGGTCCTGCTCCTCGGCGCGACTGGCTCGATCGGTGAGCAGGCGCTCGATGTGATCGCCCGCAGCGAGGGGGAGCTCGAGGTCGTAGGCCTCAGCGCCGACCGTTCCGCGACGCGGCTGCTGGAGCTTGCACATGAACACGGAGTCCGGCGCATCGCCCTGGGCGAGACGCACGCTGATGCGGCCTCGGATTTCGATGGTGCCGTGCTCACCGGTGCCGAGGGGCTGATCCGCCTCGTCGTCGAATCGAACGCAGATCTTGTCCTGAACGCAATCGTGGGTTCAGCGGGGCTCGGACCCACCGTTGCCGCGCTCGGCGAGGGAATCGACCTGGCGCTCGCCAACAAGGAGTCGCTCGTCGTGGGCGGCGAACTGGTGATGGCGCTCGCCGAGGCGACCGGCGCGAACATCTTGCCGGTTGACTCCGAGCATTCTGCGCTGTTTCAGCTGCTGGAGGGGGAGAGGGCGACTGTCGGCCCGGGATCGGTCGAGAAGCTCGTCCTGACGGCCTCAGGAGGGCCGTTTCGGGGCATGTCGTCTGCGGAGCTCGCCGCGGTTACAGTCGAAGAGGCGCTGAGACATCCCACCTGGGCGATGGGCGGGAAGATCACGATCGACTCGGCGACACTGATGAACAAGGGTCTCGAGGTGATCGAGGCCCATCACCTGTTCGGCATCGGCTACGACCGGATCGACGTCGTCGTCCATCCACAATCGATCGTCCACTCCTACGTGACGCTTTGCGACGGCGCCGCGCTTGCGCACCTCGGCCACCCGGACATGCGCGTCCCGATCGCGGCCGCACTGCATCACCCGCGTCGAGCAGACCTGCCCGTGCGCGCGCTGGACCTCAGCGAGATCGGCTCGCTGACCTTCGAGCCCGTCGATGAGCAGACCTTCCGGTGCCTCGCGCTTGCGCGGTCAGCCGCTCTTGCCGGTGGCACCGCGCCCTGCGTCTTGAACGCCGCAAACGAGGTAGCGGTCGCTGCGTTCTTGGGGGGAGATATCCCGTTCACGGGCATCCCTGAGGTGATTGACGCAACACTGCAGGCCTTGCCCGGCGAACCGATCAGCTCCTTCGACACTCTCTACAGCGCCGATCGCGCGGCCCGCGACGTGGCGGCGGAGCGGATCACAGCGGCAAGCCGATGAGCTACGTCCTCGCGATCGGCGGCTTCATCCTGCTGGTGATCCTGCACGAGCTCGGTCACTTCGGCGCCGCCAAGGCAGTGGGCATGAAGGTCGAGCGCTTCTCGCTCTTCTTCCCGCCGCTGCTGTTCAAGGTCAGGCGGGGCGAGACCGAGTACGCGATCGGCTCGGTGCCGCTCGGTGGCTACGTGCGCATCACCGGCATGACGCCGCAGGAGGAGATCGCCGACGAGGACCGCGATCGCGCCTATTACCTGCAGCCCGTCTGGAAACGGATCTTCGTGATCGCGGCAGGTCCAGCGGTCAATCTCGTGCTCGCCGTGGTGATCGTCTTTGCGCTTTTCGCCATCAAGGGTCAACCGAACGACCGCGTGATCCCGAACGTCGGCACGATCTCCAAAAACAGCCCGGCCTCCACGATCCTCAAGCCGGGGGACCGGATCGTGTCAGCGGACGGTGTCAGTGGACCGGTCGAGAAGATCCGCGCCCAGATCGCCAGCCATCGCTGTGCCGGTGAGCAGCGAGACGGCTGCACGGTCACCGACCCGGTGAAGCTCGTGGTGATCCGCGACGGTGTGCGTCTCGGGCTCGAAGCGCGACCAAAGTACGACGCAGAGGCCAAGCGAGCGCTGCTGGGGTTCGGCTATGACGCGGAGCGCTACTACACCGATCTCTCGGTGGACCAGGCAGCCAAGCGCTCGATCGAGACGAACTGGCGCGTTACGAAGGCGACGGTCAGTGCGATCGCCCGGATCTTCGTCTCCAGCGACGCACGCAAGGACGTCTCGGGCGTGGTCGGAAGCGTCGAAGTGACCAAACAGTCGTTTGATTTCGACGTCACCCAGGCGATCTTCGTGCTGGCGCTGATCTCGCTGTCGCTGGGGATCATCAACCTGTTTCCGTTTTTGCCGCTCGATGGCGGGCACATCTTCTGGGCCCTGGCGGAAAAGCTGCGCGGCCGTGCGATCCCGTTCTCGGTGATCGAGAAGGTGAGCGTCGTCGGCTTCATGCTCGTTGCGTTCCTGTTCGTGGTGGGGCTGACGAACGACATCGGCCGGCTCTCAGGCGAGGGATTCAACGTGCGCTGACGGGTTATTCGTTGCAGACGTTGCATGGTCGCGCTGCGCGAGGGGTAATGGCTGCGGCATGGCGTCCAGCGCAGGGGCACGCAAACCGTTCAAGCGGACACCATCGAGTGCGCCGCTGGAGGACACGGAGCTCAAACGCGCGATCAGCAGCAAGATGCTGCTGCTGTTCGTCATCGGCGATGTGCTCGGCGCCGGGATCTACGCGCTCGTCGGTGTGGTCGGAGGACGCGTCGGCGGCGCCATCTGGATGGCATTCGCGGCCGCGCTCATACTCGCGCTGATCACGGCGTTTGCGTACTCCGAGCTTGTGACGAAGTATCCGCGGGCGGCGGGTGCCGCACTGTACGTCAACAAGGCCTTCGGCATTCACTTCGTCACGTTCATCGTGACCTTCGCCGTGATGGCCTCAGGGGTTGCGTCCGCAGCGACTCTGTCGCGCTCTTTCGGCGGCGACTACCTCGCCGATTTTGTCGATCTGCCGACGATCGGCGTCGCGATCGCGTTCCTACTGCTTGTGGCGGTCATCAACGCCCGCGGCATCGCCGAGTCGGTGAAGCTGAACGTCGTGCTGACGACGATCGAACTCTGTGGATTGGTGCTTGTCGCCGTGATCGGGCTCGCGTTCCTGGCAGATGGGGGAGGCGAGACGTCGCGTGCGTTCGAGATCAAGGAGGGTGAGGCGCTGATTCCGGCGGTGATAGCCGGTGCCGGGTTGGCTTTCTATGCGCTGATCGGGTTCGAGGACTCCGTGAATGTGGCCGAGGAGACCCAGAAGCCACGCGACTACCCGCTGGCGCTCTTCGGTGGGATCCTGATCGCCGGCGCGATCTACCTGGTCGTGACGATCGTCGCGTCGATGGCGGTCCCGACGGACAAGCTCGCCGGATCGGATGGTCCGCTGCTTGAGGTCGTACAGCTCGGCCCGCTCGCGATCGACACAAAGATCTTCAGCGCGATCGCGCTGTTCGCGCTCGCCAACGGCGCCCTGATCAACATGATCATGTCGTCGCGTCTGCTCTACGGCATGGGTCGCGCGGACGTCCTGCCGTCGGCCTTCTCCAAGTTGCTGCCGAGCCGCAAGACGCCCTGGGTGGCGATCCTGTTCACGACCGCGATAGCAGCGATCCTCGTGGCCACCGGCGATCTGTCAGATCTCGCCGACATGACCGTGTTGCTGCTGCTCGGCGTCTTCACGCTGGTGAATCTCAGCGTGCTCGTCCTGCGCAGGGATCCGGTCGAGCACGACCACTTCAAGACGCCGATCGTGTTTCCCATCATCGGGGCGGGCGTCTCCATCGCCGTGATGTTTACGAAAGACGGCGAGGTCTTCGCGCGCGCTGGCCTGTTGCTGCTTGGCGGCGTGGTCTTGTGGGCCGTCAACTACGCGTATGTGCACTTCCGCTCAGGCGAGCCCAGGCCGCTTGGTCCAAAGGCTTAGAGACTCGTAGGAGCCGCCCCCTACAATTGCGGCGTGGCTTCCAGGCGGCAGATTCACGTCGGCAGCGTCCCGATCGGCGGTGGCGCGCCCGTCGCCGTCCAGACGATGACGAAGACGGAGACAGCGAACCTCCAGGCGACCATGGATCAGATCCATCGCGTTGCCGAGGCAGGCGCGGACATCGTCCGCTGTGCGGTGCCCCGGGACCGTGATGTGGAGGCCCTGAAGACGATCGTCGCGCAGTCGCCGATCCCGATCATCGCCGACATCCATTTCAACCACACGCTCGCGATCAAGGCGATGGACGCCGGCGCGCACTGCATCCGCATCAATCCGGGCAACATCGGCGGTCACGACAAGGTCGGCGAGGTCGTCGAGCACGCGAAGAAGACCGGCGTGCCGCTGCGTGTCGGCGTGAACTCAGGCTCGCTCCCAGAACACCTGCGCGACCTCGAATTCTCTGACCCGGTCGCGGCGCTCGTCACGGCCGGCATCGAGACGGTCGAGCTGATGGAACGCCTGCAGTTCGAGAACTTCAAGGTGTCGATGAAGTCGACGTCGGTGCCGAACACGATCGCCTCTAATCGCCTCCTGGCGGCGAAGATCGACTATCCGCTGCATCTCGGCGTCACCGAAGCGGGGACGAAGTGGTCGGGTTCGCTCAAGAGCGCCGTCGGGCTCGGCACGCTGCTCGCCGACGAC
>DATMIZ010000098.1:0-3584 GCA_035554055.1 Baekduia sp. | reverse complement strand
GGCTCGATCCTGTTTGTAGGTCGCCCCGCTCTCGCGCAACGACCGCAGTTGCGCCCGCATCCGTTCGCGGGCTAACAGCCTGAGACCGGATCGACCGACGGGAAGGACGGCGTGGCCAGGTCGCATTCTCGCGTTAGAAACTGGGCGACGGTCGCCGCCTTCACCTTGATCATCGCCCTCACCGTCGCGGAAGGGGTAGACGAGGGCTTCCGCGTCTGGGACTGGCTCGTCATCGCGGTCGGCGCGGTGTTCATCGTCCAGGCTCTCTTCCGCTTGAACGTAAGCCGCTCAGCGCGCACCTGATTTGCTGCGCCCCGACGCGCGCTGTCGCTTCCCGGTAACCGCCCGCGTTCCTGGCCGGGAGCTGCTCGATTCTTGAGCGTCGGACCGGAGAAGCCCATCGTCGGCGGCGACGTCGATGGCGCGGTCGAGCAGGTGCTCGGACTGGGCGCCTAGGGCGGCGAGGTCGCCGGGAGCTCGGCGGCGTAGGCCGCGGAGGCGTGCGTCGGTGCTTTCCAGCATCGGTCACGGCGACGATGGCAACATCGAACGGTTGTTCGACGACGCGGGGTATGCCCGCGCGGCGGCTGCACCACTGGCAGCTGACGACCGTCGGTTCCGGCCGGTGGTCAGAAGGCGCTGCCGAATCCTCGTCGCCGGTCGCGGAAGACGCGGAGCGCGTGCAGCGTGCTGGCGGTCACTCGGGGACAGGTGAGCAGGCTCAGGTAGGCGGTGGCGGCGACCGGAGTCGCCATGCCGGTCTGGTTCGCGAAGCCGACGACGCGATCGGGGTCCTCGTTGACGAGCTGGTCGAGCGCGTGAACTTCCGGTTCGGTGAGTCCGGGCCGGTATTGGATCAGCACTCGGCCGTGAAGGAGGGAGTGCGTGGTGGCGTTGACTGTCGGTGTGGCTCGGCCGATGTACGAACCGTCGGTAGCGATCGCTCGCTCCACGAGGGGACCGGACACCGGCGGGTTGGTGACGCGGGCGTTCTCGTACTCCTGCAGCCGGCATCCCGCCTTACGGGCAACGTCTCTCAGCGTGTTCCCGGGCGCGGTCGCCCGGGCGTCGTCTCGAGACAAGGCGAGGCCGACAGGGCCCGCCGCAAGGAAGAGCGCGAGAACCACCATCGCGGGTAGTGGGACCCGTCCCCAATCTTGCTTGGCGCGCACTGGTCCTGTGGGCCGATGCGACATGACGTAGGGATCGACTGGCCGCTTTGAGTCCTTGAGTCCCTTTGAGTAGTGACGCGCGGCTGCGTGCCAAGAAGATCAAGGGCAAGCGGGCGTGGCCGATCTCTGCGAGCGATGCGTGCGTTCTCGTTTGCCGCGTTGATCGTCGGCGTCGTGCTGATCCCGACCGCGCTTGGCGTGGCCAAGATCGATCACGATCGCAACGCGTCAGAGCTCAAGCGCGCGCTCGTCGCAGAGACCGACGAGCATGGAAGCGCGCTGGAGAGCTACTTCGCGCGGGCACGGTCGATCGTCTTGTTGACGGCGAACTCGCCCGCGTTCGCGAACGTGCTCGCCGAGCCCGGCACTCGGTCCGAGAAGGTACGCCGCCAGAGCCGCAGTATCCGCGAGGTCACGCACCAGCTCGACTATCTCGAGCGGCTGTACCCGACGAGCATCGGCGAGGCGTGCTTCATCGACGCCAACGGCGAGGAGTTCGCCCGCGCGGTGCGCGGCGAGATCGCCAAGCCCAAGGATCTGTCGACGGTGGAGGAACAGACGGTCTTCTTCGCGCCGACATTCGCGCTGAACTTCGGACAGGTCCACCAGACGCGCCCGTATGTCTCGCCGGACACGAAGGAGTGGGTCGTCGCGAACGCCACGCTCATCCCACAGGCCGACGGCCACAAGCGCGCGTTTGTCCACTTCGAGGTGACGGTGGAGAGCTTCCGCCGCGAAATGGGCGCGAGCAAGGCGTCGAAGGACAGCAACGCGTATGAGCTGCGGGTCGTCGACGGCCGTACCGGCAAGGTGGTCATCGACAGCGGTCATCCCCAGCGCATCGCGGCTGCACTCGGCGTCCCGAGCGACGCGCGATTCGCCCCGCTCGCGCGCGCAGCCCGACGGGCCGGTGTCACCGAGGTGGCCGGGCACCGGACCGCGTACCGCCGCATCGCATCGGCCGCGGGCAACGTCAATGACTGGATCATCGTGGCGAGTGCCAAGGCGCCGACCGGCAGCTTCATCTCGGGCTTGGGCCCGGCGCCGATCACGATGCTCGCGCTCGCGCTGGTCATCATCGCGATCGCTGGTGTCTCGCTGCGCGCCGGCCGTCGCGAGCTCGAGGCCCAGGCGACCACGGACGTGCTCACGGGTCTGGGCAACCGCCGCAAGCTGTTCGCCGACCTGGAGCGTCAGGTCCGCACGGCCAGCGCCGAGGAGCCCGTGGTCCTGACGATGTTCGACCTCAACGGGTTCAAGAACTACAACGACACCTTCGGGCACCCCGCGGGCGATGCGCTGCTGCTGCGCCTCGGCTCTGCGCTCGCCGACGCCGTCGCAGCCATGGGCGGTCGCGCGTATCGACCGGGAGGCGACGAGTTCTGCGTCATCGCCGGCGCCGCGCGCCAGCACGCAATCGAGCAGGCCGCCTGCCGAGCACTCTCCGAGCACGGCGACGGGTTCACGATCTCGACTGCGTTCGGATCCGTCGTCATCCCGCAGGACACCGGCGACGTGACCGAGGCGATGCGCAAGGCCGACGAAGCGATGTATGCGCAAAAGCACTCCGGACGGGCAAGCGCCGGACGACAGAGCAGCGACGTACTGATGCGCGCGCTCGCCGAGCGCCACCCAGACCTCGGTGAGCACCACGACGGCGTCGCCGAGCTCGTCGACGAAGTCGGCAAGCGCATGGGCATCGACACCGAGGAGCTCGCGCACCTGCGCCACGCCGCCTCGCTGCACGACATCGGCAAGGTCGCGATCCCCGACGCGATCATCACCAAACCAGGCTCGCTCACCGACGACGAATGGGCGTTCATGCGCCGCCACACCCTGATCGGCGAGCGCATCCTCTCCGCCGCACCCGCGCTCGGCGCCGCCGCGCGGCTCGTCCGATCCTCTCACGAAGCATGGGACGGCACCGGCTACCCCGACGGACTGGCCGGCGTCGAGATCCCGCTCGGCTCGCGCATCATCGCCGTCTGCGACTCCTTCGACGCGATGATCTCGACTCGGCCTTACGCTCCGGCCAAGACGATCGACGAGGCGCTCGCCGAGCTCCGCCGATGCGCCGGAACCCAATTCGACCCCTCGATCGTCCCCGTGTTCGAGCAGGTCCTCGCCGATCGGGCCAAATTGCCCACCGGCCACACGACGGCCTGACTGAGCGACACGTCCTCGCGGTGGCCGACACCGGCCACCGCGCTGGGCATCGCGATGTCGCGGGAGCCGCGCCAGCGGGTGGACCATCGCCGTTCGCCGGCGACCTGCCCGCCCCTGGTGGCAACCGCCTCGCTGGAACCGGGCGCCAGAAGCTGTAGAAAACGTAGGAGCGTCCAGGACGGGAGCGGCAGCGATGGAGCCCTACTTCGATCTCGGCACCTACACGCGAGGGACGTCGACGGCCTC
>DATMIZ010000097.1:0-2978 GCA_035554055.1 Baekduia sp. | reverse complement strand
CGCGCGGCCGTCGAGCGACTCGAGATCGAGCACCCCGTCTGCATCGACCAGGAGTTCCTGATGTGGCGCCGGTTCGAGAACCAGGGCTGGCCGGCGCGCTACCTGTTTGACCGGCGACTGCGACTGTTCGAGTACCACTACGGCGAAGGCGCTTACGCGGAGACCGAGGCGGCGATCCAGGAGCTGCTCGGTGCCGACCGACCGCTCATCGAGCCGCTGCATCCCGAGGATCGCCCCGATGCGCAGATCGTGGTGCCCACCGCGGAGCAACCCGGCGCCTACAGCGGCCCGTACGAGGCCGGCGGCGTCTGGGTGATCGCCGAGGGAGACGGCGATTTGATCGTCAACGGCTCCCCACAGGCGATCACTTTCCCGGGCGCCCTCCAGATCGTCGATCACGGCGTCAACACTAACTCTGTACTTGAGCTTGATGTCCCGGCCGGAATCACCGTTCATGCGACCGTCTTCACGCCCGGAGTAGCGGCGCGCGTCTGACGCTCAGGCGTATGAGACGAAGTCGCCGAGCAGTCGCTTGAGCTCAGGCGGCGCGGAGTCCTCAAGCAGGATCGCCGAGCCCGGCCAATACGGATTGGCGACATGCGGGGTCGGCATGAAGTGCCGTTCGAGCACCCAGTTGCCCGTGTTGTGCATCCGGACGCCCGTGTCGGTCCGCCATTCGTGGTCGTGGTCGCCGGGAAGCGGCCCGGCCCTGTGCGTGTGGCCGAAGATCACGTGTTCGGCGTCGATCTGTAGGCGCCGGATGACCTCCCCCATCGCCGTCAGCGCGCTGCGACGGACCGCGGCCACCGACAGGTCGGCGCTGAGTGGGCCGATCCACGGGACGAGCGCGCGGATCGCGAGCGGGAATCCGACGCCGAGGGCACGGTGGCTGAGCGGCCGCCGACCTCGAGTCGTCAGCACTCGGTAGAGGTGCATGCCACCGCCATCGGTGGCGAGCTCGGCGTCCGAAGGGGCGCGCTGCGCGGTCGCGTCGACCCAGGCATAGAGCGGCGCCAGCGCGCGTTCGTAGTGGTGGGGAACGGCATCGTGGTCGGGGACGGCGGCACCCAGATGCGCCATCACGCCCGCCGCGAGGCGCTCGAACATCGGCAACGTCGTGTGGACGTCGCCGAAGTGGCCATGCGTGGCGTAGACGTCCTCGCGTAGCCAGATGCCGGGATAGGCAAAGCGCGTGCGGTCCAGCCCGAGCGCGCCGGCCAGCTGCTGTCCCACCGGCGACACGCGGTCAAGCGGCACCGCGGTCTCCAGCTCGAGCGGCTCGGTGCGTTCGGCGAGATGTGTGCTCACCAGCGAGTGGTCGTGGTTGCCCGGCAGCACGACGATCTCAGCGTGCCGCGGCAGCGTCTGCCCGATCCGTTCGAGTACCGGCCGTGCGGCGGTCAGGGCAATGGCGGCCGGACCGTGTCGCAGCTCAAGCGTGTCGCCGAGCAGCACGAGGCGGTCGATCGTCTCCAGCTCATCGAGCAGCGGCTGCAGCGCCACATCACCGCGCAACACGTCGACGCCAGTGTCGGCACCGAGGTGCAGATCGGAGACGACCAGCGTGCGCATCAGGCGCGGCTACACCGAGGTTGCGGCGATTTCGGCCTGCCTGATCGTCTTCGGCAGCATGAAGCGCACATCCTCCTGCACCACTTCGAACTCCTCGACCGACGTGTGGACTTCATCGTCGGCGAGATAGTTGACGAGCCGCTGCACGAGTTCCTCAGGCGCGCTCGCTCCGGAGGAGATGCCGACCACCGACACGCCTTCGAGCCACTCGCCACGAACCTCTGATTCGTTGTCGATCAGGTAGGAAGCGGCGCCGCAATCGCGAGCGACCTCAACCAGTCGGTTGGAGTTCGACGAGTTTTTCGAGCCGATGACGAGCACGAGATCGCAGTGCGGCGACATCTGTCTAACCGCCATCTGGCGGTTGGTCGTCGCGTAACAGATGTCATCGGTACGCGGGCCGGTGATGGTCGGGAACTTCTCGTGCAGGGCGACGATGATCGCCTGCGTCTCGTCGACTGAGAGGGTCGTCTGCGACAAGTACGCGAGCTTGTCGGTGTTCTCGATCTCGAGCTTCGCGACATCTTCCTCGGTCTCGACGAGCACCATCGCCTCGGGTGCTTCGCCCATCGTGCCTTCGACCTCCTCATGGCCGGCGTGGCCGATCAGGACGATCGTGTATCCGTCAGAGGCGAACTTGACCGCCTCGCGGTGGACCTTGGTGACGAGCGGGCAGGTGGCATCGATCGTCTGCAGCTTGCGGCGCTTGGCCTCGTCGTGGACCATCGGCGACACGCCGTGGGCAGAGAAGACGGTGATCGCGCCTTCAGGGATCGAATCGTCGAGCTCCTCGACGAAGATCGCGCCGCGCGCGCGGAGTTCCTCGACGACGTGCTTGTTGTGGACGATCTCCTTGCGGACATAGACCGGCGCGCCGTGGAGTTTGAGCGCCTTCTCGACGGTCTGGACGGCGCGATCAACGCCCGCGCAGTATCCACGTGGTGCGGCGAGCAGGATCTTCTCGACAGGCATCCCCGCCGATTGTAGGCCGCTGCTGGTCGCCGAACGTTGCGTAGTGATTAAGCGTGTGTCGGGGCCCGGCGCGAGATCGAGCCGCGAGCTGCGAGCCCGACACACCTGGGCGACATTAACCGCGCAATGGGCGACAAACGTCGCCCAAGCGGGACCAGATCGAGCCGCGAGCCGCCCGCGCGATACACGTGGGCGACATTAGTCGCCTAATAGACGACAAACGTCGCCCAAGCGGAGCGAAGGAGGCGCACACATCCCCGATCTGGCTTTAGCGCCGGAGGTATTCGACGATCGTCTCGCCGGTTGCGTCGAGTGCGCCAACGGAGAGCTTGTCGATCGTGTCCTGCAGCGTGTCGCGGTAGCGATAGCTGAAGTCGATCAGGTCGACCGCGGGCACGTTCTGCCGCAGGAACGGCGTGTGGTCGTCGGTGATC
>DATMIZ010000096.1:0-19359 GCA_035554055.1 Baekduia sp. | reverse complement strand
GGTCTGCGTCGAGACCGTCGAGGGTGGTCAGATGACCAATGACCTCGCACGGCTCGTCGGCCCAGACCAGGCGTCCTTGACGACGCAGGAGTTCCTCGCGGCAATCGACGAGAACCTCCGCGCGGCGATGTCCTGACGAGTGTTCAGGGCGTGTCGCCCGCGCGTACCGCGCGGACGAGCTCCGCGGCGCGCGCGGGCCACTCGTCGTTCGCGACGTAGCTCGCGATCGGAATTGCTAGCTCGCCTGCCCGTACGACAACGGGATCGTGATCGTCTCCCTGCACGACGATCGCATCGAGGGCTTTGTGCCGCCGATCCCAGCTCGACGCATCAGGCAGCAGAACAACGCTTGCACCTAGTTCCTGCAGAGGCTGGATCAACGCCTGCGGTGCGATCAGGGCGCGCTCGGTCCAGAGTCCGTACTGAGCTGTCGTGTCGAGCGGCAGCACTCCTATCAGCGGACCAGACTTCAACAAATCAGGTGCGCTCGGTGGCCGTTTCGGTGGCCGGGACTGGCTCACGATTACGCTTGGGCTCGCGGGCCGCGAGCAGGGTCAGCGCAACCGCGGCTGCCATCGCGATCGCCCCGATCAGATAGGCGAGCTGGAAGCCGTTGACGAGCGCCTCGATCGATCCGGCGCCATCGCGCGCGGAAGCCGCCGTGCGATCGGCCGCCACTGAGCTGAGCACCGCGAGGCCGAAGGCGCCGGCGAGCTGCATCGAGACGCTGACCATGCCGGAGGCGAGCCCAGCGTCCTGCTCGGGAACGTCGCGCATAGACATCAGTATGAGTGGCGAGAACGAGAGTCCCATCCCCGTGCCCAGCAGTACGAAGGCGACGAGCAGTGTGGGGAAATAGGCCGTGTTCGCATCCGCCGACGCAAGGATCAGCAGTCCGAGGATGGCCAGCGGGAATGCGCCGACGACGGTCCTCGTAACGCCGAAACGCGCGGCGACCTTCGCGGTGATGCCGAGCGAAAGCGCGCCGATCACAAGCGACATCGGCAGGAAGGCGAGCCCGATCTCGATTGGGCTGAACTTGAGCGCTCGTTCCATGTAGAGAGCTCCGAGGAAGAACGCCGCATACATCCCCACGACGGCGAGGCCGCGGATCACATTTGAGTACTGCAGGCTGCGAACACGAAGGATCCTCAGCGGCATGATCGGGCTCTTGATGTGGTCTTCTAGCCAGAGGAAGGCGGCGAGGCCTGCGACTGCGATCGCGCCGAGGCCGAGCGTCTGCAAGGAAGTCCAACCGTGCTCGGCAGCGCCGACGATCGCGTAAACGCCGATCGCGACGGCGACGGTCACCATCGCCGCCCCGGTGTAGTCGAGCGGACCGTCCTGCTGATGCTTCTCGCTCTCGTCGATCAGCTTCCGTCCGGCGAGATAGGTGGCGATGCCGATCGGCACATTGATTACGAAGATCCAGTGCCAGTTCAGCAGCTGTACGAGCCCGCCGCCGAGTAGCAGACCCAGCGATCCGCCCGCGATCGAGACGAACATGTAGACGCCCATTGCCTTCGCCTGTTCCTCCTCGCGCGGGAAGTCGGTGACGATGATCGCGAGCACGGAGGCCGAGGCGAGCGCGCCGCCAAGTCCCTGGGCGAAGCGGCCGGCGATCAGTAGCTGCTGGCCGTTGGCGATCCCGCAGACGACCGACGAAACGGTGAATACGAGGATTCCGAGCAGGAAAATCCGCTTGCGACCGAAGAGGTCGCCCATACGGCCGGCGATCAGCAGGAATGAACCGAACGAGATCAGGTACGCGTTGACGATCCAGGTCAGCGAGGACTGACTGAAGCCGAGATCGTCCTGGATCACCGGCAGCGCGACGTTCACGATCGTGGTGTCGAGGACGATCATCAGCGCGCCGACGCAGACGACGCCGAGCGCGAGCCAGCTGCGGCGATCGGCGTGTGGGAGTTCCTGCGGGTTGAGCGTGTCGGACATGGTTCTCCAACGTAGCCACTCTGAGATCGGGCTCGCGCCGCCATCCACATGTCGTCCCGCGTGCGTCAGTCGCTAGCGTCCGGCGTCGCAAGGCGCCCGGTCCGCCCGCACAGCGGCGGAGTCGCGCGGCAATCACGAACGTCCACATCAGGAGACCACCTCCATGGCAACAACAGTCACCGTCACAGGCGCCGCGGGTCAGATCGGCTACGCGCTCCTCTTCCGCATCGCCTCCGGGCAGATGCTCGGCACCGATGAGAAGGTCAATCTGCGCCTGCTCGAGATCCCGCAGGCCGTCAAGGCCGCCGAAGGCACCGCGCTCGAACTGCAGGACTGCGCCTTCCCGGCGCTCGCTTCGATCGAGATCTTCGACGATCCGGTCAAGGCATTCGACGGCGTGAATGTCGCGCTGCTGGTGGGCGCGCGCCCGCGCACCAAGGACATGGAGCGCGCGGATCTGCTCGAGGCCAACGGCGCGATCTTCAAGCCGCAGGGCGAGGCGATCAACGCCGGCGCAGCCGACGACGTCCGCGTGCTCGTGGTCGGCAACCCGGCCAACACGAACGCTCTGATCGCGCTGTCCAACGCACCGGACGTCCCGGCCGAGCGTTTCACGGCGATGACGCGACTCGACGAGAACCGCGCCTACGCGCAGTTGGCGGACAAGCTCGGCGTGACCGTCGAAGAGATCTCAGATCTCGTCGTGTGGGGTAACCACTCGCCGACGATGTTCCCCGACCTGTTCAACGCGAAGGTCAACGGCAAGAAGGCATCGGAGCTCGTCGATCAGGACTGGTACGAGAACGAGTACATGCCGCGCGTCGGTAAGCGTGGTGCCGAGATCATCGGGGCGCGCGGCGCTTCCAGCGCGGCAAGCGCGGCCAGCGCCGCGATCGACCACGTCCATGACTGGGTGTTCGGTTCAGACAGCCTGCGCTCGATGGCCGTCCCCTCCGGCGGTCAGTACGGCGTCGCGGAGGGCATCGTGTCGTCGTTCCCGGTGCGGGTCAAGGACGGCAACTACGAGATCGTCGAAGGCCTCGAGGTCGGCGAATTCGCTCAATCGAAGATCGATGCGACGGTCGCGGAGCTCGTCGGTGAGCGCGATGCAGTGAAGGATCTCGGGCTCGTCTAACTCCCGAATGTTCATCTTGGGCCGGAAATCCCTCATAGTGACGGGAAATCCGGCCCAAGATGTTCATCCGTCGGGCGTTGGAAAAATGCCCGACGAGGCGTGTTCAACCGGTGGGGTACCAGCCGCGCTTGCGCTTAATCAGCTTGCCGTCCTTCTGTAGATCGGGCACCACGCGATAGAGGTAGTTCTGTTGGATCCCGATCTCCTGAGCGATCTCTGGAATCGTGATCCCGGGACGCTGGGCGACCAGCGCGAGTACCTGCTGGGCACGCTTGCCAGAGCCCTTGGGACGACCGCGCTTGCCGGTGCCGGCACGGGGCTTGGCGGCCGCGCGCTTGGCCGGGCGAGAAGGTGAGGCAGCTGCACCGTCCAGTGCAGCGACCGCGGCTTCGAGTTGTTGATATTCACCGACGAGCGGGCGCAGCTCGGCCATGCGCTGCTCGATTTCCCGGCGCTTCTCAGTAAGGAAGTCAGACATTTTTCGATAATGACAGGTTTCACCACCAAGTGAGCTGGTAGCTGATCGGCTATTCGTAAACGCCTGGCATTGGTTGTGCCCGGTATGCGGGGTTAACTTCGAACAGCCTTGAAGATCTTCAGGTTCACCGCGGACCTGGCATGACTTATGCCCGGCATGCGGGCGCAACCAATGCCAGCCGAGTGGGGGCGGGCAAAGAGAGGGCGCCGTGGTCGGTTGTTAGCGGCTCGTGAATATTCGGCGTTTGCGGGTTCGCCGCGAGCGGCCCGCGACGGAAAGGCGCGATTTGCGGATTGGCCCGTTGCAGGGCCCCTGCGGCCTGTGCTCTTGTGCTCCCACTGGACGTCGCGCCACTTGCTGGTCGACCGTCCACCTTTCAAGCCTCAAGCCCCTCACTCAAATGCCAAGAACCACACGATCAATCAAGAAGCCGAGTTGCGAGGACTGCTTCTTTCGCTGCAACCTGCTCTGCGCACTTGAACTCGACGCGCCCTGCCCGACATTTCGTCCCGACTCGACTGACGGTCTGCGACCGCCCCGACAGATGCGTTTTACGTTCCGGACGGAACAGCGAACCAAGACGGCATGGACGTTCCCCACGGCCGCCGAACAAGCAGTGCTCCACTCCTCTTGAACCCTTAGGATCTGGACATGAAGATCCGCGCCGCCGTGCTCGAGCAGTTTGGTCAACCGCTGAAGGTGCAGGAGGTCGATCTCGCCGGACCATCGAGGGGTGAAGTACTCGTCCGCATGCAGGCCTGCGGCGTCTGTCACACCGACATGTACACGGCAAGCGGCGCCGATCCGTCCGGCTACGCGCCGACCGTGCTCGGGCACGAGGGCGCTGGCATCGTCGAGGCGATCGGCGAAGGCGTGACCAGCCTCGCCGTCGGCGACCACGTCGTCACGCTCTTCTCGCCGCAGTGCCGCGAGTGCATCCACTGCCAGTCTGAGAAGACCAATATCTGCCTCGCGATTCGCGACGAGCAGAATAAGGGCCACCTGCCGGACGGCACGACGCGGCTCTCCCGCGCCGGTGAGCCGATCAGGCACTTCATGGGGACTTCGACATTCGCCGAGGCTGCCGTGATCCCGGAGATCGCGCTTGCGAAGGTCAATCCCGAAGCGCCGCTGGACGTCATCTGCACGCTGGCGTGCGGCGCCACCACAGGGATCGGTGCGGCGCTGTACATCGCGCAGGTGGAGGCGGGAGCGACGTGCGTCGTCTTCGGCGCCGGACTCGTCGGCCTCGGCGCCGTCGCCGGATGCCGGCTCGCGGGCGCCGGTCGCATCATCTGCGTCGACCTGTCCGCTGAGCGCCTCGCGGCCGCCGAACAGCAGGGCGCGACGGAGACGATGCTCGGCGGCGATGACATCGTCGAACGGATTCTCGAAGCGACAGATGGTTTCGGAGCCGACTACACGTTTGAAGCGACCGGCTCGGTGAAGGTGATGCGCCAGGCCGTCGAGTCCGCGCGCATCGGCTGGGGCAAATGCACGGTCACGGGCGTCGCGGGCAAAGGCGAGGTGCTCGAAGTGATCCCGCGCTACCTGATCACCGGCCGCCGGATCGCCGGCGCGTCGTTTGGCGGCGCGAAGGGTCGCGATCGCGTCCCCGAACTGGTTGATCTCTACATGGACGGCAAGCTCGATCTTGCCTCGCTGGTCACGGCCCGGATGCCGCTCGATGATGTCAACGAGGCGTTTGCCGCGATGGACCGTCACGAAGGCATCCGTTCGGTCCTGACCTTCTGAGCAGCGCGATCTGCCCGGCTGCCGCGGGCGAGGCGACCGCGCCGGATCAGGTGGACGCCGCAACGCCCGCAGGTGACTAGCATCCCGGCCCCGCCTTCAACGGGAACCTCTGGTGCAGATCACAGTCCTTGGAAAGAGCCCCGCGTGGCAGGACGCGGCCGGCGCGTGTAGCGGATACCTCCTCGAGGAGCAGGGCGAGCTCGTCATGCTCGATTGCGGCAACGGTGTCTTTGCGAAGTTGCGCGAGCGGATCGACTACTACGACCTCAGCGCGATCTTCATCTCGCATCTGCACGCCGACCACTTCTTCGACCTGATCCCGTACGCGTACGCGTTGATGTTCAGCCCGCGCAGTCTCGACAGCCGCGGCCAGCCGATCGACTACCACGGCAGGAAGATCCAGATCTACGCGCCACGGGGCGCGGAGGCCGTGTTCACGGCGATCTGCAAGAACTTCCATAACGAGCCGCTGATCGATCAGGCCTTTGACCTCCACGAATACGAGCCGGGGGACATCCTCCAGAGCGGCGTGTTCAGCGTCGAGATGCGCGCGGTCCCGCACTGGGTGCCGACCTGTGCGATGGACGTGACCACGCCGACGTCAGGCCGCGTCACGTATGGCGCCGACTGCGCGCCCAACGATGCCGTCGTCGATCTCGCGACCGACACCGACCTGCTGATCCTGGAAGCCACACTCGAATACCCGGAGCCTGAGCCCCGCGGTCACCTGACCGCGATGGAGGCCGGCGAACACGCTGCGCGCGCGTGTGCGCGCCGCCTGGTCCTAACGCACATCACGGACGAGCTCGACTCAGAAAACGCGCGTGAACAGGCGAGCGCCGGGTATGACGGTCCTATCCAGGTCGCGAAGGAATTCGATATTTACGAGGTTTGAGGTCAAATTTCGACACGATCTGATGCCACTACACTCAGATCTGTGTCAGCTCATCGTGACCTCTTCGCAAACTTCGAACGCATGAGCCGGGAGATGGACGAACTCCTCGGAGACGTCCTCGGGACACCGGCGATCGGACACCGGCGCAGCGGCGGCTTCTCGCCCGCGGTCGATGTCTACTACGAGGGCGATCCCGCCCGCGCGGTTGTTCAGGCCGAACTCGCGGGCGTGAACGCCGACGAGATCGGCCTTGAGATCAAGGGCCGGCACCTGATCATCGCCGGGCACCGCCGGCACGCGATCTCCGAAGGGCGCCTGTACCAACAGCTCGAGATCGCTTCCGGCGCGTTCAGGCGCGTCGTCGAACTCGGGGCCGACGTGGTGGCCGCGGAAGCCAATGCCGCCTTCCGCGACGGGATCCTGCGCGTAGAACTGCCACTGGCCGACCCATCGCAGCACACCCACAACGTGCCGATCCGCACCGACATCGAGGGAGGCGAGCTTCGATGATCGAGATCAACTCCTCTGGTGAGGCCGAGACGGTCAAGCTCACCGATACAACGCCGACGCTTCCATCGACGATGCCGGTGCTGCCGCTGCGCGACAACGTGCCGCTGCCCGATTCGCTGACGCCCCTGGCAGTTGGGCAGGAGCGCTCGATCCAGCTCGTCAACGAGGTTCTCACCGGCAATCGACTGTTGGTGATGGTCGCCTCGCGTGAACCCGAGGTCGAGGCGCCTGGGCCCGCACAGCTCTATGACGTCGGCGTCGTCGGCACCGTCGCGCGGATGATGAAGATTCCGGACGGCAGCGTGCGGATCCTGGTGCAGGGTCAGCAGCGCGTCCGCATCGATCGGTTCGTCCGCGAGACGCCCTACCTGGTGGCTGAGATCTCCGAACTGCCGGACCTCGAGGAGACCGACACCCCTGAGCTACAGGCGCTGATGCGCAACGTGCAGCAGACGTTCGCGTCGATCGTCGACGAGGTGCCCTACCTGCCGGAGGAGCTCGCGCTCGCCGTCGCGAATATCGACGATCCCTCGCAGCTGACGCATCTGATAGCGGGATCGCTGCGTCTCAAGGGCGATGAGAAGCAGCAACTGCTCGAAGAGCTCGACGTCTCCAAGCGTCTGCGGCATCTGGTGGACATCCTCGCGCGCGAGTCCGAGGTGATCTCGATCAACTCGAAGATCCAGGGCGAGGTCCAGTCAGAGATCGACAAGGGTCAGCGCGAGTACATCCTGCGCGAGCAACTCAAGGCGATCCAGGCCGAGCTCGGCGAGCTCAACGAATCGCAGGTGGAGGCGCAAGAGCTGCGCGAGCAGCTGGCCGACGTAAAGCTGCCCGAAGAGGTCCGCAAGCAGGTCGACCGCGAGCTGCAGCGCGTCGAGTCGATGTCGCCGCAGGCGGCGGAGTACGGCGTGATCCGCAACTACCTCGAGTGGATCGCCTCGCTGCCGTGGGACAAGGAGACCGAGGACAACCTCGATCTCGACCACGCCCGGGAGATCCTCGACGAGGATCACTACGACATCGAACAGGTGAAGGACCGGATCCTCGAGTTCCTCGCGGTGCGGCAGCTGACCGGCGAGAGCGAGGCGATCGCGGGCGGCTCGATCCTCTGCCTGACGGGTCCCCCGGGCGTCGGCAAGACGTCGCTCGGTCGCTCGATCGCGCGTGCGCTCGGACGCGAATTTGAGCGCATCTCCGTTGGTGGCGTACGCGACGAGGCAGAGATCCGAGGCCACCGCCGCACTTACATCGGCGCGCTGCCGGGCACGATCATCCGTGCGCTGCGCGACGCGGGCTCCAACAACCCGCTGTTCATGATCGATGAGATCGACAAGATGGGCTCTGACTTCCGCGGCGATCCCTCGAGCGCGATGCTCGAGGTGCTCGACCCGGAGCAGAACAGCACGTTCCGTGACCACTACCTCGACGTCCCGTTCGACCTCTCGAACGTGATGTTCGTCTGCACGGCCAACGACATGGACCGGATCCCAGGGCCTTTGCGCGACCGCATGGAGGTCATCGAGCTCGCGGGCTACTCCGAGGACGAGAAGCTCGAGATCGCCAAGCGCTACCTAGTGGGGAGGCAGATCGAGCGCAACGGCCTCAAGAAGGCGTGGGTCGGTGTGTCCGACAAGGCGCTTCGCGCGATCATCTCCGACTACACGCGTGAAGCCGGCGTGCGCCAACTCGAACGAGTGCTGGGCTCGGTGTTCCGCAAGATCGCCCGTGAGCTTGCGCCGGCGATCGTCAAGGCGCGCTCCAACGGCGGCTACAAGCCCGACGAGAAGATCAAGGTCGATCCCGAACGCGTGCGCGAGCTGCTCGGCCGTCCCCGCTTTCACTCGGAGGCCAAGCAGCGCACGCAGGTACCCGGTGTGGCGACCGGCCTCGCCTGGACTCCGGTCGGCGGCGACGTCCTTTTCATCGAGGCGTCCAGCTACCCGGGCAGCGGCGAGCTGGTGCTCACGGGCTCACTCGGAGACGTGATGAAGGAGTCCGCGCGGGCGGCGCTCACATGGGTCCGCGGGCATCTGGATCTTGTTGCGCCAGACCTGACGGACGCCTGGTTCGCCGAGAACGACGTGCATATCCACGTACCGGCCGGCGCGACGCCGAAGGACGGGCCGAGCGCCGGCATCACGATGGCCACGGCGCTGTCGTCGCTGCTCAGCGGCAGGGCGATCCGCGAGGAGGTGGCGATGACCGGTGAGATCACGCTGACGGGTCAGGTCCTGCCGATCGGCGGCCTCAAGGAGAAGTCGCTGGCGGCACAGCGCAACGGAATCACGAAAATCATCGCGCCGGCACTCAACGAAGGTGACACGGAGGACATTCCCGAGCATCTGCGCAACAAGATCGAGTTCGTATTCGTACAGTCGATCGCAGAGGTGCTCGTGCAGGCGCTGGAGCCAGCCGGAGCGGTGGGTAAGGTCAAGGCCTAGACCCAATGGAGTCCGGTGATCCTGCTCGTGAGCAGGCACTTTGTTCCAACAGCGAGGAATTCCGATGCCCCAGCCAAAGAGTTCAAGCACCAAGGCCGCCTATGACGCGATCAACGCCGCACGCTCGAATCCATACGTGCAGCGGCTGATCGAGGATCAGGAGCTGCGCGACACGATCCGTGCCGCGTTCGTCTCCGCCCAGGACGCGTACCAGCGGGTGCAGAAGGCAAAAGCTCCGCAGAAGGTCGTCATGGACGACAAGAAGTTCCACCGCGACCTCGCGAACGCGGCCGAGGCGCTGCGTGACGCCGGGACCGCGCTGCGTCACGGTCCCAAGCGCGACAGCGGGCACACACTCACGAAAGCGCTCGTGATCACCGGGCTGATCGCGCTTGCCGCGCTCGCGGTCTCGTCTGATCTCCGGGAGAAGGTGCTGGATCTGCTGTTTGGTGCCGAAGAGGAGTTCGACTACATGTCGACGACCTCGCCGGCCTCGACGGCGTCTGACAACGGCGGCCACTGAGCCCAAAAGCCGGGCAGCAAGCGCCGCTGCTCAGCTGGGCGCCTGAAGTAGCCAGCGGTCGTGCTGCTGACGTAGGCTGGCGGCATGGTCTCTGAAACGGAACTGGAAGCCCTTTCATACGCCGGTGCGCCGCTGATGAAGACGGACGTGCCCGGCCCGAAGGCGCGGGAGTCTTTGGAGAAGTCGTGGCGGGTTGAATCGATGGCGCGCGGCGGCGGCGATTTCCCGGTCGTGTTCGACGAGGGCTTCGGCGTGACCGTCAAGGATCCGGACGGCAACCTCTTCATCGACGTCTCGGCGGGCGTGGGCGTCAACAGCGTGGGCCGCTGCCACCCACGGGTCGTCGAGGCGATACGGCAGCAGTCCGAGCGCCTGATGCACGCGTCGGATGTCAGCAACTCCAAACGTGTCGAGCTCGCCGAGAAGGTCTCCGAGATCATGCCGGACGGGCTGCGCGGCGACTGCATCACGTTCTTCACGCAGAGCGGCAGCGACGCGCTCGAGACGGCGATCAAGTTCGCCAAGCGCGTCACCGGTCGTAACCAGATCATCGCGTTTCACGGTGCTTATCACGGAGTCTGGAACGCCTCCAACGCGCTGACCACCGGCCATCACTACCGCGCCGGCTACGGCCCGTTCATGGGCGGCGTCATCCATGCGCCCTACCCGTACGCGTATCGCTTCCCGTTCGACACGAGCCACAAGAGCGCCGAACAGATCGCGGGCGAATACGTCGACTACCTGCTGAACACGCCGTACACGGCCGCGGACGATGTTGCCGCCGTGATCGTCGAACCGGTGCAGGGCGAAGGCGGTTACGTCCCGCCGGCACCGGAGTTCCTGCGCCTGCTGCGAGCGGCATGCGACAAAGCCGGCACGCTGCTGGTGGTCGATGAGGTCCAGGCCGGCGCTGGCCGCACCGGCAAGATGTGGGCGGTCGAGCACTCAGGCGTGAAGCCCGACATGCTCACGTTCGGTAAGGGCATGGGCGGCGATCTGCCGATGGGCGGAGTCGCGATGCGCACCGAGCTGGCGAAGCAGATCGCGCCCGGGTCGCAGCCCAACACCTTCGCCGCCAACGCGCTTGCGGCCGCCGTGTGCCTTACGAACATCGAGCTGTTGCTCGATCCCGAGCTCGACCTGATCGGTCGCGCCGCCCAGCTGGGTGCCGAGGTGATCGAAAAGATCGAATCGCTGGACAGCCCTCTCGTCGGAGAGGTGCGCGGGCGCGGCCTGATGATCGGGATCGAGCTGGTGCAGGACAAGGAGTCCAAGGAGCCGCTTGACGCCGAGCGGATGGGGAAGGTGGTCCAGGGCTGCCTGAACCGCGGCGTGATCATGATTCCTTGCGGCCGGTACGGCAATGTCCTGCGCCTGATGCCGTCGCTGACTATCTCCCGCGCCTACCTGTTCAGCGCGCTGGAGATCGTGGCGGAGGCCGTGAACGAGGCGTAGGGCGCCTGGTTGCAACTTTTCGGGAACTTTTGCGCCTTGAAGTTGGGCTGAGTCGCACCAGCAGGTGCAGTGGCGCGCGGGATCATGCAGCTTGTCGGTCGTGCCCGCGATCGTTTATGACAGCCCATCCAGGTTGCACTCGGTATCGCGTGAACTGCTGGCCGTGCTCGTCGAGTCCGGCCGTCCGATGAGCATCAGCGACGTCACTGCCTTTGGCGGACTGGAGCCGAGACAGGCCACGCTTCAACTCTCGGTCGCACGTGTCGCAGGCTTTGTGCGCGCACAGCCTGGCACCAGCGGCCGCGAGCCGCTGTACGCGCCGACGCAGCTTGGGTTCGCACTCGCGCGCAGGTCTCGCGCCGCACGCGGGTCGGCTGCCGCGCTGCAGGCCCGCGAGCCCGACGCGCGTCGCCGCAGCACCCCCGTATCCCCAGATAGGTCGTCCCCCCAACGTCATGGGCCGGATATCCCCACATAGCGAGGGGAAATCCGGCCCAAGACGTGCTCGTCGGTCGGGTCGCGGGTTGCGCATCTGGGGCAGTGGGCTGGCATTCTTAGGCTGAAGCCATGGCCAAAACGAACGCTGACCAGCAAGCGTCTGCCTCAGAGCCGGTCTTGCTCTCCGGCGGCAACCCTCAGATTCCGAAGGGCGATGGTGATGAGCCTGTGCAGGCTTACATCGCGGCGATGCCCGGCTGGAAGCATGACCTCGGTCGGCGGCTGGACGATCTGATCGAGCAGAACGTCCCCGGCGTGCACAAGGCGGTCAAGTGGAACTCGCCTTTCTATGGCACAGAGCCGGGGAGCTGGTTTCTGAGTTACCACTGCTTTGACAAGTACGTGAAGGTCACGTTCTTTCGCGGCACATCGCTGGATCCGGTGCCCGCCGGCGAGTCAAAGACCCCCGAGACGCGCTACTACGACGTCCACGAGGGCGAACTCGACGACACGCAGTTCGCCGACTGGGTCAAGCAGGCAAGCGCGCTGCCGGGCGAAAAGCTCTAGCCCGTCAGCCCAGCTTCGGGCTCTGCCACGGCTGGCCGAGCCGCTTGACCAGCTCGCCGGTCAGCTCGTCAGCGGGGATCCTCTCCTGCGCCAGAGTGTCGCGGTCGCGCAGCGTGACGGTGCGGTCCTCGATCGACTGGTGGTCGATCGTGATGCAGTACGGCGTGCCGATCTCGTCCTGACGGCGGTAGCGCTTGCCGATCGATCCACCCTCGTCGTACTCGGCCTGAATCAGAGGCTTGAGCGCGTCGTAGATATCGTGCGCGAGCTCGGGCTGGCCGTCCTTCTTGACGAGCGGCAGGACCGCGGCCTTCACCGGCGCCAACTGCGGATGCAGCTTGAGCACGGTGCGTGACTCGCCGCCCACCTCCTCTTCGTCGTAGGCATCGACGAGGAACGCAAGCGTCGCGCGGTCGGCGCCGGCGGCCGGCTCGATCACATGGGGGACGTAGCGCTCGCCCGAGCCCTGGTCGAAGTACTCGAGCTTTTCGCCGGAATGCTCGGCGTGCGCCTTGAGGTCGAAGTCGCCGCGGTTGGCGATCCCCTCAAGCTCGGACCAGCCGATCGGGAACAGGTACTCGACGTCCGCCGTGCCGCTGGAGTAATGGCTCAGCTCGTCCGAGTCGTGCTCGCGCATCTGCAGGTGATCCGCGCGGATCCCGTAGCGGACGTACCAATCAAAGCGCTGCTGCTTCCAGGTCTCGTACCACTGCTGGGACTCTGCCGGCGGTACGAAGAACTCCATCTCCATCTGCTCGAACTCGCGCGTGCGGAAGATGAAGTTGCCGGGTGTGATCTCGTTGCGGAAGGACTTGCCGACCTGCGCGATCCCGAACGGCGGCTTCTTGCGCGAGAACTGCAGGACGTTCTTGAAGTTGATGAAGATCCCCTGCGCCGTCTCGGGGCGCAGGTAGGCGACCGACGCGGTCTCCTCGACGGGACCGACCTGGGTCTTGAACATGAGGTTGAAGTCGCGCGCCTCGGTGAAATCGTGGCGCCGGTCCTCGGTCTTCGGTAGCGAAGCCTTTGCCGGGCACATCTCCTCGAAGTCGACGTGGTCGGCGCGGAAGCGCTGCTTGCACGCCTTGCAGTCGACGAGCGGATCGGTGAAACCGGCGAGGTGCCCGGAGGCCTCCCAAACGCGCGGGTGTTGGATGATCGCCGAGTCGAGCGCGACGATGTCCTCGCGCTCCTGCAGCATCGCGCGCCACCACGCGGCCTTGACGTTGTTCTTCAGCAGAACGCCGTAGTGGCCGAAGTCGTAGGTGGATCCGACGCCGCCGTAGATCTCCGACGAGGGGAACACGAAGCCGCGCCTCTTACAGAGGGCGACGATCTTGTCCATGGTCACGGTGTCGGTAGTCATGCTGCACGTTTATCAGCATGCGCGCCGGGCTGGGTCTGCCGTGGGCGGCACGTCCTGTCCGCGTGGGCGACATTAGTCGTCCTATAAGCGACAAACGTCGCCCAGGGGGCGTGGCTGCGAGCACGTACCTACAATCTCTCGCCATGCCGATTTACGAGTACCGCTGCGATGAGGGACACGAGTTCGAGGTCATCGGAAAATTCACTGACGACCCGCTCACCGAATGTCAGGTCTGCGGCGCACCAGTGCAGAAGGTGCTGCATCCGCCCGCGATCCACTTCAAAGGCTCGGGCTTTCACAACACGGACTACGGCACCAAGAAGCGCAACCGCGAAAAGGCCGCCCATGAGAAGTCCAAGGCCGACAGCGCGTCGTCGAGCGACTCAAGCAGCTCTAGCTCGGACACGAAGAAGTCCGACGCCAAGAAGCCCGAGGTAAAGGCTTCGGCTTCCTCCTCGAAGAAGGACTAGCGCCGCAGCTAGTCGGTCAGAGGCCGTCGCACCACGAGCGACGCGTAGCTCGACAGGCTCCACACCGGTCGCCGTGCCAACGCGTCGTGGAGCTTTGCGCCAACCGTCCGGATCACGGGGAGGTTGTTGTAGTACCTGTGACCGAACCCGGCGGTGTATTCGACGATCTCGAATCCGACCGACTCGATCCGCGCGATCTGCCGGTTGGTCGGCCCAAAGGTCCAGCTGTAATGGGGCGGGAACTTGTCCTGCTCGTCGCGATCTCGCGGGGCGATCAGATCGAGCACGCGGTCGGCGACGGCATTGGGGATCAGCCAATTGGCCAGGAACGGCAAGGAGTAGAGCGTTGGGAAGAAGTGAAACGCGACGCCCCCTGGCCGGAGCATCGAGTAGACGCCTTCGTGAAACGCCCGGCCGTCTGCGACGTGCTCGGCGACCATTCGCGAGAAGACGAAGTCAAACTGGCCCTTGGTGATCTCGGGCGGATTGGATGCGTCGCCCAGGATCGTCTCGTAGCCGTCGTCAGCGAGATCGAGCTCGCCCTGGTCGACGTCGAGCACCGCGTAGCGCTCGCACAATTCCTGCGCCTGCGAAAGGGACAACTTGGGGTTGCGGCCACCGCCGATGTCGAGAATCGACTTGGGCCGCAGTTCCTGGATCAGCCCGATGAGCTTGTCCGGATACGCCTCCCACATCACCTCGGCGTTGACCGCGTGGCGGAAGCTGTTTGGTGAACTGACACTGTTCCTGGCCAAGCGCGAAACAGTACCAGCGGACTTTGTCCGTCCAGCTAGCCGTCGAGGAACTTTCTCACGGCCTCGCTCTTGTCGGCGTCGCTCACCGTCAGCGCGGCGCCTCCGTTGGGAAGCGTGACCGCGCCCGACGGCCTGAGGACCTCGGTCGGCGCGTTGCCGCCCGCGGCGATTGCGCCGAAGAGGCCGAGCAGTGTGGGACCGTTCATGTCGGTCCGTAGTGCCTTCGGCGCGTTCCACGCGACCCATGGCAACCGGATGAAGGCCCCCGGAGAGACGAGCCGGCTCTTCATCGCCGCGAAGATCTTCTGCTGGCGCCGCGCACGGGTGATGTCGTTCTCGGCCGGGTTGCATTCGTTCTTACGGGTCCGCGCGAGGGCCAGCGCCTGCTTGCCGTTGAGGTGGGACTTGCCCTTCTTCAGCCGTAGCGTGATGCCGCCGTTCTTGTAACCGCCGTTGATGCGTGAGATCACACAGCCGCCCGAATACGTGATCCCGCCCATCGAATCGATCAGCTCCGGGAAGTTGTCGAAGTCGACCTGGACGACATGATCGATCTTGATGTCGAGGAAGTTCGACACCGTCTGGATGGCCAGCGGCGCGCCGCCGATCGCAAACGCCGCGTTGATCTTGTCGCGGCCGTGACCGGGGATGTCCACGACCGTGTCGCGGGGAATCGCCAGTCGCGCCGACTTCCCGCCGCCGACCCGCATCAGCATGATCGAGTCCGAGCGGCTCGGCCCGGAGGTCGTCGAGCCCGGTTCAGCCGTGGCCTCCGAACGCTGGTCCGATCCGAGGACGAGAATCGTGTTTGGGCTCACGAGCGGATATCCGGGGTGGCCGAGCACCCCGCCGAGCTGACCTGAGACGTCACCTTGGCGTAGCTGCGCGCTGACCAGGAACAGCACGAGACTGAGTGCCAGCCACGAAAGGACTGCGATCGCCGCCCACTTGATTACCCGTCCCGGCCGCAGCTGCGGAAGCGCCTTGCCCTGCTCGGAGCGCATGCGCTCGTCGCGCAGCTCCTTGAGCATCGCGAGCTGGTCGTCGGGCCGGCGCCGCAGGCTCGGCGCCGCGCGGTAGCGCTTCATGTTCCGCGGCTCTGGAGGTGGCTGGTCGCCTGACATCGAAGGGGTAGGGTGCACGACATGGCCGCCGAGTGCGTGATCGGGGTGGATCTCGGGGGCACGAAACTGCTGGCGGGGATCGTCGACGCGGACCTCAACGTCCACCACCGCGCCTACAGGAAATCACGCGCCGCGGATTCGACTGAGCTGCTGGCCACCGTGGCCGATGCGGTAGCCGAGGTCCGCGACGCGTTTGCGGGCGAGGTGTCCGCCGTCGGCTTCGGCATCCCGTCGCTGATCGATCGTGAGCGCGGCGTTGCCGAGAGCACCGTCCATCTACCGCTCGCCGATGTCCCCTTCCGGGACCTGATGGCTGAACACATCGGGCTGCCGATCGCGCTCGACAACGACGGCAACGCGGCGATGGTCGCCGAGCACCGTCACGGAGCCGCGCAGGACGCCTCGGACGCCGTGCTGCTCACGCTCGGGACCGGGATTGCCGGCGCGATCGTGGCCGGCGGTCGGCTGATCCGCGGCGTGCACGGTGCCGCGGGCGAACTCGGGCACATGGTCATCGATCACGACGGACCGCGCTGCTCGGGCAACTGCCCCAGCCGTGGCTGTCTCGAGGCGCTCGCGTCCGGCACCGCGCTGGCGACCGAAGCGATGAGAGTCGCCGCCGAGCACCCGGACTCGGAACTGAGAAGCGCGGTCGAGGCCGGCCGTGACGTGACCAGCGCGCTGACGGTGGAGCTCGCGCACGACGGCGACGCACTGGCGCGCCGCGTCGTCACGACGATCGGTGAGCGGCTGGGGGTCGGGATCGCGAACGTCATCAACATCTTCAATCCGTCGGTGGTGGTGATCGGCGGCGGGGTGATCGCGGCCGGCGAGCTGCTGCTGGAGCCCGCGCGCCGCGTCGCGCGCGAGCGCGCACTGCCGCCGTCGCGCGACATGGCCCAGATCGTGCCGGCACGCTTCGGCGCGGAGTCGGGGATGCTCGGTGCGGCGCTGATGGCGTTCGATCTTGGGCCTGAGGGGAGGCGCTGATGGCCGGTCGCCTCGTGGTCTGCCCAACGCCGATCGGCAATCTCGAAGACGTGACGCTGCGTGTGCTCGGCGCGCTCCGCGAGGCCGACGTGATCGCTTGCGAGGACACTCGCCGCACGCGCGTGTTGCTTGAACGCCACGGCGTGAGCGCGGAGACGATCAGCTACCACGAGCACAACGAACGCGAGCGAGCGCGCCAGCTCGTCGAGCGAATGCTGGCAGGGGAGACCGTGGCCTTGGTGTCGGACGCGGGTATGCCGCTCGTCTCGGATCCCGGGTTCGTGCTCGTGCAGGAATGCATCGGCGCCGGCCTCGAGGTGGAGGTCCTTCCGGGTCCATCGGCCGCGCTGACGGCCCTGGTAGCGAGCGGTCTTCCGAGTGATTCATGGCGGTTCGCGGGCTTTCTGCCCCGCAAGGCCGGCGCTCTGACCGACCTCTTCGCCCGTACCCCGGACACGCTCGTTGCATTTGAATCGCCGAATCGCGTGGCGGTGTCACTGGCGGCGCTTGCGGCTGTCGATTCGATGCGCCCGGTCGCCGTCTGTCGTGAGCTGACCAAGCTCCACGAGGAGGTCGTCCGCGGGACGGCGGCGGAGCTCGCCGAGCACTTCGCCGGCACGAAGATCAAGGGCGAGATCGTCGTCGTGATCGGCGCCGCGGCCGCCGGAGAGGCCGATCTCGCGGCGGGACTGGACGCGGTGCGGAGGCTCATCGAAGCAGGGGCGAAGCGTCGAGCGGCGGCTTCGGTGGTCGCGGAGCTGACGGGGCTCAGCGCCAACGATCTCTACGACCGCTGAGTCGGTCCGGCGCTCGGAGGGGCCTGCACCCGGGAGGGTGCCTGCACCCGGGAGGGTGTTACAAAAGTGCGCCGATGCCTGCGAGCTTCGATGCGCTGCGCCACGGTGTGGCGATGCGCCGGCGCAATCTCCTTCTCTTCACCGTGTCGGTGGCCTGCACGATCGCCGCCGCTGGTTCTCCAAACGCGTCAGCCGCCGCCCGCGGTACCTGGACGATGCCGATCGACGGCACGGTCCACAAGCGCTTCGACTATCGCCGAACACGACCCTTCCAGACGGGTGCGCGGCGCAACATCGTGATTTCGGGTCGTCGCGGCGAGCGGGTTCGCAGCACGTGCAGTGGCAAGGTCACCTATGCGGGGCCGGTGCCCGGCCATGAAAACGGCGTGACCGTCATCTGCGGCGATCTCGTCGCAACGCACCTTGGACTGATGGCGCCGACGACCGCGGTAGCCGGGCAAGCGGTGCAAGCCGGAGGCGCGCTCGGCAGGCTGGCGGAAACCGCGCTTACGCTCGGCGCTCGCTATCGCGACGATCGCTGGGGCTATGTCGATCCACTGGAGCTGATCGGCACGCAAGCCCCCGGACTCGGGCCGGCGCCCGTGTCACACCCGCGCCGCGGTCGGCCTGCCACACGCACGCCGGCGTCCGATTTGCGGTTTGCGCGGCCGGCCATGGCGCCGACTGCGCCTGCGGTGCCGGTCACGGCTTGGATCGGCCTCGGCATCGCCGCGATGGCGTTCGGCGGAGTGGCGTTAACGCCCGCCGGTAGCCTTCGCCGCCGATGGGCTCCTTCTACATCACGACGGCGATCAACTACGTCAACGCCGCTCCACACCTCGGACACGCGTATGAGGTGATCGCGGCGGACGTCATTGCACGGCAACGGCGGCAGGCCGGCGACGATGTCTTCTTCCTGACGGGAACGGATGAACACGGCGAGCCGGTTGTGCACGCCGCGGCCGACCAGGGCACGACGCCGCAGGCCCTCGCCGACAAGAACGTTGAGCACTTCAAGTCGCTGTTGCCGCTGCTCGAAGTGTCCAACGATTTCTTCATCAGGACCACCGACGCGGGCCATGCCAAGGTCGTCCAGCAGGTCCTCGCGAAGGTCAAGGACAACGGCTTCGTCTATCTGGGCGAGTACGAGGGCTGGTACTGCCCGCGCTGCGCCGACTTCAAGGCCGACAACGAGGTCGGACCCGGCAACACGTGTCCGATCCATGGGATTCCGCTGATCCGTGAGAAGGAGGAGAACTACTTCTTCGCGCTCTCGAAATTCCAGGACCGGCTCGAGCAGCTGTTCGCCGACGATCCCGACTGGACCGGTCCGGCCGAGCGCCGCAACGAGGTGCTCGCGTTCATCCGTAGCGGGTTGCGCGACGTCTCACTGACGCGCTCGCAGATGACCTGGGGCGTCGCCGTCCCGTGGGACGACAAGCACGTCTTCTACGTGTGGTTCGAGGCGCTGCTGAACTACTACAGCGCGCTCGCCTACGCCCAGGGCGACGACATCACAGCCGAGTTCTGGCCCTGCGACGTCCATCTGATCGGCAAGGACATCATCAAGTTCCACTCGGTGTTCTGGCCCGCGCTGCTGATGGCGGCCGACATCGAGCTACCGCGCCGGATCTACGCGCACGGTTTCCTGCTCGGCGCCGACGGTCGCAAGATGAGCAAGTCGGACGGCAACGTGCTCGATCC
>DATMIZ010000095.1:0-10955 GCA_035554055.1 Baekduia sp. | reverse complement strand
GCGGGGTCGCGGTTCGCCGCGCCGTAGACCAGGAAGACCTGCGCGCCCTTGGGGATGGTGGTGCCTGCGATCTCGATGTCCTCGAGCGCGCTGCGGAAGGGCCAGTACTGGACCGACGACTCGAAGCGCAGCAGCTCCTCGACCGCAGGCACGATCAGCTCGGGCCGGCGGCGCAGCTTCTCGAGCTGGTCGGGGTGCCGCAGCAGGGTGACCAATCACTACGACTCTGTGCCGCATCTGCTCACCCCGGTGATCACTTCGCCACGCAAGGCCGCGAACGCGCTGCAGAACCTCGTGAACGAGATGGAATGGCGCTACGGCGTGATGTCGATGAAGCGCACGCGCTCGCTCTCCGAGCTGAACCGAGTCCGGGTCGACGAGGGCGAGACCCCGCTGCCGTACATCCTCTGTGTGATCGACGAGCTCGCCGACCTGATGATGGTCGCGCCGGCCGATGTCGAGGACGCGATCATCCGCATCGCGCAGAAGGCACGCGCGGTCGGCATCCACCTGGTTCTCGCCACGCAGTCGCCACGTGTCGACGTCATCACCGGGATGATCAAGGCCAACGTGCCCTCACGGATCGCGTTCGCCGTCTCATCACAGACCGATTCACGCGTGATCCTCGATCAGAATGGCGCCGAATCGTTGCTCGGCATGGGAGACCTCCTGTTCTCGCCGGTCGGCTCGAGCAAGCTGCAGCGAATCCAGGGTGCATATATCGACGAGCCTCAGATCGACGCGATCACGAAGTTCTGGGCGCGTCAGGGCGAGCCGGATCTGCGCGAAGAACTGCTCGAGGCGGTCGAGCCCGAAGAGCCCGAGAAATCCTCAGACACCGAGTTCGACCCCGACGAGGACGAACTGCTCGGCGATGCGATCCAGTTGGTCGTCGAGATGGGGACCGCGTCGACCTCGATGCTGCAGCGCCGGCTCAGGCTTGGCTACACACGCGCCGGCCGCCTCGTGGACATGCTCGAACGGCGCGGGATCATTTCCGGTTACGAAGGCTCCAAACCGCGACAGGTACTGGTCACCGAGGCCGATCTTCCGCGCGTGCTGAAGGCGCTCAGTGGCGCTCCGGATGAGGGCGATGCCGAGCCGGCGACGGCGCGGGAGCCCCTCCACGACGACACGGTGTAGCCGGTGAGCGGTGTCGGCACTCTCGTCTGGGTGCCCGCGTAGTACACGGCTGTCGTCGTACGGTGTGGAGGTGAGCGCGCGCGCGGGCATCGTCATCACCGGGACTGAGGTCCTTACGGGCGTCATCTCGGACCGCAACGGCCCGTGGCTCGCCGCACAGCTGGCGAATCTGGGTGTCGACGTGGGGCACATCGAAGTGGTTGGCGATCGGCCCGACGACATCGCACGCGCGCTCTCGTGGCTGGCTGAGGACGGCTGTGACCTGATTGCCACCAGCGGTGGACTTGGGCCGACCGAGGACGACCTGACGGTGAGCGTCGTCGCTGACTTTCACGGACGCGAGCTGGTGCACGACCCGGAACTCGACGAGCGCATCGGCAAGATCTTGCAGAGCTCCACACGACGCTGGCTCGGCCTGGATGCCGACGCGCTTGCTCGATCGCGTCGTAAGCAGGCGATGATGCCCGCCGGCGCCACGATCCTGGAGCCGATCGGCACCGCGCCCGGCTTCATCGTTGCGCCCGCGCATGGGCCGGGCCCGGACATCGTCGTGCTTCCTGGGCCCCCGCGGGAGCTGCAGCCGATGTGGGAGCGCGCGCTTGCTGCGGGCGCCCTGGATCATGCGATCGCGGGGCGCGTTGAGCGTGAACGCCACGTGGTCCGGCTCTTCGGACTGCCGGAATCGGAGATCGCTGCGACGCTGCGCGTCGCCCGCGACCGCGGTATCGACATCGATGCGCTCGAGATCACAACCTGCCTGCGCCGCGGAGAGCTGGAAGTCGACACGCGCTTTGTGCCGAGCAGGTCACAGATCTACGCCGATCTGGAGGAACTCATTCGCGAGCGCCACGGTGAGCGTGTCTTTTCGCTCGATGGCGCGACGGTCGACGACATCGTCGCCGGACTGTTGCGTTCGCAGGAGCTCACGGTCGCCGTCGCCGAGTCGCTGACCGGTGGTCTGATGGCTGCGCGTCTGAGCAATGGCGACGGTGCGAGTGACTTTCTGCTCGGTGGGGTCGTCGCTTACACGGAAGAGGCCAAGGTGGCCGTCGCGGGGGTGGACGAGGCGGTGATCGAGAGCTCCGGGGTCGTGTCCCTCGAAGTGGCGGCGGCGCTTGCCCAGGGAGCGATCTCCACCTTTGACGCGGACATCGGGATCGGGCTCACAGGCGAGGCCGGGCCCAAGAGCGCGTCCGGCAGGCCCGTCGGCACAGTGTGCGTAAGCGTGATTGCGAGAGACGGGCGTGAGATCACGCATGAGGTGGAGCTGAGCGGCGATCGCGGCGATATCCGCGACCGAACCTGCGCGACCGCGCTGCACGCTCTCAGGCGCGTGCTCCAGCAGCCCGCCTGATCCGTCCGCTCCATCTCGGAGAATCGTTGCCACTAGGTGGTGTTTTGCCGCGATTTGCGTCGTAGCTTGCTCGAACACATGTTCCGTCTGACGCAGGTGTTTAGCTGGTGCAGGTCGAACACCTGTTCGCACCAACCACTTTCAAGAGAGGCACGAACAAGCAATGGCTTTGACCGACGACGAGAAGGGCCGCAAGGCAAAGCAGGACGCGCTCGCTGGCGCACTCGCGCAGATCGACAAGGAGTTCGGTAAGGGCTCCGTGATGCGCATGGGGGATGAAGGCGCTCAGGTCAAGGTCAATGCAATCCCCACAGGCGCGCTTTCGCTGGATCTCGCGCTCGGAATCGGCGGCATGCCACGCGGCCGGATAGTCGAGGTGTTCGGTCCCGAATCGTCCGGTAAGACGACCCTGATCTACCACGTTCTGGCAGAGGCGCAGAAGCTCGGCGGGACCTGCGCGTTCATCGATGCTGAGCACGCGATGGACCCGCTCTATGCGCAGAAGATCGGCGTGAACATCGATTCGCTTCTGGTTTCCCAGCCCGATTACGGCGAGCAGGCGCTTGAGATCGCCGACATGCTCGTACGCTCAGGCGCCGTGGACGTCATCGCCGTCGACTCGGTCGCAGCGCTGACCCCGCGTGCTGAGCTCGAAGGGCAGATGGGCGACCAGACGGTCGGTCTGCAAGCCCGAATGATGAGCCAGGCGATGCGCAAGCTGGCGGCGAACCTGAACCGTACGCAGACAATGTGCGTATTCACCAACCAGATCCGCGAGAAGATCGGTGTCATGTTCGGATCGCCGGAGACGCAGCCTGGTGGGCGGGCGCTGAAGTTCTATTCATCGCAGCGGCTCGACATTCGCCGCATCGAGACCATCAAGGAAGGCACCGAGGCGGTCGCCAATCGCGTCCGGGTCAAGGTCGTGAAGAACAAGGTCGCCGCCCCGTTCAAGCAGGCGGAGTTCGACATCGAGTTCGGGAAGGGCATCTCGACCTCCGGATGCATCCTCGATCTGGGCATCGAGCACGGCATCGTCACGAAGTCTGGATCCTTCTTCTCCTATGGCGATGAGCGGCTCGGCCAGGGACGCAACAACGCAAAAGCGCTCCTTGACGAGCAGGTCGAGATGGCCAAGGAGATCCAGGACAAGGTGTATGCCGCAATCGGTTTCGACGGTGCGCTGATCCAGCCGATCGATGACGACGCGATCGCGCCGGAGATGCCCGAAGCCGATGGGTCGATTCCCGCGAACGTCGATCCGGTGACCGGCGAGATCAAAGCATCGGCCAAGTCGGCATCCACAAACGGGGCATCGGCTGCGGCCGCTGTCTGAGACCCGGGCGATGGACACCCGCTCGCCTGAGCGCGCTCACCTCGATGCACTCGATCTTTCGTATCGGTATCTGGGAATGCGGGATCGGACCACCGCCGAAGTTCGGGCGTATCTGGCGTCCAAGGAGGTGGGCGCGGCAGCCGTCGAAGGCGCGCTCACCGAGCTTCAGGACCAGGGTTATCTCAATGATGCGCGCTTCGCGGTTGCGTTCGCCGAGGATCGGCGCAATCTGGACGACTGGGGATCTGAGCGGATCGGGCGACGCCTGCAGGCGCTCGGTGTCGAGCAGGAGCTGATCGATTCGGCGCTTACGCGGGACCGGGACGATGAGCTCGACGCGGCGGTGGCGTTGCTGGGCCGCCGCTTCTCCGATGCTCCGTCCGACGACCGCGAGCGCCAGCGCGCGCTCGGGGTGCTCGTTCGCAAGGGATTTGACCTGGATCTCTCGTATGAGGCGATCCGTAGCTTCGCTTCTCAGCGATCGTGATCGAAGGACTCGAACGGGTCTTCACAGCGCGCCTGCGTGGTGACCGACCTGTCGCCGCCGATCTTGATCCCTGGTCGGCGGTGTTTCTCGCCGACGACTTCGTCGGGGATCACTGGCCGCAGGACCATCGGACTCCCGAGCGCGCCCTTGCGATCCACGACGCCGACAGGGCGCATTGGGCGCGCTTTGGCTTCGGGCCCTGGTCGGTCCGCGAGCGCGAAACGGACCGCTATGTGGGACGCATCGGCCTCACCCATACGCGTGAGGTCGGAAGACCCGCTCTGGAGATCGGATGGCTGCTCGCGGCCGATGCCCGCGGCAATGGCTATGCGACCGAGATGGGGCGAGAAACGCTGCGGGTGGCTTTCGACGTCCTGGAGGCCGATCGCGTGGTTGCGCTGATCACCGACGACAACCTCGACTCGCTCGCGGTCGCGGAGCGGCTCGGATTTGCGCGAACGGGTGAGATCGAGCATGCAGGCGTCCCGCATCAGGTCCTTGAGATCGCCAGCGAGTGATCGCGCACCGATACCCTCGAGTGCGATGAAGAAGTTCCACCTCACCACCTTCGGGTGCCAGATGAACGAGCACGACTCTGAACGCATGAAGGGGATGCTTGGCGCGCTCGGCTACGACGAGACCGAGGACCGCGAGGTGGCCGACCTCATCCTGTTCAACACCTGCTCGATTCGCGAGAAGGCGGACACGCGCTTCGCGGCACATCTCGGACACGCGAGCGCCACCAAGAAGCGGCGGCCTGAGACGATCATCGGCGTCGGCGGTTGCTGGGCGCAATCGGTCAAGGAAGACGTGTTTCGCCAGTTCCCGCACGTCGATGTCGCGTTCGGTCCTGGGCAGGTGCACAAACTCGCCGAGTTTCTGACGAGCGATTCGCTCACCGCGCAGGGGTTCTTCGAGTTCGAGGGCTTCACGGGACACCTTCCGGCCCAGCGCGATCGCCAGTTCCAGGCCTGGGTCCAGATATCGGTGGGCTGCAACTGCAACTGCTCGTACTGCATCGTCCCTTCGACGCGAGGCCGCGAGGTCTCCCGTCCGCTTGAGGAACTCCTTGGCGAAATCCGGCGCCTGGCTGACGACGGCGTCCGGGAGATCACGCTGCTGGGACAGAACGTCAACGCGTACGGCCGTGATCTGAGGCCGGCGAGGTCGACATTTGCCGAGCTCTTGCGCGCCGCCGACGAGATAGAGGGCATCGACCGCGTGCGGTACACGAGCCCGCATCCGAAGGACATCAACGAGGACGTGGTGCGGTGCCACGCCGAACTCGAGTCGCTGATGCCGCACATCCACCTGCCGCTGCAGGCAGGCTCGTCGCGGATACTGAAGGCGATGCGCCGGACCTACAACCGCGAGCGCTACATGGGCCGCGTCGAACTGATTCGCGAGCATGCCCCGGACACAGCGATCACGACGGACATCATCGTCGGCTTCCCAGGCGAGACCGAGGCCGATTTCGCGGAGACGCTCGAAGTCTGCGAAGAGGTCGGATTCGACAGCGCATTCACGTTCGTGTTTTCGCCTAGGCGTGGGACCGAAGCGGCGGCGCTTACCGAAGGCATCGTGAGCGCGGAGGAGACAGCTGACCGCATGGAGCGCCTGCTGGAGGTCGTGCAACGCCACGCCACGCAGCGCGCGCACCGCTTCGTGGGCCGCACGGTCGAGGTGCTGGTCGAAGGCACGGCGCGGTCCGATCCGTCGCAGCTACGCGGTCGGTCGCCGCACAACAAAGCTGTTCACTTCGAAGGCGTCGGCAGTGCCGGCGAGATCGTGCCGGTGCAGATCACGTCCGCATCGAGCCAGACGCTGGTCGGCGAGCTCCCGCTGCTTGCCCGTGCCATCAGCCGCTGAACGCTGATTTACAAACATTGCGGCATGTGTTGTCGCGCACAGTCGCGCAACATCGCGGTGCGCGGTGGGTACAGGCAGTAGTGCGAAAAATGCTTGACACCCGAACCCACACCTGGAACCAGGCGGGCCTTGCCCGCGAGCTCAGCGCCAAGGCGGTTCGCCGTGCGCGCATACAGGCGGCAGCGCTGCTGCCCCTGCTTGCGGGCGTGATCGTCGTCTACCGCTACCGCGAGGAAATCTTCGGCGTCGACACGCCGGTGAAGATCGCCGCTGCGCTCGCGCTGATCGCCATCGGCTGGGAATTCACGCGCGACGTGGGTCGCGCCCTGGGACCTGTGGTGTTCAAGCGGCTCGATCCCGGTGCCGCCGGAATCGTCGGCTTTCTCGCGCGCTTGCTGACGATCCTCGTGATCGCGATCCTCGCCGGCTGGACCGCCGGCATCGACAGCCGCACGCTTGCCGTCGGTGGTGCCGCGACCGCCGTCGTGCTCGGCCTTGCCGCCCAGCAGACGCTCGGCAACCTCTTCGCGGGCATCGTCCTGCTCAGCGCGCGTCCCTTCCGCGTCGGCGACCTGGTGGAGCTGCAGGCAGGCGGGCTGGCTGGATCGGTACAGGGCATCGTGAGCTCGCTGGGGCTGATGTACACGACGTTCTCGCGCGGGAGCGACCAGATCATGGTCCCCAATTCGGTTGTGCTGGGTGCCGCCGTCGTGCCGCTGCAGGAGCCAGCCGCTGTCGATCTGCGCGCGCGCCTGCGCCCGGGCGTGACGCCCGCCGACATCCAGGCGCTGCTGGCGGCGACGATCGAGACGCCTACGCGTGGCCAGCCGCGGATCTCGCTGGAGGAGATCGACGGCGAGGAGGTCGTCGTGCGTCTGGTTGCCACGCCCGAGGATCCGGCTCATGGCGCGACGCTGGCGACAGAGGTGTTGCGTGTCCTGATCCCGGAGACGCGTAAGACCGAGCGCATCGATCACGAGCAGATGCGCGCCGCCTAGCGTCGTTTGTCGCGCTGACCCTCGGCGAAACTGCCGCTGACCGCCCCGCCGCCCGCCCGCCGCGCCACCGCTGCGGCGAGTTCCGGCACGATCCCGGCGAGGATCGCGCTGACACGCATGGGGAGGGGCGCGACGACGACCTCGCCGCGGTTGCGCGTGATCGCCCTCGTGACCGCTGCTGAGACCTGTTGCGGGGTGCTGGTGCCGACCCAGGCCGGCAGCTTGACGCCGGAGTCCGCGTACATTCCTGCATCCCTGACAAAACCGGGAAAGATGCAGCTGACGCCGACGTTCGCGTCTCGCAGATCGCCACGCATGCTCTGCGCGAAGCCGCGCAAGGCGAATTTGGTCGCTGAATAGACGGAAGATCCAGTCTGCCCGCTCATTCCGGCCAGCGATGAGATGAGGACCACCTGACCCCGTCCACGACGCACCATCTGGGCAGACAGGGCATGCGCGAGGATCATCACGGCCCGCAGATTCACCTCGAGCGCAAGGTCGATCTCCTGCGTGTCGAAGCTGTGGATGTGCCCTGACGCGGGCAGCGCGGCATTCGCGATCAGGATGTCGGTGTCCGCGTGGTCGGAGATGAGTCGCTCGACATCGCCTCGCACCGCGAGATCGGCCTGCACTGCGACGCCAGCCGTCTCGGCCGCGAGTGGCTCAAGGACGTCCACCCGGCGCCCTGTCAGCACGAGATCTGCGCCTCGACCCCGAAGTTCGCGCGCGATCGCGTGTCCGAGGCCGCCCGTGGCGCCTGTGAGTAGGACCTTCGAACCGGAGATCTGCATGTGCCGCGCATCCTCGCATGCCCTACCGGCGGCCCATGCATGCGATCCTGAGCCGGTGCCTCAGATCCTGGCCATCTTCGGGCCGACGGCGATCGGCAAGACGGCGCTGGCGATCGCGCTTGCCGAGCGTCTGCGGGCTGCGGGGGAGGATCCGGTGGCGGTGTCAGCCGATGCCCTGCAGGTCTACCGGGGGCTGGAAATCCTGACCGGCGCCGCGACGATTGCCGAGCAGGCGCAACTGGAGCACCGCCTCGTCTCGTTCGTACCGATCACCCAGACATTCTCCGTCGGCGAGTACGCGCCGCGTGCCCACGCCGAGATCGACGCGTTGCTAGAGGCGGGGCGCACGCCGATCGTCGTCGGAGGAACCGGGCTTTATCTCCGCGCCGCCCTCGCTGAGCTCGATCTCGATCCGCCGCCGCCACCGCAGCTGCGCGCCGATCTGAATGCACGCGCCGCGCAGGAGGGCTCACTGGTGCTGCACACAGAGCTGGGTGCGGTCGCTCCCTGGGCCGCCGCTCGGATCGAGCCTGGGGACCGCACCCGCGTGGTCCGGGCGCTCGAGCTGCACGCGATGGGGGCCCTACATGAGCGCAGCGGACCGAACCGGCTGTGGACCGCGACGATGCGCCACCCAACGCGCCTGATCGGACTCACGCTCGGACGCGAAGCGTTGCGGGCGCGGGTCGACGATCGCGTCGCGGCGATAGTGGCCGCGGGCGCCGCCGAGGAGGTCCGCGCCGCCGCCGCCGCGGGCGCTTCGGAGACCGCGCGCAAGGCGTTGGGCTTCCAGGAGCTGTTGACGGGCGACGTCGACGCTCTGCGCACGCGTACACGCCAGTACGCGCGGCGGCAGCTCACCTGGATGCGCAAGCTTGGCCACGCCGAGCTTTTCGATGCCGATGCGCCGTCGGCAGCGCAGCTGGCCGCCCGCATAGACTCGCCCCGGTGAGCGTCAAGTTCGAGAAGTGGCAGGCGCTGGGCAATGACTACGTGATCGTCGAGCGCGACGTGCTGCCGTTCGAGCTGTCGCCGAGCAGGATTCGCCGGATTTGCGACCCGCACACGGGTGTGGGCTCCGATGGCGTCCTCGAGCTGACTGCGGCCGACGAGCCGGGCTTTGTCGCGCAGCTAAGGATCTTCAACCCGGACGGCAGCGAGGCTGAGCTGTCGGGCAACGGCGCGCGCGAGGCGATTCTCTACCTGCGCCGGCGAGGATGGACCGACGAGACACAGTTCTCGATTCGCACCGCCGCAGGTGAAGTCCGGCCGACGATCCTCGACGATCGCACCTGCAGCGTCGTACTCGGCCGCGCGCGGCTCGAGTCCGCCGACTACCCGTCCGGCGGGCCCGATGGGCGCGGCGAACTCAGCTCGGCTGGCCGGATGTTTCAGTTCCAGCACGTGCAGGTCGGCAATCCGCAGTGCGCGATCTTCGTCGAATCCTTGGATGAGCTGGAGACACTGGACCTGGGCCTCTACGGCCCTCAGATCGAGTCCAACGGACTGTTTCCGAACCGCACGAATGTCTCCTTCTTCACCCAGACCGGGGCAGGCGAGATCCGCGCTCGCATCTTCGAGCGTGGCGTCGGCGAGACGAGTTCATCCGGGACGGGGTCCTGTGGCGCGGCGGTGGCGATGGTGCTGCGCGGTGGCGCATCACCGGTTACGGTGCGGCTCGACGGCGGCGAGCTGCTGGTCGAGGTCGATGAGAGCCTGCAGATGACGCAGACCGGTTGGGCTGAGCCCGTTTACACCGCTGAGTTCAGCCCGGAGCTGCTCGACGCGCTGCAGCGCCTCGAATAGATACCGTCAGGGCCGATGACACAGACCGCATGGGGCGCCGGCCTCGCAACGTTCACCGAATCCGGGTCGACGGCACTCGACACATACTTTCCGGCTCCGGAGCTCGGTCAGCCGCCGGCACAGTTCGCCGACAGCCGTCAGCTGACGCACGCCGAGGCGGCGAACCTAGGCATGTCCGATCTGTTGCCGGCCGTCACCAGCGATGACGTCCGCGGTGTCCGCATCGAAGCGGTGGTCACCGTGATCGCCGACCTGGCCGCGCCCCCGGTCGACGCACACGACGCATATCTGCGCCTGCATCTGCTCTCGCACCGGCTCGTCGCGCCCAATTCGATCAGCCTCGACGGCATCTTCGGACTGCTCACCAACGTCGCGTGGACGACGCTTGGCGCGGTTGCCGTTGAGGATCTCCCGCAGGTACGCGCTCGTGCGCGCGCCGCCGGCCTACATCTGGGCGTGATCGGCGTCGACAAGTTCCCGCGGATGACCGACTACGTCGTGCCCGCGGGCGTTCGAATCGCTGATGCGGATCGTGTGCGGCTCGGAGCACACCTCGCACACGGCACGACCGTCATGCATGAGGGCTTCGTCAACTACAACGCGGGTACGCTCGGGGCCTCGATGGTCGAAGGCCGGATCAGCCAAGGGGTCGTCGTCGGCGACGGCAGCGACGTCGGCGGCGGCGCCTCGATCATGGGCACCCTGTCGGGCGGTGGGACACAGGTGATTTCGCTCGGCGAGCGCTGCCTGCTAGGCGCCAACGCCGGGCTCGGGATCTCGCTCGGCGACGACTGCATCGTCGAGGCGGGTCTCTATGTGACTGCTGGCACCGTGGTCAGCGTCGGCGACGCCAAGGTCAAGGCTGCCGAGCTCTCGGGCCAAGACGGGCTGCTGCTACGTCGCAACAGCGTCTCCGGTGCAGTCGAGGCGCTGCCCCGCAGCGGCGACTGGGGCGGCCTCAACGAGGCCCTTCACGCCAACAATTAGGCGGTCAGGATCTGCGCCGCGCGCTCGCAGTCGGCGGGCGTGGGGACGAGCGCTACGCGGAGATGGCCCTTGCCATAAGGGCCGAACATCGAGCCCGGAGCGCACACGATTCCCTTTTCGATCAGATCGAACGCGAACTGCTGCTCGTCGGCGATCGGCGTCGTCATCCACAAGAAGAAGGTCG
>DATMIZ010000094.1:0-3315 GCA_035554055.1 Baekduia sp. | reverse complement strand
CCATCGTCGAGAACAGCGTCCCGTCGGCGATCGCCGGCTTGCCCAAGCGGCTGCCGCCGTTGCCGATGATCTTCACCTTGCCGAACAGTCCGGCTTGCTTGAAGGCCCCGATCGTCGCGAGCGCCTGTGAGTCAGCAGCCGAGAGGAAGACATCGACGTCCGAGTGTGCGGTCAGGGCGTCCGGCATCTCCTTGGCGATCGTCCCTGGGTCGTACTCGGCGGCGAGCACCTGCAGCACTTCCACGTTCGGCTCAGCCCGGGCCGCCCGGACGATCTTGCTTGTCAACGGATCGCCAGGCGCGGCGATCTCCGCGATCACCTTGCAGGGATCCAGGCCGGCGCAGGCGGCGCGCAGCTGCTGCATCTGGCCGTCGACGATCGCCTTCTGCGTCATGACCGATGAGCCGACGACGCCAGGCAGCTGCGGCTCGATCGTGTCGCGGTTGGGCCCGACCGGGTTCTCCACCGCGATGACCGGGATGTTGGCCGCCTTCGCGGCCGTCGCGCAGAGGACCCCGAGCGGCGCGTCGGACGGGTCGAGGACGATCACGTTGAAGCGCTGAGAGGTGATGGCGTCCTGGCACTGCTGCTGCTGCTTCTGCGCGTCGAAGTTGCCGTTGAACACCGTCACGCTGCCGCCCCCCGGCTCGACAGCTTCCTTGAGCCCCTTCTCCTCAGCCTGCGTGTAGTCGTTGTACGTGTACGTCAGGTAGGCGACCTTCGCCGGCTTCGCCGACCCGCCAGTCGCCGTGCCGCCCGTCGCGGTGCCCGTTGCATCGCCACCGGCGCTGCCGCAACCGGCCACAACCACGCCCGCGATCGCCGTGACAGCGAGCGCCAGGTAGGACGTCCTCATCGCAACCCCCTCATCGCACCTTCAGAGCCGGCGCATCGCTCAAGCCCGCCCTTCCGGGCCCCGGACGTCCGGTCCGCCATCCTGCTGCGCACCCTCCGCGGTCCACGTGATCCTCAGGCTGGTCAGCGTCTGCACGGTCATTGCCGGCACGTACACGAGCTCCTGTGCCGGAACCTCGAGGTCGCGCAACCGGTCGTAGATCTCACGCATGCAGATTCGCGCCTCGAGCCGCGCGAGCGGCGCGCCCAGACAGAAGTGCCGGCCCTTGCCGAACGTGAGGTGCTCGCGGGCGTTGCCGCGGCGCACGTCAAACTGCAGCGGGTCGTCGAAGTGCGCGGGGTCGGTGTTCGCACCGGTTGTGTTGACGACCACGACCGAGCCTTTCGGGATCGTGACGCCGCTCAGCTCGACGTCATCGGTGGTGATCCGAAGGAGGTGCGGGCCGGAGCTGCGGCGACGCAGCGACTCCTCGATCGCGTTGTCCCAGAGCGACGCATCGGTGCGCGCGAGCTGGAGCTGGTCGGGATGCTCGGAGAAGAACAGGAGCATGTTCCCCATGAGATTCGACGTCGTGTCATTGCCGGCCGCCACGAGCTCGAGCAGATGCACCTTGATCGTGTCGTCATCCATCAACCAGTCACCATCATCGCCGCGGCTGTTGGCCAGCAGCGAGACGAAATCGTCCGTCGGTCGTGCGCGACGGTCCTCCACGACGCCCTCGAAGTACGCCCACGCGTCAGCGAGACGCCCGTAGCGTTCCTCAACCTCGCTTGCCTCCATTGGGCGTGTTGGCGCGTCGACCGCGTCCGCAGGCCCCGCGGACATGATCGAGAACATGTCCTCGGTCCATTGGCGCAAGTTGGGCATGTCCTCTTCGGGCAGGCCCAGGACCTCGACGATCACCCGCAGCGAGAGCGGATATGCGAATCGCTGCATGAAATCGCAGGCACCGTCGGCCACGAAGCTGTCGATCAGCTCAGTGGCGAATTCCAGGATGCACGGCTCGAGCGCGGCGATCCGCGACCGTGACAAGCCCTTGGCCACGGCCTTGTGGTCGCGCGAGTGCTGCGGCGCATCCGTGTTGATGAACGCCGTGTTCATCATTGCGCGGGGCAGGCGGTCAGCGAATTTGTCCGGCAACGGCACCGTGCGCAGCGCCCGCGACGAGAACGTGGTCGAGTCGGTGAAGACGCGTTGAACGTCCTCGTAGCCGGTCACGAACCAGCACTCGAGCGGCTCATACCAGAAGACAGGCGAGCGCTCGCGCGCCTCCGCAATGAAGGGATCTGGGTTGGTGATGAACGCCTGCGAGAACGGATCCCAGCGTTCGAGGACGGGCTTGATTGGGGTCATAAGAAGACCTCCGTAGCGGTCGTTGACACGGTCGGCAAGCGCGGCGACAGCCGCGCACAACGCTCCGGGTTCTCCTGGGAACGAGATCGCCCGCACCCTCGGTGTCGATCACCGGGGGATCACAGCTCCTCCGCGTCCTCGGCGTGCACGCGCAGCGCTTCGGGCAGCAGCCCGGGATCCAGGCGTCCGTACCCGCAGACGCTGGCGATCCCGAAGGACGAGAGGTACCCGCGCGCGAGGTCACGACGGCGACGGAAGTCCTCGATGGTGTCGTCATGGTGGACAAGGCCGAGGAAGGCGGTCGTGTCGCCGATATCGAGGCTGCCCAGCGGAGCGAAGAACGCGTCGTCGGGCTGACGGACGACCGGCATGTGGACCCAGTCCACGCGGCGGGGAACGCGACGGACGGCCTCGTTGGACATCCGCACACAGGCCTCGAGGTCGAGCATGGCCGTCATTGGCCAGCCGCCCCACGTCCCGTAGCACCAGTGAAAGCCGAGCCACGTCTCCTCTGGGATCCCGTCACCCAGTTCGTCGAACTGCTCGGCATGGCGTTGGAACTTCTGCTCGCCCGTCAGCTTGGGCCAGTACGCCAGGTAGTTGCGCTCGCCCATCGCGATATCGATGAACTCCCACGCCATGTCCCACTGGATCGCGAGCTTCTCGGCTGGGATCGTCGCGAGCATCTTGTCGATCTCGCGACGGATCCCATCGACGTACGCGCGGTGTAGCTCCGGCCACTGCGCCGGGTCCTCGAACCAGCCGTCGATAGCGCTGTGCGGTGCGGGGATGGAGACCTGGAAGCGAACGTCCTCGGGGATCACGCCCTCGTCGGTCAGGCGCTTGAACACCTCGTAGGAGCTCGTGGCGAAGTCCCCATACTTGAGGTCGTCGAAACGGATCGCGCGTCCCGGCTTCACGCGGAAGTTCCAGATCCCCTCGAGGTCCTCGACCGGTGCCTGCTCGGTCTCGTGCTCGGGCGCCTTCGCGCCCGGCAGCGCCGGCGCCAGCGTCTCTTCAACATCCGGATGATTCGCGAGCACGAGCTCAGCGATCATCCCCGTCCAGCCCCTCCGCGGCCCAACCTCACCATCGGGAATGCAACC
>DATMIZ010000093.1:0-7388 GCA_035554055.1 Baekduia sp. | reverse complement strand
GCGGGCGCTCGCATCGAGCTCTATCGCGTACTGCGGGAGAGTGCTCGCGACGGCAAGGCGATCGTCGTGCTCTCATCGGATGCGGTCGAGCTCCAGGGCCTCTGCGATCGGGTCGTCGTCTTCTCGCGCGGACAGGTGGTGCGCTCCCTGCACGGCGACGAGATCACTGAGGAGAACATCACCGGCGCGGCGATCACCGCGACGACGAGCAGGGAGACCGCCGCAGGAAAGCCGACGCGGGCCACTCGCGCACGCCGCTTTGCGGGCGGCGATTACCTGCCGACGGTGATCCTGCTGACGCTGCTGATCGCGATCGGGGCCTACACCGCCGCGTCCAACGACTTCTTTCTGACCGAACGCAACTTCCAAGGGATGTTGTTCCTCGCGAGCGCGGTGATGCTCGTGAGCATGGGGCAGCTGGTCGTGCTCCTTGTGGGTGGATTCGACCTTTCGGTCGGCCCATTGACCGGCCTGGTCGCGGTCATGCTGTCGTTCTTCGCAACTCAGGGTCAGGCAACCGGCTGGCTCCTGCTGGGGTTGGTCGCGGTGCTTGCTACGGCCTTCGCCGTCGGACTCGCGAACGGCGTGATGGTGCGTGGATTCGGACTCACCCCGGTGTTGGCCACACTGGTGACCTTCATCATTCTGCAGGGAGTGTCGTTGCTTCTGAGGCCGACGCCCGGTGGCTCGATCGGCACCGAGGTGACGACCACTCTCAAGACGAGCGTGGGGTGGGTCCCGGTCGCGTTCATCGTCGTCGTGGCAGTCGCGGTCGCCGCAGAGTTCGTCCTGCGGCGCACACATTGGGGGATCGGGCTGCGCGCGGTCGGCTCCGACGAGTCGCGTGCCCACCGGATGGGTGCGCCGGTGACGCGGACGCACGTCGCCGCGTACGTCATCTGCTCTCTGTTCGCGCTGCTCGCGGGGATCCTTCTGGCGGCGCAGATCGGCATCGGCGACGCCTCCGCCGGAAGTACCTACACGCTGACGAGCATTGCCGCGGTCGTGCTCGGGGGCGCGAGCATCTTCGGCGGTCGCGGATCGTTCATCGGGGCATGCCTCGGTGCGCTGCTGCTCCAGGAAATCACCAGCTCGACCGCGTTTCTCGGTCTGGGTACGCAGTGGCAGTTCTGGATGCCGGGGATCTTGATCTTGGTCGCGGCGGGCGCGTATTCGCGCGCGCGAGGAAACCGCGAGGCCGTGCTTGCAGCCAAGGCCGCGTGAGCGGCGACGCCATGACCGCTATCCAACTGGAGATTTGAAGAAATGACAGTCCGGACATATGACAACGTCATCGTCGGCGCGGGATCAGCGGGGTGCGTGCTCGCTCGCCGGCTCGTGGACGCCGGTCGCACAGTGCTCCTCCTGGAGGCGGGAACCGAGGACATCAATCCGAATATTCATGATCCGGCGGCTTCGCTGGCGCTCTGGGGATCCGATGTTGACTACGCCTACCGGACCGAGCCCCAGGAGCACGCGGCAGGCCGGCGGATCCAGTGGCCGCGTGGCAAGGTGCTTGGTGGAAGTAGCTCGCTCAACGGCATGATTTACGCGCGCGGGATTCCGGCGGACTACGACAACTGGGCGTACGACGGTTGCTACGGGTGGGACTGGGATTCGGTGCTCCCGTACTTCAAGAAGTCCGAGGACCACGAGGACGGCGCGTCCGAGCTTCACGGCGAGGGCGGCTTGTTGCCTGTCACGCGCAACAAGCGGCGCAATCCGATCGCGGCTGCCTTCACCGAAGCTGCCGTCGCGGTCGGTCTGCCGCGCGTGGAGGATCCCAACAGCGAGGAGTACCTCGGCGTCAGCGACACCCAGCACCACGTCCGCGACGGCAAGCGAAGCAGCGCCTGGGTCTCCTTCGTCAAGCCGATCGTCGAGAACCCGTTGCTGACTGTGGTCACTGGTGCGACGGTGTCACGACTGGTGTTCGACGGGACGCGCTGTGACGGGGTTGAGTACATCGTCGACGGCGATATCGCGCAAGCGAAGGTACATCACGAAGTCCTGTTGAGCGGCGGAGCGATCGGCTCTCCGCAGCTGTTGCTGCTTTCTGGCATCGGACCGGCCGACGAGCTGGCAGCTCTGGGAATCGACGTTCGCACGGACCTTCCGGGCGTCGGGGCCAACCTACACGACCACTTGACCTGCCCGGTGTTGTGGGAGTCGCGACAGCCGCTGCCGCCGCCGTCTGTACAGGCGCTCGAGCTGAACATCTTTTGGAAGAGTCGCCCGGACCTCGTTGGTCCGGACATGCAGCCGCTGCTGGTCCACGGTCCGTACTTTGGTGACGACCCCGATCCCAACGTGCCGGCACAGGGCTTCACATGCCTGGGTGGGCTCATCCGGCCGCTCAGCCGGGGCCGGCTGTGGCTGCGCTCCACCGATCCGACCGAGCATCCGGCCCTCGACCCGCAGATCTTCGCTGAGCCGCACGACCTCGAAGTGATGGTCGACTCCGTCGAGCTGGTCCGCGAGATCGGCCGCCAGCCCGAGTTGACGGACGCCTGGGTGCGACGTGAATACGCGCCAGGAGCGGACATGACCGACCGCGAGGCCCTGCGCGACTACGTCCGTGGACACGTGCAGACCTACCACCACCAAGTCGGGACCTGTCGCATGGGCGTCGATTCACAGGCGGTTGTCGACCCCGAACTGCGCGTCCGCGGTGTCGACGGCCTGCGTGTCGTCGACGCCTCAGTGATGCCAGCGGTTCCGTCCGGAAATACCAATGCGCCCACCTACATGATCGCTGAGCGGGCGGCCGATCTCGTCCTCGCGTGAGCCTGAACACTGAAAGAACGGAGCAAGCATGGCTGTAGCAACGACCGGGACTCTCGACGAGCAGCGCAAGTCTGTGGTGGTCGAGTACCTGAAGCGCATCGACCACGGTGGTGACGTCTTCGAGCTGTTTGCCGACGACGCACAGTGCTACTTCCCAAAGTGGGGCATAGCCGACGGGATCGGCGAGATACGCCAGCTCTTCGCAGATGTCCTGGAGATCCTCGCCGAGATCCACCACGATCATGCCTACGTGCGCATCGTCGTCAGCGGCGACACCGTCCTGGCTGAGACCACCAGCAACGGCACCACAACTTCGGGACGCAAATGGCGGGCAGGCGTCACGCACGCCGGTCGCGGCTGCAGCGTGTATGAGATCCGCGACGGACTCATCCAACGGCTGTTCATCTACCTCGACCCTGACTACGGCGACGAAGACCTAGATCGATACCCATGGCTCCGGAGGGACCACACGGCTACTCCCTGAGCGCGTCGGCGCGCGCCCAGCTGGGTCTCGAAGTCGACTGCGCGATCAGCGCTAGCGAACTGCGACGGCTGGATGAACTGGCCGAGTCTCGTCACTCAAGATGGACCAAACTGACCACCGCCATGTACCTGCAAGTGACGCAGACTTGTGGCGCAATACCGGAGCCACGGGGCGCCGGCCCAGCGTCACTTAGAGTTCGATCGGGCGCCGCAGCTCCGGCACGTGCGCAGTACGCGTATCGACGAGGCTGCCATCGGCCAGTTGCGCGGCTGCGATCGCCTTCGCCCCGCCGGTAACCGCGGCGCACTCGCTGGCTGTCATGAACGGCCGCGAGTCCTCGCCGCGCGCCCACACCGGCTTGCCGCCTGGCGGCCGGAAGTGCGGCATGACCTCCTCGGCGAAAATCGCAAGCGTCTTCTCGATCATCCACCGCGGGGTGCTGGCGCCATCCATGTAGACGATCACGCGTCCGGCGCCCATCTCCGACGTCAGTTTCTCCAGTCGCTCCCCGACAGTGTCCGGCGATCCGGCGATGAGCCAGTCCTCAGCGATCAGATCGTCCCAGCTCATCTCCGAGATGTCGCGGCTGCGGTATCCGCCGCCGGCCGCCATCCCGCGCAGAGACCCCTCGGAGACGTGGCCGGGCGCGAACGAGTCCTGGAACGTCGAGCGGAAGAAATTCTGCATCAGCCAGGCGAAGTGCGGCTCGGCTTCGCGCCGCGCCTGCTCGTCGGTCTCGGCGACGTGCACGAAGAACACGGCGGCGATCTGCTGCGGTGGCGGCTCGTAGCCCTCCTCCGCGCACAGCTCGCGGAACAGCTCGCAGTTGCGCAGGAGAACCTTGCGAGGGGTCAATACCGCTTGGTAGGTGTAGTGGTGCTTGGCGCAGAGCTCCAGCGTTTCGCGCGAGCCGGCGGCCGGGACCCAGATCGGCGGATGGGGGTCCTGCACCGGCCGCGGCCACAGGTTCACGTATGGGACGTTGAACCATTCACCCTGAAACGCGAATGGGCCCTCTTCGGTCATCGAGCGGATCAGCAGCTCGTGTCCCTCGCGAAATCGGTCGCGGGCCGCGGTCGGATCGGTGACTCCGTAGGAGTGGTACTGCGCGCCCAGGCCCATCGGCAGGCCGAGGATCAGGCGGCCGTTGGACAGCATGTCCACCATCGCGATCTCCTCGGCCAGGCGCACCGGCGACAGGTAGGCGTTGAGGATCGGACCGACGGCGGCGATCAGCATCCGCTCCGTATTCGCGGCCAGATAGGCCGCGGCCAGCATGGCCTGCGCGCTCAGTCCGATCGGACCATTGTGCTGCTCGGAGTGCAGTACGCCGTCGTAGCCGAGCCGCTCGCACCCGATCAGGATCTCGAGGAAGTCGTCGAATGAGCGCTGCGCCAGCGCCTTGTCGTAGAACGTCGTCGGCAGCGACACGAAGTTCGTGCGCGAATGTTCCGAGATGACGCTCTTGTGAGGCACGTGCTTGTACGCGCCGTTGTGAAACGGATAAAACTCCAGCTCGCTCATTGCTGAGCCTCCTCGGCGGTGACGAAATCTGCGATCAGGTCTGCGAGCCGCTTGGGCTCCAGCGCGACCATCATGTGACCGGTCGGGGCCGAGCGACCCTCCAGCACGGTGAGCCGGCCGGACGGCAGCAGCTCGGCCCAGCGCTCGCAGTGCTCGCGTGGCAGGACATGGTCGTCCTGCGCAGCGATGACGAGCGCGGGGCATGCGACGCGCTCCAGCCGCCGGTCAAAGCGATGGTCATAGCGGGGGTTCCACGCGAGCCGGGCCGCGGCAGTGAGCTCGAGGTAGCTGTGAACGAAGGTCTCGACGCGGTCCGCCTCCGGATCGTCCGTGATCACTTCGTCTCGATGGCCGTTGAAGAGCACATCGTCGGACTCCTCCGGCGTCATGCGGAACACGTCATAGGGCGGACTATCGACGACGCGCAGGCCGAAGGGGGCGGCGAGCGTCAGGCTCGTGAGACGGCGCGGATAGGCAACGGCGAAGGCGGCTGCGATCCATCCACCAAGCGAGAAGCCGACGAGGTGCAGGTCATCCAGACCGAGCGTCTCGAAGAGATCGTCGAGATGCAGGACAACGTCGTCGATCGATCGCAGCCACTGGGGCATCGGCGTGTCGCCGAAGCCGGGCTGTTCGGGGGCGATCAGATCGACTCGTTGGCTGAGGCTCTGGTGAAACGGCAGCCAGCGCTGGGTCAGGTCCATGCCGTGCAGATAGACGACGGTTGGGCCCGAGCCGGCGCGGCGGTACGTAGTGGCCAGGCCACGCACGTCTACTACGCGTGCATTGACACTCGGCGAGTCGATTGGGCCCCCGGAAGTCGGCGTCTGTTGCTGACGTTCTGTACTCACCGAATGCCTTTGATCTGGGTTGAGGATCCGTTACGTACGCTGCGTACATAACGCTCGCGATCGTAACGCCAGCGTCCGACCAACGCAAGGGCGGAGGACCTGGGTGTCCGGCTCGCGCTGGGCTCAGCCATCCAGCACGCGCCGGAAGTCCGGTTCGACGCTGGCAGCAAGACACCGCTCGTCGAGCACGACGGACTGCACAAGAATGCCTTCGATCATGTGCACCAAGACTCTCGCCGTCCTCGTGTCGGTAAAGCGTCCGACGAGTGCCTGCAAGTCGTCGTCCCATCGCCGGGCATCGGCGACCAGACCCGGGCGCTGTCGTGCCGCCAGGTAGAGCTCGTAGCCGAACAGCAGTCGCTCGCGATCGCGCACGGTCAGGTGTTCCATCAGGCCCGCCAGTGCCGCTGCGAGGTCGGTCTCCGGCCCGAACTGCTCGAGGACTTTGGAGTCGATTTCCCGGCCGGCTGATTGGGTCAACTCGATCGCGCTTCTAAGAAGCTCGTCCTTATTCGTGAAGTGGTACGTCGTCGACCCAAGCGGCACGTTCGCTTCTTTGGCGACGGCGCGGTGGGTCAGGCCGTCGATGCCCTCGCGTCCGACCACGACGATCACCGCGCGAGCGATTTTCAGGCGGCGCTCGGGGTCATAGCGTCGTTGTCGCGGGGCCGCAGCTCGGGCCATGTCGGCCAACGGTACCGGCGACAGAGACCGGGCGCGCGCAGTCGTAGCGTCTGGTTCTGGTCAGTGCCGCCTCGTTGTCATGGACTTGTGGCTCAAGCACTGCGTCCCGCGTTACGGTCGTTACTCGCGTTCCGCCGCCGCCACCTCGAATCTCGGCGCGATGTCTTCGGCGATGATCGTCAGCAATTCGCGTGCCGCCGCTGTGGGTAGCTCGCTGGGAACCAGAACGGTCATGGTGTCGGCGGCGGCCAACGCGACGTCCGTGGCGAGCAGCTCGGCGATCTCGTCGAGACCTCCCGTCGCGGGATGCTGGTGGACGAACGGAACGTTCGAGGCCAGCGCCACGCCGCTGGGGTCGAAGCGGTTGAAGTACCAGTCCAGCAGCCCGACGTTCCTCTCGGCCCACGCTCCCCTGGTGGGAATGACGTAGCGGCTGACCGAGACCGACGGCGAGGCGCCTGGCCGCGCTGAGGAGAAGCTCTCGCGGTGTGCGGCGATCTGCTCGTACTGCGCCGGCTCGAAGCGTAGGCCGGCATGCTCGGTGGTGAGTGTCGAGCCGAGCAGTGAAAGTCCGAGCTCGCCGGCTCGTCGCGCACTGGCCCGGGTCCCGGCCCCGTAGGAGAGGCGCTCGCGAAGGTCCGGTCCGGCCGGGCTGACATAGAACAGCTCGCCGGCGGCCCGGCCGCTCTGCGGGCTGGCGTCGTCGAGCGGAATACCCTCGCCGTCGATGTAGCTGACCAGGGTGGTGATCTTGTCCCACTGCTGCTCGTTGGAGAGGTCCTGCGCCCCAGCGCTCCAGCGCACCTTGACCCGCTCGTCGAATGACGACGCCGAGAGCCCGACCTCGAGACGCTGCGTGCTCAGGTGGTCGAGCGTGAGCAGCTCCTCGGCCAGACGCAACACGTCCTCGAACCCGACCGGGATGACGGCGGTCCCCAGCCGAATCGCCGTGGTGTGTTGTGAGGCCGCAGCGAGCAGCGTGATGTGCCCCGACACGTTGGGCTGGAAGTGGCGCACTCTGATCGAGGCGCTCACGTAGCCCAGCGACTCGGCGTGTA
>DATMIZ010000092.1:0-27264 GCA_035554055.1 Baekduia sp. | reverse complement strand
AACCGGCAATCTCAATACCGAGATCGGCGTCCCGATGACGCTCCTCGCGGCTGTCCCCGGGACCGCGATGGTGGTTCTGGAGATGGCGATGCGCGGGGCAGGGCAGATTGCGGAGCTCGGCGCGATCGCCGAACCCGACGTCGGCGTGATCGTCAACGTCGGGCCCGTGCACCTCGAACTGCTCGGCTCGCTCGAGGCCATCGCGGCGACAAAGGCCGAACTGATCGCTGCGCTGCCGCCGAGTGGCACTGCGGTCATTCCCGCGGATGAGCCGCTCCTGGAGCCCCACCTACGCGATGACATCGAGATCGTCAGATTCGGCGATGAGCCGCTGCCGGACGCGCTCACGTTGACGATCGCCGGTCGCGAACCGAGCGCGCACATGCTGGCCAACGCCCGCGCGGCGGTGGCCGCGGCACGTGCCGCCGGGGTGGAGCCGACAGGGCGTATCGACGTCGAGTTGAGCTCGATGCGAGGTCAGAGAATCGAACTCGCCGACGGCGTCGTCGTCGTGAATGACTGCTACAACGCGAACCCGATGTCGATGCGCGCAGCTCTTGACGATCTCGCCCTGTCCACATCCGGAAGGCGCGTCGCCGTGCTCGGCGACATGCTCGAGCTCGGCGAGGGGCAGCTCGACTACCACGAGCAGATCGGCGCTCATGCCCGCTTGCGCGGGGTCGACCTGCTCGTCACCGTCGGCCCGCTCGCGGAGCGGATGCACGGCGATCACGCCGTCGCTGACGCAACCGAGGCCGCAGCCTTGATGCCCGGCTTGCTGCAGCCGGGCGACACGGTGCTCATAAAGGCGTCACGCGGTATCGGACTGGAAGCGGTCACTAAGGCGCTGGTGGAGCGCTGATGGGCGAGATCCTGATCGCGGGTACGGCATCGCTGCTGATCTGCATCTTCCTGAGCCCGAAGTTCATCGCCTTCATCCGGCACAAGGAGTTCGGCCAGAACATCCGCGAGGACGGTCCCGCCGGGCACCACGAGAAGGCCGGGACGCCGACGATGGGCGGGATCATCATCTTCGCCGCGATCTCGATCCCATTCCTGTTGCTCGGGGAGTACGACTGGCGCTCGGTAGGAGTGTTCGGCGCTGCGGTCGCATGCGCGCTGCTTGGCTTTGCGGACGACGCGATGAAGGTGATGCGCCGCCGCTCGTTGGGCATCAGCGGACGCGCCAAGCTCGCTGGGCAGATCGTCATCTCGCTCGGCCTCTGGTACATCGCCACGCAGAAGGCCGGCCTCAACTCGACGCTGCGCCTCCGCACACTGGACTACACGATCGATCTTGGCGTCGTGTACCCGCTGTTCATCTACCTGGTTGTCGCGGGCACGACCAACGCCGTGAACCTGACCGACGGTCTCGACGGCCTCGCCGCGGGGTGCGCCGCGATCGTCCTGCTTGCCTACATCGGGATCACCTGGCAGTCGCGCGGGAACGATGACCTGACTCTGCTTGCCGCCTGTCTGGTCGGGGCGTGCGTCGGCTTTTTGTGGTTCAACGCGTTCCCCGCAACGATCTTCATGGGCGACACGGGGTCATTGGGGCTCGGGGGCGCGATCGCGGGCCTTGCCGTCATGACCAAGACGGAGGAGCTGTTGATCCTGCTCGGCGGGATCTTCGTCGTCGAGGCGCTCAGCGTCCTGATCCAGGTCTTCAGCTTCCAGCGCTTCCGAAAGCGTGTCTTCTTGATGGCTCCGATTCATCATCATTTTGAGATGGCCGGCTGGTCGGAAACCAAGATCATCCTGCGCTTCTGGATCCTCGCAGCGGTGTGCTCAGCCGCCGGTTTCACCGTCTACCAGGCGTCGATTCCGTGACCTCATCTCCGCGACCGCCGCTTCCTGAGGGCTCGGTCCTGGTGGTCGGGCTGGCGCGTTCGGGCCGGGCGGCGGCGCGTGCGCTGTCAAGCCTCGGTCGGGATGTGACGGTGGTGGACAGCGGCACGCCCGTTCCTGGAGATGTGGGTGACGCCCGAATCGTGCTCAACAGCGACGGCGTCTCTGAGCTCGAGCATGCCCGCTGGGTCGTGAAGTCGCCGGGAGTCCCGCGACAGGCGCCCGTGATCGCAAAGGCGCTGGAAGAGGGCCTTCCCGTCCTTGGAGAGCTGGAGGTCGGCTGGCGCCTGCTCGGCGCGGAGTTCATCGCCGTAACCGGGACCAACGGCAAGACGACGACGACCGAGCTGCTCGGCCACATCCACCGCACCGCCGGCATCCCGGCTCAGGTGGCCGGGAACGTCGGTACGGCGCTCACCGAGCTGGTTGACACCGATGCACCGCTGATCATCGCCGAGTGTTCGTCGTTTCAGCTCGAGGACTCTGAGCTGTTCGCACCGGAGGGCGCGATCCTCCTCAACATCGACGCCGATCATCTCGATCGCCACGGCACGTTCGATCTCTATCTCCAGGCCAAGCTGCGTGTCTTCGCCCATCAGGGCAACGACGACATCGCAGTCGTCCCGAGCGGGCACGGGATCGAGGACCTCGGCGGTTGTGCGCGGCGGATCACGTTCGGCGACGGGCTCGACAGCGAGATGTCGGTCCGCGCCGGCGAGCTCTTCTGGGCTCACGAGCCACTGATCGCTGTGTCTGAGCTGGGCATCCGCGGGGCGCACAACGTGCAGAATTCGCTCGCGGCGGCGGCGATGTGCCTCGCGCGTGGTATTGAGCCCGAGGCCGTCGCCGAGGGCCTGCGCACGTTCCGCGGCGTCGAGCATCGCCTCGAGGACGTGGGGGAGTACTCGGGCGTGCAGTACGTCAACGACTCCAAGGCGACGAACATCAGCTCGACGGTCGTGGCCCTTCAGGCCTTCGCGGGGCGCCGCGTCCATCTGATCCTCGGCGGCGAGGGCAAAGCGCAGGACTTCAGCGTGCTCAAGCCGGTGACCGACCAATGCGCCGGCGTCTATCTGATCGGAGCGGCGGCCGAAGAGATCGCGGAGGCGATCGGCAGCGGCGAGCAATGCGGCACGCTCGAAGCCGCGGTTGAACGCGCGCGAGCGCAGGCGGTCGCGGGCGAGGTAGTGCTGCTCTCGCCGGCGTGTGCGTCGTTCGATCAGTTCGCTGATTTCGAAGCGCGCGGGCGAGCGTTCAAAGAACTCGTTCGGTAAGAGGGGAACTGTGTCTTGGCGTCGAACTCCGGCCTGATGGCCGGACGCCAAGACTCGCAACGCCGCAAGGCCGAATCCCAATCGATCGAGTCCTCGATCCTGTTGACGGCGACGTTCTGCCTCCTCGCTGGTGGTGCGGTGATGGTCTTCAGCGCCTCGTCCGCGCGCGCGGTGCTGCTCGGCACGGGCGATCCGACTCAGTTCTTGATGCGCTACGTGATCTACGGGGCGTTCGGGCTTGGCCTGATGTGGTTCATGAGCCGTCGCCCGCTCAAGACCCTGCCGCGCTTGGCGGGGCCGTTGCTCGCGGTCGCGTTCGTGTGTCTGCTGCTCGTCTTCACGCCGCTCGGCGTCGAGGTCAACGGCGCGAAGCGCTGGCTCGGCGCCGGTTTCATCACGTTCCAGCCATCAGAGCTCATGAAGCTGGCGCTGATTCTCTACAGCGTCTCACTGCTCAGTGAGCGACCCGACGCGGTCTTCCGACCCAAGAAGCTGATGCCGATGATGATCGTCGCCGGCGCGGCCTGCTTGCTGATCCTCGCGCAGCCCGACCTCGGGACCGTGTTGGTCATCGCCTTCACGTTGACGATGCTGCTGGTCGCCGCGGGGCTCCCGATGAAGTTCCTCGTCCGGCTCGGCGCAGGTGGTGCCGGGCTCGTCACGCTGTTCGCCATGAGCGCCAGTTACCGGCGCGACCGCCTGATGACGTTCCTGCACCCGTGGGACCACGCCCGCGACGAGGGCTTCCAATCGGTCCAAGGACTTATCGCGCTGGGATCCGGCGGCCCGTTCGGGCAGGGTCTCGGCCAGGGACAGGCAAAGAACCTGTTCCTGCCGGAAGCGCACACCGACTTCATCCTCGCCAACGTCGGCGAGGAGCTCGGCGTCGTGGGGATCCTCGTGCTGCTCGTCCTCTACGGGATGATCGCCTACGCCGGGCTGCGAATCGCGAAGTCGGCGAAGCGGCCGTATGAGCAGCTGCTCGCCGCCGGCGTCACGTCGCTGATCCTCTGCCAGGCGATCCTCAACACCTTCACCGTGCTCGGCCTGGCGCCGCTGACCGGCGTCCCGCTGCCCTTCATCTCCTACGGCTCGACCAACCTCGTGGTCCTGCTGATCTCAGTCGGGTTGCTGCTGAACGTGGCGCGCGGTCAGACCGCAGCCGAGCGGCGCCCGCTCGGCTTCCCGGATGAGGTCGCCGCCTTCGACATGCGCGAAGTGAAAGAGTCGCAACGTGCCGAGCATCGTGATCGCAGCGGGGGGAACAGCCGGGCACGTGGTGCCGTCGCTGGCAGTCGCCGACGCCCTTAGGGCCCGCGGTGCGGATGTCAGCTTCATCGGCGGCGACCGCGTAGAAACAGAATTGGTGCCGGCGGCCGGCTACGAGCTGGCGCAGATCAAGGTGCGGGGCGTCAGCCGCTCCAACCCTCTGAAGGCGGTCACCGCGCTCGCACTCGCTTTGCGTGCCGTCGTGCGTGCCTTCCGGCTGCTCGGCAGGCAACGGCCCGATGCCGTCCTGGGCGGCGGGGGATATGTGGCCGGTGTGGTCGGCTTCGCGGCGGTGCTTCGCGGCATCCCGCTGGTGTTGACCGAGGCCGACTCGCATCTCGGCGTCTCAAACCGGCTGCTTGCAAGGCGTGCCCGGCGCGTCTGTCTGGCGTTCGCGCTGCCCGGGCGCGATGCGCCGACGTATCTCGTCACGGGCCGTCCGGTGACCGCTCCCGACGCGACGCGGGCAGCCGGCCGCTCGCAGTTCGGCATCGACGACGATGAACGCTGCGTACTGGTGTTCGGCGGTTCGCTCGGCGCGCGCTCGCTCAACACAGCTGCGGTGGCGGCGTTCGCAGATGCTCCATTTCGCGTGATCCATGCATGCGGGCGCCGCGACTACGACGACCTGCGTGACAAGGTGCAGCGGCCCGGCTACGACCTACGCGCGTATATCTCGCCCTTCGGTCCGGCGCTTGCCGCAGCCGATCTCGTCGTGGCCCGGGCGGGCGGCTCGGTCTTCGAGGTCGCGGCCTACGGTCTGCCGGCGATCCTGGTGCCCTACCCGCACGCCTCTGCCGATCACCAGACCAGCAACGCCGCACACTTCGCCGATGCGGGTGCCGCGATCGTGGTCACAGACGCCGAGCTTGACGGCGGCAGGCTGCGAGCGGCCGTGGACGCACTGCTCGCCGACCCGGAGCGCCTACGCTCGATGGCGGCTGCATCGGCATCGCTCGCGCGCCCCGATGCTGCCGAGGCCGTTGCCTCAGAGGTACTTACAGCAGCTGGAGAGGATGCCGACCGGTGAACTGGAACGGACGCAGGATTCATCTGATCGGGATCGGCGGGGCCGGCATGAGCGGCTACGCCCGCGTCTGCGCTCAGCTCGGCGCCACCGTCTCGGGCTCCGACCGCGAAGATTCCGAGAAGCTCGAGCAGCTTCGTGGGCAGGGCATAGAGGCCTTTGCCGGACACCGGGCAGAACAGGTGCCGCTCGACGCCGACGTGTTCTACTCCTCGGCGATCGCCGCCGACAATCCGGAGCGCCTTGCGGCCGGCGGGCGTGCGCAGCCGCGCGCGGAGCTGCTTCGCGAACTCACCGCGCAACGCCGGACGATCGCGATCGCCGGTGCGCACGGCAAGACCACGACCAGCGCGATGGTCACGCACATCCTGCAGGAGACGGGCAACGCGCCCGGTTATCTGATCGGCGGCGAGCTCGTCAGTACCGGTCAGCATGCCGATCTGGGCGCAGGGGAGTGGCTCGTTGTCGAGGCCGACGAATCGGATCGTTCGCTACTTGCATTGAACGTCGAGATCGCGCTGATCCTCAACATCGAGCACGAGCATGTCGATCAGTACGCGACGCTGGCGGAGCTCGAGGCCGTTTACGAGGAGTTTGCGGCGCACGCGACCCAGCCGCCCGCGATCGATCGTGACTGGACGCCACCTCAGAACGTGGAAACCGGACCCTGGGGCAGCCGCTTCAAGTGGAGCCACTACGACGTGACCGTTCCGGCCTTCGGCGAGCACAACGCCTCCAATGCAGTGGCGGCGATCGAGGTCTGTGTGCGGGCCGGCGTCGCGCCGGCCGCGGCGGTCTACGCGATCGGCTCCTATGCGGGCGTACGCCGGCGCTTCGAGCGCGTCGGCGTGGCCCAATCGGGCGCGATCATCGTCAGCGACTACGCGCACCATCCGACGGAGGTCGAGAAGACGATCACCGCCGCGCGGTCGCTACGGCTCGATCGTGTGATCGCGGTGTTTCAGCCGCATCTGTTCAGCCGCACGCGCGATTTTGCCGAGCGATTCTCGACGGCACTCCACGCCGCCGATCACTCGATCGTGCTGCCGGTCTATCCGTCGCGCGAGCGCCAGGCCGATTTCCCCGGCGTCACCTCGGAGCTCATCGGCGCGAGCCAGCACGTGCATTCCTTCGCGCAGGCCCAAGAGGAGTTGCTGCGGACGCTGCGGCATCGCGATCTCTGTCTGATGATGGGCGCCGGCGACATCGACGTGCTGGCGCGAAGGATCGGGTGAAGTCACCGAGGGATCGAGCGACCTCCGTCGAAGCAACGTCTGGATGGAGCATGTTTCGAAGATCAGGATCGCTCGGCGCCGTGTCGGCCTGAAACGACTCGCATGGGTTTGCGCCCTCACGCTCTTGGTAGTCGTGGGAGGCGCCTGGTTCCGCGACTCGAGCCTCGTCGCCGTCAAACACGTCACGGTCAACGGTGCGACTGGGCAGGAGGCCAAGAGCATCCGCGCGGCGCTCGAGAGTGCCGCAGCTGACATGACGACGCTGCATCTACGCCAGGACGAGCTGCGCACGGCGGTGGAGCCCTACCCGAGCGTGGCGGCGATCAGCGTCGAACGGCACTTCCCGAATTCAGTGACGATCTCGGTCACCAGTCGTCAGGCTGTCGCGGCGCTGGTCGTCGACGAAGCGCGTCGTCCGGTCGCCGCCGATGGCGTGATACTTCGAGGCGACGCGGCCGCCGGACTTCCGATTGTTGCGATGCGGGCGCTGCCGACGGGCCCGCGCGTCACCAACCCTCGCGGGCTGCAGGTGCTGGCGATCCTCGGCGCGGCGCCCAAGCCGTTACTCGCGAAGGTCAAGGAGCTGGGGTACACCGCGGACGGGATCGTCGTCAGATTGACCAAGGGCCCGGAACTGCGCTTTGGTTCGGCGACACGACCGAACGCGAAGTGGCTGGCAATCTCTCGTGTGCTGGCAGATCCGTCTTCGGCGCACGCGAGCTACATCGATGTCCATCTTCCCGAACGGCCGGCCGCCGGCGGGCTCGAAGACCCCTCCACCCAGCAGGATCCGCGCACTGCGGATGATGCGGTCCCGCCAGCCGGAAGCCAACACGAATTGGCGGCAGCGCAGATCCAGACGCCGCCGACGGTCCCACAAGAGACAAATTCTCAATAACACCTCAGCCTGAGGTTGAGACTTTGGGAAAACGGCGAATTAGGTTCGATTTCCACCCGACTCTGAACCTCAGGTTGAGAGTTTCGCCATTGCAAGACCTGTTGCCAAGCTGATCCAGGCGTTGACATAGCCGATTCGATGTTCGTACCGTGCAGTCAGATCTGCGAGCTACGCAGGTAAAACAATCGACCCTGGATAGAGGGTCGGATCGGATCACGAACACCAAAATGGAGCGCGGCAGTTACCTAGCGGTAATCAAAGTCGTCGGAGTCGGCGGCGGTGGAGCCAATGCGATCAATCGCATGGTCGACTCCGGCATGCGCGGAGTCGAGTTCGTCACCGCCAACACAGATGCACAGGCGCTGGCCGGCTCTGATTCCGACATCAAACTTCACATCGGGACCGAACTGACCCGTGGACTCGGTGCCGGTGCCGACCCGACGATCGGGTACGGCGCGGCAACCGAATCAAAGGACGAGATCAAAGAAGCGCTCAAGGGCGCGGACATGGTCTTCGTCACAGCCGGCATGGGCGGCGGCACCGGTACGGGCGCTGCGCCTGTGATCGCACAGATCGCCAAGGACGAGATCGGTGCGCTCACCGTCGCGGTCGTCACCAAGCCTTTCGAGTTCGAGGGCGCGCGGCGCCTCGCACAGGCACAGGAGGGGATCCAGCGCCTCAGCGAGGTCGTGGACACCCTGATCGTGATTCCCAACGAGAAGCTGCTGACGGTCGTCGAGCGTCGCACGACGATCATCGAAGCTTTCCAGCAGGCCGATGACATCCTGCGCCAGGGCGTGCAGGGCATCACCGACCTGATCACGATCCCGGGCCTGATCAACCTTGACTTCGCCGACGTGCGGGCGATCATGGCCGATGCCGGAACATCGCTTATGGGAGTCGGTCGCGCAGGCGGCGAGAAGCGTGCGCTCGAGGCGGCTCAACAGGCCGTCGACAGTCCGTTGCTGGACGACACGATCGATGGCGCGCGCGGCATCCTGCTCAGCTTCACCAGCGGCAGCGACGTCTCATTGTTCGAAGTCAACGAGGCCGCCGAGTACGTCCAGTCGAACGCTGCCGAGGACGCCAACATCATCTTCGGATCGGTGATCGACGAGACGCTGGGCGACGAGGTCCGCGTCACGGTGATCGCGACAGGGTTTGATCGCGCACGCGCGACCGAGCCGGTGGTCGCCGCTCACGAGGATCGCGAGCTCGCCCGCCGCGCTGAACGCGGCGCGCGGTCGGTACCGCGTCAGCGCTCGTCGCTCGAGATCTCAGACGACGATCTCGACATCCCACCGTTTCTGCGCTGAGCAGAACGGACATAACGTGATCTGCGAAAGCCTGGGCGTTGCGCCCGGGCTTTTGTCTTTAAGCGGCGCGCGACGAAGGTTCTCGCGGTGAAAGGTCCAGTTTTGGCACCTTCAGCGTCCGCGCTCCCTTGCTGAGGTTTGGCGAGGGGTGGATCGGTCGGGATGGCTGGGCATCCACCGAACGTCCAGAGACACGCAGATTGATCGCAAAGTCCGCTTGAGGCGGCCGATGAATGACCTGAGCGACGTCCACGGAGGGACCGTCGCTCATCTACCTCACAGGTCATTTCATGGAAGAGATCACGACAAGAGAGCTCACGGAGCTCATTGACATCATCGCCGCGTCGTCGGAGCTTGAACTCGACGAACTGCTGACGGATTTCCTGGTCGCGCCGTATCCGACGAAGCGCGCGCAGGACAACTGAGCTTCGTCCGCCACCCCGAGGTGGCATTGGTTATGCCCGGTATGCGGGCATAAGTTCGGCCAGGTTGGTCTGTGGGTTGCGCCGGTCGCGCTTTCGTGCGTCCGGCACCGATCCCACCCGCTCGCCAGCCCATAATGTGCGGGCGTGCGCATCTTCTCCGGAATTCAGCCGACCGGCCGTAAGCATCTCGGCAACTACATCGGCGCCATCAGCCAGTACGTCGAGGGCCAGCAGCGCGCGGCGGACGCGGGCGATATCGCGATCTATTGCATCGTCGACCTGCACGCCATCACGGTTGCTTACGACGCGACGGAGCTGCGTCAGCGGACCTACGACACGGCGGCGATCCTGCTCGCGGCGGGCCTGGACCCTGAGCGCTGCATCCTCTTCCGCCAGGGCGACGTGCCGGAGCACACCGAGCTGTGTTGGCTGTTATCCGCCGTCACGGCGTTCGGCGATCTCAACCGGATGCATCAGTTCAAGGAGAAGTCTGGTCAGCAACGCGAACTCGTGAGCGCCGGGCTGTTCCTCTACCCGGTCTTGCAGGCCGCCGACGTCCTCGCCTATCGGGCGCACGAAGTTCCTGTGGGCGACGACCAGCGTCAGCACATCGAACTGATGCGCGACATCGCCGAGCGTTTCAACGCGCGCTTTTCGCCCGAGAAGCCGCTGCTCGTCGTGCCTGAGCACCGCATCCCCGCAGTCGGCGCGCGGATCATGGATCTTCAGGACCCGACGTCGAAGATGTCGACGAGCGCAGGCACGGAGGATGGTCGCGTCTACGTCCTCGAGGAGCCAAAGGCGATCGAGAAGAAGTTCAAGCGCGCGGTCACCGACTCGGAGGATCCGCCCCGGATCAAGGCCGCGGCCGATAAGCCCGGCGTCTCCAATCTGCTGGAGATCCTGGCCGTGGCGCGTGGTTCGACGATCGCGGACGCCGAAGCGTCCCTCGCCGACGCGCGCGGTTACGGCGACCTGAAGGCGGCGACAGCACAGGCAGTGATCGAGCTGCTGGCGCCCGTACAGGAGCGTTACTCGGCGATTCGCGCGGACGAGGCGGCACTTGAAGCCACTCTGGCCGCCGGCGCGGCCAAGGCGCGCGCGATCGCCGCCGAGACGGTTGCCGACGTCCGCGCCGTGATGGGCGTCGGTCCCGCGGGCTGAGAGGCGGACCAAACGGGCCCGAACCTTCCGACCGGGTCGGTAGCGTTCCGCCTGTGACAGCTGTCGCAGAACTCGAGCTCGATCTCGAGGTCTTCAACGGGCCCTTTGACCTGCTCCTGACGCTCGTGCTCCGCGAGGAGATCGACCTGCTCGAAGTGGAGCTCGCTGAAGTCGTCCTGGCCTACCTCGACGTGCTCGAGGCGCGCGGAGAGCTCGATCTTGAGGCGGCCACCGACTTCCTCGTCCTGATCGCCGCTCTGCTCGAGCTGAAATCGCGCCTGATCCTTCCTGGACAGGAGGACGAGCTCCTGGACCTCGAGCCCGGCGAGGCCGCCGAGGAGCTCCTCGCGCGGCTGCTCGAAGCGCTTCGCTATCGCGGCGCCGCGAGCTTCCTGACGGACCAGCTCGAATCGCAGGACGGCATCCGCTTCCGCAGTGCGCCGCTGCCCGGCTTCCTGCGTGACATCCGCTACGACGAGGCGCACGCCGTGTACGCGCCGGGCGCGCTCGGCAAGGCCATCGGCGGCCTGCTGCAGCTGCCGCCGAAGATCGACACCCGCCATCTCACGATTGTCCGCGTGACCCTCGCCGAGCGCATGGATCACCTTCGGGGTCTGTTGCGTCGCGGGAGCACTTCCTTTGAGGAGGCCGTCGATGGCGCGGACCGCGTCACCGTCTGCGTCACCCTCTTTGCGCTGCTGGAGCTCTACAAGTCCGGCGAGGCGACGTGGTCGCAGCAAGAGCCATTCGGCGACATCGCCATCAGCGCAGTCCAGCGCAACACCGAAGGAGCCACATGAGCCAGCTCGCAAGAACGATCGAGGCGCTGTTGTTCCTGTCGCCTGAACCGGTTTCGCACGAGGAGCTGATCGGCGCGCTGCAGTGCAGCGACGAGGAGCTCGAGGAGGCACTGTCCGAGCTGCTGGCCGAGTACGCGCCAGGTCGCCGTGGTCTCGAGATCGCTCAGGTGGCCGGGGGATACACGCTGGCGACCGCGGCCGACACCGAAGCCGCCGCGCGCAGGCTGCTGGCGAACCCGCGCAACGCCCCGCTGACGCCGGCCCAGGCGGAGACGCTGGCGATCGTCGCGTACCTGCAGCCGGTCTCGCGCCCTGAGATCACGCGGATCCGCGGAGTCAACGCCGACTCGACATCGGCGGTGCTTGTCGAGCGTGGCCTGATCGAGGTCGCGGGTCGCTCCGACTTCGGGGCCGTGCTCTACACGACGACCTCGCTGTTCCTCAAGCTTTTCGGGCTGAACTCGATCGAGGATCTGCCCGATCCTGCTGAATGGGATCCGAGTCCGGAGGAGGAAGCCGACCTGCGCGACCGGCTGCTGCGAGCGGGGGAGGCGCGTGCGCCGGACACGCTCACAAGCGACGTGCCGCTGTCCGCCACTGCGTCAGATGTGGAGATGGCAGAGCCGACAGTCGCGCCGTAGGTCCCGGGCTGGCATTGGTTGCTCCCGGTATGCGGGCATGAGTTCGGCCAGGTTGGTCTTGGAGCGGGTCTGCTTTGGTTGCGCCGGTCGCGCTTTCGTCCGTCCGGCACCGATCCGCATCGTGGGCGACATCGCCCCCAAATGTTGGGTGCAATGTCGCCCACGGCGAAGCCCTCAGGCCGCTTTGGCGGCCAACTGGCCGCACGCGGCGTCGATGTCGCGGCCGCGGGTCAGACGGATCGTCGCCTTGATCTGGTGGTCGTCGAGGACGTCCTTGAAAGCCGCGATCGCTTCGCGGGAGGAGCCGTCATATGAACCCGTGGGGTTGTAGGGGATCAGGTTGACCTTGTAGCGACGATGGTCGAGCAGCTCGGCGAGCTGGAGTGCCTGCGCGTAGCCGTCGTTGACGCCCTTGAGCATCACGTACTCGATGAAGATCATGCGGCGCTTGGCGTCGTAGAACCGCTCGCAGGCGGCCATCACCTCGTCGACTGAGAAGCGGTCGTTGACGGGCATGATCTGCGAGCGGAGCGCGTCGTCCGCCGCGTGGAGCGAAAGCGCAAGCCGGATCGGCATGTCTGACTCTGCCAGGCGATCGATCCCTGGGACCCAACCGACCGTCGACACAGCGGTGCGGCGGTTAGTCACGCCCACATCGGGCAGGCGCCGGCAGGCCTCGAGCACGTTGTCGAGATTCATCATCGGCTCGCCCATGCCCATGAAGACGACGTGATCGACCTTCTCGATCCTACGGAAGTGCAGCGCCTGATCGAGGATCTCCGAAGCGGTCAGGTTGCGGCCGAACTTCATAGTGCCGGTTGCGCAGAACGTGCACGTCAGCGGGCAGCCGGACTGCGAGCTCAGACACAGCGAACGACGGCCATCCCGGTAGCGCATGAGGACCGCCTCCACCGGGCGGTCGTCGTGTGTCTTGAAGAGCGCCTTGACGGTGCCGTCCTTCGCGTGCATCTCGCGATCGATCGTCAGCGTCGAGAACGGCACTGTGGCCTCGAGCTGGGCACGCAGAGACGCGGACACATTCGTCATCTCGTCATAGCCGCTGACGCCGCGCGCAGCCCATTCCCACACCTGTTTGGCGCGGAACTTTGGTTCACCCGCGGCGGCGAGCGTGGAGTCGAGCAGTGCGAGGTCCAAGACCCGTGAGAGGCTAGCCTCGCACCCGTGCGCATCGCCAAGTACCTGGCCCATGCCGGGGTCGCATCACGCCGGGCTTCGGAGGAGATCATCAAAGCCGGCCGCGTGACCGTCGACGGCGAAGTCGTCATCAACCTCGCCCAATCGATCGAGGATGGACAGAAGGTCACGGTCGACGGGCGCCCGATCGCGGTCGTCGCCAAGACCGAGGTCTGGCTGATCAACAAGCCGGCTGGCGTCGTCTCGACCGCCAGCGACACGCATGGCCGCCCGACTGTCGTCGAGCTCGTCGACTCCGATCATCGCCTCTATCCCGTCGGCCGGCTAGACGCCGATACCACCGGACTTTTGCTCCTGACAGACGATGGCGAGCTTGCAAATCTCCTGACTCATCCCCGCTATGAGGTCGAGAAGACGTACCTCGCGCATGTCGAGAACGGCCGCCTGAGCGAACCCGAGCTGCGCCGTCTCCGCACGGGCGTCAATCTCGACGACGGTCGCACGGCGCCCGCCAAGGCGCGTCAGGTCGAGCCAGGCGTGGTGGAGATCACGATCCACGAAGGCCGCAAGCGCCAGGTCAAGCGGATGCTGGAAGCCGTCGACCATCCGGTCAGATCGCTGTCGCGGATCTCGTTTGGCCCGCTGCGGCTCGGCACGATGCGCGAGGGCGGCGTCCGCAAGCTCACGCCCGCCGAAGTCCAGCGCCTGCGCGACGCCGCTCACACCTGACCCGCCCACCTGAGAGACTGACGACGAATGCGCCTCTACGCCTTACGCGGAGCTGCCGGTGTCGATGAGAACACCGACACGTCGATCCTCGCCGCCACCACCGAGTTGATGTACGAGCTGCTGGAGCGCAACGACCTCGGTCCAAGTGACGTGATCAGTTGCCTGTTCACGCTGACTCCAGACCTCGACGCGCAGTTCCCGGCCGTCGCCGCGCGCGAGCTCGGCTTCGAGCACGTGCCGCTGATCTGTGCGCAAGAGATCGACGTTGCCGGCGCGATGCCGCGCGTGGTCCGCGTGTTGATGCATTACCACGCCCCCAACGGGCACAAGCCGCAGCACGTGTATCTCGGCCGTGCGATGGCGCTGCGGACAGATCTCGACAGCGCTCAATAGCCTGAGAGCATGAGCTTGGAATTCGCTCAGACCGTCAAACGGATCCCCGTCTACCCGGCGGCGGCGGGCTACTCGATGCCTGAATCGGTGGCGCACATGGCGTCCAACGAGTCGCCGGAGCCGCCGCTGCCCGAGGTGCGGGCGGCGATCGAACACGCGCTCGTCGGGCTCAATCGCTACCCGGATCCGACGAACGCCGGGCTGCGCAGCGCGCTCAGCGATCGCTTCGGCGTGCCGGCGGCGCGGATCGCGATCGGCAGCGGTTCCTGCGACATCCTGCTCGCGGCCGGCGAGGCGCTGCTCGAGCCGGGTGCCGAACTGGTCTATGCGTGGCCTTCGTTCTCGATCTATCCGCACCTCGAAACGGCATCGGGTGCGACCGCGATACGCGTCGGGCTCAACGACCGCGACGAACACGATCTCGACGCGATGCTGGCCGAGATCACGGTCGCGACGCGCCTGGTGATCGTCTGCAACCCGAACAACCCGACATCGACAGCGCTCCCGTTCAGTGAGATCGAGCGCTTCGTCAAGGCCGTGCCGCCGAACGTCTGCGTGATCCTCGACGAGGCCTACTGCGAGTACTCGGTGCTCGACGACCCGGATGCGACGCTCGATCTGCTGCCGCGCCATCCGAACCTCGTCTTGCTGCGCACCTTCTCCAAGGTCTACGGCCTCTGTGGCCTGCGTGTGGGCTACGCGCTTTCCGGCTCCGAAGAGTTCGTGGCGGCCGTCGATCAGATGCGCCAGCCGTTCTTCTGCAACGCCCTCGCTCAGGCCGCGGCGATTGAGGCGCTGAAGCATCAGGACGCCGTCACGCGCCGTGTCGAGCGCGCCGTCGCCGAGCGGCTCGAGATGATGGAGGCGCTCACGGCGATGAACGTCGCCGTGGCCGAATCCCAGGCGAATTTCGTCTGGGCCGCATTGCCCATCCCGGACAAGGCGGACGCCGCGGAGTTCGAGGACATGCTGGTGCGATCGCTCGCCGCGCGGGGTGTTCTGGTGCGCGCGGGCACGGCGCTCGGCCGGCCCGGGGCGATGCGGGTCACTCTGGGCACGCCACAGGAGAACCGGCGTTTCCGCGACGAGCTCGCCGATCTGCTCGGATCCTGAACGCGGGCGCTCGCTTCAGCGTTAACAAGCAGGCATTTGAAGACCGATCGTAAGCGTGTACCCTGGCCGCACCAGATGGTCCGTCAGCTCGACACCAGGCGCTTCGCACACACCGGCTCGGCCCGTGCGCTTTTCGCTGGCGACACCTCCTGGTATTGGCGATTTATCTAGGCGCTCGGACAGCCCGTCGCGGCTGCCGCCTAACGGCCATCGAGCCGAGCGCCGTTCTGAATTGGACTCGAGTGGCTTCGCGCCACCCATGAACGCTTCGCCAACCTAGACTTCGCAGAGAGGACACCTTCAAATGATGATCATCATGAAACAGACGGCGACCGAGGCTGAGATCGACGCCGTCATCAAGCGCATCCAGTCCGTCGGCGCGACAGCCCATCCGTCACGCGGCGAGGAGGTGACCGTGATCGGCGCCATCGGCGATCGCGAGCACGTCCAGAGGCTCGAACTCGACGCCAGCCCCGGCGTCGAGAAGGTCGTCCCGATCCTCAAGCCGTACAAGCTCGCGTCGACGCAGCTGCGCGAGCATCCGACGGTTCTCGATATCGGCGGCGCGAAGATCGGCGGCGAGCACTTCGCGATGATCGCGGGCCCGTGCACGGTCGAGACGCGCGAGCAGACACTCACGACCGCTGACGTGGTCAAGGCGGCCGGCGCGACGATGTTCCGGGGCGGCGCCTACAAGCCGCGCACGTCCCCGTACGCGTTCCAGGGACTCGGCCAAGAGGGCCTCGAGATCCTCGCTGAGGCGAAGGAGCGCACAGGGCTTCCGATCGTCACGGAGCTGATGGATCTCCGGGAGCTCGATGCGGTGCTTGAGGTCGCGGACGTGATCCAGATCGGCGCGCGCAACATGCAGAACTACACGCTGCTTTCAGAGGTCGGCCGCTCGCAGCGCCCGACGATGATCAAGCGCGGGCTGTCATCGACGATCGACGAGCTGCTGATGGCCGCCGAGTACGTCCTCAAGGAGGGCAATGAGAACGTGATTCTCTGCGAGCGGGGGATCCGCACGTTCGAAACCGCCTACCGCTTCACGCTGGATCTCGCCGCCGTGCCGGCTTTGAAGGAGCAGACGCACCTCCCGGTCGTCGTAGATCCCTCGCATGCGCCGGGCCGGCGCTCGCTGGTGCCGGCACTGTCGCTGGCCGCTGCCGCCGTTGGTGCCGATGGGATCATCGTCGAGGTGCATCCGGATCCCGATTCTGCGATCTGCGATGCCGCACAGCAGCTACCGACGAGCGGCTTTGCCGAGTACGCGGTGAAGGTCGAGCAGGCTTCGATCATCGCCGGCAAGGCGCCGTTCGGCGCAGCCGCCACAGCATCGGTGTAATGGCTGCCTCGGCGCCGCGGGTCGCCGTGATCGGCGTGGGCCTGATCGGAGGCTCGGTCGCGTTGGCGGCGCGTGCCCGTATCGAGGCTCACGTGGTCGGCTGGGATCCCCTCGAAGGTGCGGCCGCCGTGGCCTGCACGCAGTCGGCGGGCAGCATCGCCGAGGCGGTGGCCGACGCCGAGCTCGTCGTGATCGCTTCGCCACTGGATGCGATCGCGGGGGTGATCGCCGAGGTCGTGCGATACGCGCCTGAACATGCAGTCATCACCGATGTCGGCTCGGCGAAGCAGGCGATCGTCGCCTCCACCGATGACGTTCGCTTCATCGGCGGGCATCCGCTGGCCGGGGCCGAGGACTCGGGCGTGGCGCACGCGCGCGAGGACCTGTTCGCGGGCGCGACGTGGTACCTGACGCCGACGACCGGGACGGAGGGTGTGCGGCTGGAGCGTCTCACGCGCTTCATCACGGGGATCGGCGCGCGACCGCAGGCGATTGAGCCCGAGAAGCACGACCGGCTGACCGCGGCGGTGTCGCATCTGCCGCACGTGCTCGCCAACCTCCTGGTTGAGGGTGCGATGGCTGAACCGGCGTCCGCCGGCCCGAGCTTTCGCGACGCGACGCGCGTGGCCGGCGCCAATCCGTCCTTGTGGAGCGCGATTTATGTCGCGAACTCCGACGCGCTCATCGACGAGATCGACAGGATTGTCGCGCGCCTCGGCGAGGTACGCGGCCTGGTCGCCGCAGAGGACCGCGCGGGACTCGCTGACTGGCAACAGCAGGCCGCCGCGAGCCGTGCGCGCCTGGATGAGGCCCTGACGGGTGAGGAGATCGAGGAGGTACGCGTCACGGTGCCGAATCGTCCCGGCGTACTTGCCGAGCTGGCGCTGAAGCTCGGAGGGGCGGGGATCAACATCCACGATCTCTCGCTCGCGCCGTCGCTGGACCGCAGCAAGGGTGAGGTCGCCGTCTGGGTCGCGACCGGGCACGTCAAGAAGGCGCGCCGGTTGATGGCCGAGGTGGTCGCGGGTTGACCGCGGGCCGGAGCCTGTCTTGACGCCGATGGGACCGTCACACCTAGTGCAACCGGCCGTCGGCCCGCTCTCCGCGGCTGTGCGTGTGCCCGGATCCAAGAGCGTCGCGAACCGCATGCTCGTCTGCGCCACGCTGGCACAGGGCAGCAGCCGGATCGACAATCTGGCGCCCGGGGATGACACCGCCGCGATGCTTGACTGCGTCACGATGCTCGGAGCGGGCATCGAGACCGATGACGAGACGGTCACGATCGCCGGGACGGGTGGCCGGATTCGCGCAGACACGATGACTTTGCCGACCCGGCTTGCGGGTACGACTTCACGGTTCGTGACGGCCTTAGCCGCCCTCGGCGCCGGTCACTACACGATCGACGGTCTTCCGCCATTGCGTGCCCGGCCGATGAGCCCGTTGCACGACGCGCTCGCCCAGCTCGGCGCCTCCGTCACGCCGACGACCCGGTGGGGTCATCTGCCTGTGACGGTCTCAGGTCCGTTGACGACCAGCGACGCCAATGTGCAGGTGAGGGGCGACGTCAGCAGTCAGTACGTGACGGCGCTCATGCTGATCGGCCCATGCCTGCCCGATGGCTTGCGGATCGAACTGACGACACCCCTCGTTTCGCGTAGCTATCTGGCGATTACCGCAGCGGTGATGGCGATGTTCGGCGTCGAAGGCGTCGAGGTCGGCGAGTCGCGCATAGTCGTGCCTGCAGGTGGCTATCGGTGTGCGTCCGTGACCGTGGAGCCGGACGCAAGCTCAGCTAGCTACCCCTTCGCCGCCGCTGCGATCGTCGGTGGTTCTGTGACGGTGACTGGTCTCACATCCGCCTCGCTCCAGGGTGACGCGCGGTTCACGGAACTGCTCGCCAAGATGGGCTGCGAAGTGCACTCCGATGACGCGGGTACGACGGTTCGCAGAGAAGGCCCGCTCGCCGGCATCGACGTCGACATGGCGGACATGAGCGACCTGGTGCCCACTTTGGCGGTGATTGCCGCATTTGCGAGCACGCCCACAACGATCGGCGGCGTCGGATTTATCCGCGGCAAGGAGAGCGACAGGCTCGGCGACCTTGCCGCCGAGTTGCGCCGAGCCGGCGTGCAGGTGACCGAGACTGACGACGGACTGATAGTCGAGCCCAGCCGACCGACGCCGGCGGTGCTCAATACTCACCACGACCACCGCCTGGCGATGTCGTTTGGCCTGCTCGGCCTGGGATCAGAGGGCATCGAAGTCGCAGATCCCGAGGTCGTCACCAAGAGCTGGCCCGGCTACTGGGCGATGCTGCGGGCGCTTGCGTAGCCCATCGCGGCCCTGGTCTGGCCGCAACGCCCTAACCTCACCGGCGCAATGCTGATCGCGATCGACGGACCCGCCGGCGCGGGCAAATCAACCGTCGCTCGCGCCGTTGCGCAGCGGCTCGGCTTCACGTTCTTGGATTCGGGTGCGATGTATCGCTGCGTCGCGCTCGCCGGTCGCCGGCCGGTCGAGATGCTCGACATCCAGTTCGAAGACGGCGATCGCGTGATCCTCAACGGTGAGGACGTGACCGAGGCGATCCGGACCCCGGACATCGCGCTAGAGGCATCCAAGCGGGCCACCGATCCTGAAATACGTGTCGCGCTGGTCAACAAGCAGCGCGAGCTGATCGCCGAGGGCGACTGGGTTGCTGAAGGTCGCGACATCGGCACGGTGGTCGCTCCCGACGCCGAGCTGAAGATCTACCTGACGGCAACGCCCGAAGAGCGCGCGCGTCGACGCGAGATCCCCCTCAACGAGCTCAACGAGCGCGACGAGCGCGACATGAACCGTGAGGCGTCACCGCTGAAGCCTGCCCCGGACGCGGTTGAGGTCGATACCACCGGCCTCGACGCGGACGCGATCGTCGAGAAGATCGTGGGGATGGTGCGATGAAGGTCGCGATCGTCGGCTATCCGAACGTAGGCAAATCGTCGCTGGTCAACCGTCTCACCGGTTCGCGCGAAGCTGTCGTGCACGAGCGCCCGGGCGTCACCCGCGATCGCCACGAGCTGCAGTGCGAATGGAACGGGCGTCGCTTCACGCTGATCGACACCGGCGGCATGGACTTCTCCGATGAGGATCCGATCGGCGGTTCGATCCGCGAGCAGGCACAGATCGGGATCAACGACTCCGAGGTTGCGGTGCTTGTCGTCGACGCTCAGGCCGGCCTACGCCCGGGTGATGAGGAACTCGCCGACATCCTGCGGCGTGTCCACGACAAGCCGGTGCTGGTTGCCGCCAACAAGATCGACGGGGCACCGGACCTGCCGCTCGCGCACGCGTTTCACAAGCTCGGCCTCGGCGAGCCGATCGCGGTATCGGCCGCCCAGGGGCTCGGTACCGGCGATCTGCTCGACGCGATCGTCGCGCACCTGCCAGAGGACGACCCCGAGCAGGACGATGATCTCGTCAAGCTCGCACTCATCGGGCGTCCGAACGTCGGCAAGTCGACACTGCTCAACCATGTCGCCGGTGAGAATCGGATGATCGTGTCGGACGTCGCCGGCACGACCCGCGACTCGATCGATACGCGCGTTGATTTCGAGGGTCGTGAGCTCGTCCTCGTCGACACGGCCGGCCTCAGGCGGCAGTCAAAGGTCAAGGAGTCGGTTGAGTACTACACGACGCTGCGCTCGCAGCGGGCGGTCGAACGCGCCGATGTCGCGCTCGTGCTCTGCGACGCCAAGGACGGTGTGACCGCGCAGGATCTCCGCATCGCCGAACTCGCGATGCAGGAGGGTTGCGCAACGGCGCTCGTGCTGAACAAATGGGACGTGTCGTCGATGAGCGAGGACGACCTCACCTACGAGCGCGCTCGTGCGCATCGCAAGCTGCGGCTACGCCCGAAGGTGCTGACGGTGTCGGCGCTCACCGGCCGCAACGTCGAGCGACTGCTGCGTGAGGCGATCGCGCTCGCCGACAAGACGAGCATGCGGATCCCGACGCCGCAGCTGAACCGCTTCATCGGTGAGGTTGCGGCGGCAAAGCAGCCGCCCGCCAAGCACGGCAGTCGTCTGCGGATGATCTACGCCGCCCAGATCGGTCAGCGCCCGCCGCGTTTCGCGATCCAGGTCAACAGCCGCGACCGCGTGACACGCGACTACGCGTACTTCGTCGAGAACCAGCTGCGCAGTCGTTTCGGACTCGACGGCGTCCCGGTGATCATCGACTTCAACGAGCGCAAGGCTCGTCGCCGGCATTTTGAGGACGCCAAGCGCCCGGCCGCCGTCGAGACGCCCGCCGAAGAAGCCTGAACCACCCCTGGGCGACATTTGTCGTCATATAAGCAATCAATGTCGCCCAGGTGGGCGCGTGAGTGCAGGAGTGGCGTCCACAAGCACTTGGGTCTACGATTCGCACCAGCCCTGAAAAGGGAGGAGAGGAGTCAAGAGGCCCGTCGCGACAACGGGCCTCTTGCGCGTCGAACGCGTCTCTGTTGTAGCTGACGGGGCGTGATCGCCCGCGGGCCGGGCCATATCCTCCGCGCGGTGGACGGGGTCATCCAAGTCGAACCACTTACGACGGCACGCTCGCTCCGTGGTCCCTTCGACTACACGCGTCCTCCGGGCACGGGTATCGGCTCGCTCGTTGAGGTGCCATTCGGCCGCCAGCGCATCACCGCAGTAGTGACGGCGACGGCGAGCGCCTCAGAGCACCAGCTGTCAGATCCCTTCCGCGTCCACGACGAGTCGCTGCCCTCGGAGCTCGTCGAGCTGGCCGTGTGGATGGCCCGCGAATACTGCTCGACGCCTGCTCGCGCCCTGTCGCTGTTGCTGCCGCCGAAGGGCGCCAGCGCACGGAGACTGATGTGGGCTGAACAGGTGCGGGAGCCTGAGCAAGGCGAGCGACTGACCGAGAACCAGCGCGCGCTCCTTGCGTCGCTGCCGCGATTTGCCGGCACGGATCTCGGGTCACTGCGGCGGCTGGAAACGCGTGGGCTGATCAAGATCGAGCTTCGGAGCAGTCGCCGCGAGCCCTCAAGGTCGTCGATCGGAGTCTCCCGTGACGTCGAGCTCAACCGCGACCAGGTCGCGGCGCTCGCGCAGATCACCGGCGCGGAGCCGGGCGAACGGCTGTTGCTGCACGGCGTCACCGGGTCGGGCAAGACCGAGGTGTACCTCTGCGCGGTGGCGGACACGCTCGCGCGCGGGCGCAACGCGATCATTCTGGTTCCCGAGATCGCGCTCACGCCGCAGATGGTCCAGCGCTTCTACGAGCGCTTCGGCGACACGATCGCCGTGCTGCATTCCGGGCTCTCGGACGGCGAGCGTTACGACGAGTGGCAGCGGCTGCGCAGCGGCGAGGCACGGATCGCCGTCGGCCCGCGTTCAGCGGTCTTCGCGCCGCTGACGAACATCGGCCTGATCGTGGTCGACGAGGAACACGATTCGTCCTACAAACACGAGGGCGACCCGCGCTACGACGCGCGCAACGTCGCCGAAAGGCGCGCGGCCGCCGGCGTCCTTGTCTGCGGCAGCGCCACGCCGCGTCCTGAGTCGGTCCACGGCCTGCGCCGCGTGCAGATGCCCGCGCGCGTCGACGGCGCGGTGCTGCCGCCGGTCGAGGTCGTCGACCTCAGCGAGTGCGCCGGCTATCTGCATCCGCGGACACACGAGGCGCTTGCCGCTTCGCGCAAGGCGATCGTGCTGCTCAACCGCCGTGGCTGGTCGAACTTCCTCACCTGCAGCTCATGCGCGCGGGTCTGGCAATGCCCCGACTGCGATGTCGCGCTCGTGTTGCATCGCGCCGAGGGCATCGTCTCCTGTCATCACTGCGGTCATCGCGAGCGTGTGCCGCGGACGTGTCCCGACTGTGGCTCGGTATCGATCGCGCGCCACGGCGCCGGCACCGAGCGCGCCGAGCAGGATCTGAGCGCGATTGCGCCTGTGCTGCGCCTCGATGCGGGTGTGCGTGATCCCGGCGCCGTGCTCAAGCGTTTCCACGATGCCGACCGCGCGATCCTGATCGGCACACAGGTCGTTGCGAAAGGCCATGACTTCCCGGACGTCGATCTCGGAGTGGTGCTGGACGCAGACTCGACGCTGCGGTTCCCGGACTTCCGCTCCGAGGAACGCACCTTTGCGCTCGTGACCCAGCTCGCTGGGCGCGCCGGCCGCGCGCGTGCGGGGCGCGTGCTCGTGCAGACGAGCTCACCGGACGCGCCGTCGATTGCGCATGCCGCGCATCACGATGCCGAAGGCTTCATCGCGGGGGAGCTCGAGCGGCGCCGTGCGCTGCGCTATCCACCGTTCTCCTCGCTGATCCGGATCGTCTGCTCAGGCGCCCGCGACGACGGAGCGCACGCTCCGCTTGCCGCCGCCGATGCGATCAAGGCACATGTCGGCGACGCGCTCGGCCCGGCGCCTCTGTTTCGTCTGCGCGGACGCGATCGCGCTCAGATCGTCGTCAAAGCCAGTGACCGTGCGGCGGCGATTGCGAAGGTCGACGCCGCGGTCCGCGCCGTTGCGGCTGACAAGACGTTCAAGACCGTGAGTCTGAGCGTCGACGTCGATCCCCAATAGGCTGGATAGAGATGTCAAACGAGGTCGACGAGACAGCAGAGCTGGAGGCCGAGGAGGAGCGTTTCACGCTCTCTCCCGAAGACGCGGAGCGCCGCCGCCAGGCGTTGCGGCTCGTGCGCCAGTTCGGCGATCCCGTTCTAAAGACGCGCGCGCTCGAAGTCGAGCGCTTCGACGACGATCTACGCCGCGAGATCGAGCGCATGGCCGGATTGATGGACGACGCGTTTGGAGTCGGCCTGGCTGCGACACAGGTGGGCAACCTCAACCGCGTCTTCGTGTATCGCGTCGAGCCGGACAGCCCGACGAACGTGGTCATCAATCCCGTTATCGAGTGGTCAAGCAAAGAGACCGAGACGGCCGAGGAAGGCTGTCTCTCACTGCCCGCCGTGCACGTCGATGTCGAGCGGCCGCTGCACGTCAGGGTGCGCGCCAAGGACGCTTTCGGCGACGACATCGAGATCGAGGCCTCCGGCCTTGAGGCACGCGTGATCCAGCATGAGACCGATCATCTCGATGGCGTGCTGATCTTGGACCGCATCTCCCGCTCCGCCCGCAAGGACGCGATGCGCGCGATGCGCGAGGCGATGGAGGACTGGGACACGCCCGCGGAGTGACTCGCTTTGCCTACTTAGGTACCTCCACCTTTGCCGCGGCCGTGCTCAGAGGGCTGGCCGCGGGGCCGCATGAGCCGGTCCTGGTGGTCACCAGGCCTGACGCTCCCAAGGGCCGCGGGCGCAAGCTCACGCCGCCGCCGATCGCACATGTGGCACAGGAGCTCGGCATCGAGCTCTTCCAGCCGCAGGACATAAACGCGCCGGAGTCCGTCGAGCGGATCGAGGCCGCGGCGCCTCAGGAGCTCGTCGTCTGTGCCTTCGGGGCCCTGATCGGCGAGCCACTGCTGACCCGCTACGCGCCGCTCAACGTGCACCCGTCGTTGCTGCCACGCTGGCGCGGCGCCGCTCCGATCGAGCGTGCGTTGATGGCAGGTGATCGCGAGACGGGCGTGTCGATCATCACGCTGGTCGAGGAGCTCGACGCCGGCCCGATCGGCGCCCAGGCCGTGGAGCCGATCACACCCGAAGACAACTACGGCACGCTACATCCGCGGTTGGAGGCGCTGGCGGTGGAACTACTCGATGAGGTTCTGACGCAGCGCCCGGAGTTCGTCGCGCAGGCTGAGTCCGGGATCACATACGCGGAGAAGATCACGGCCGCCGATCGCACCCTCGACCCCGCGCGTCCGGCGCAGGAGAACGTCAACATCGTGCGGGCGCTCAGCCCACACATCGGTGCGCGGCTCGCGCTCGAGGACGGCACATTTCTCGGCGTTCACGAGGCCGCCGCGAACACCGACGGATCGCTGCAGCTGATCCGTGTGCAGCCGGCGGGGGGCAGGCCGATGGCCTACACCGACTATGCGCGCGGTCACGGAGAAGCCCGGTGAGCTTTCCGGTGCTGCACGGCGAGCGCGTGCTAGTGCGCGATCTCCGTGAGGATGAGTTCGAGTCGCTGCGTCAGATGCGTCACACCCCCGAGATCGTCAAGTGGTGGAACCCCGGCAGCAGCGAGTGGCCGGCGGATAACGACGACGGGGAACAGAACCTGGCGATCGAGATCGACGGTGAGCTCGCCGGTCACATCGAGCTCTACGAGGAGATCGAAGACCCGAACTGGCGCTTCGCGACACTCGACATCTTCGTAGCTCCTGAGCGGATCGGACAGGGCTACGGCACCGAGGCGCTGAAGCTGGTGATCGAGTTCTTGATCGAGCAGCGCGGTCATCACCGGATCACGATCGACCCCGCGGCCGACAACACAGCCGCGATCCGCAGCTATGAGAAGGCCGGTTTTCGGCCGATCGGGCGCATGGAGAAGTACTGGCGTGACGGCGACGGTGTCTGGCGCGACAGCGTCTTCATGGAGCTCGTGGTGGAGCCGCCGTCTTGAGTCTGCTCGACCAGGCTCGTGCGTTCACCTACGAGCGTCAGCAGCTGGGCAGGTCCGGCGCCGATCCGCTCGCGATGCTCGACGACATCGTCGGTGTCTACAGCTCGCATCCGAGTGCGCCCCTGACGCTGCGCGCACGGATCAAGGATCTCGCGCCGCCCGCTTTCACACGGCTCGACGAAGAGCGTCTCGCGGTCCGGATCGCCGGGCCACGCGGCTCGATCCATCTCGTGTCGCGCGCTTGCGCCGGCAAGATCGCGGGCGCGTTCTCGAGCTTCGAAGTGCACAACCGCTCGGCGTACAAGTACTTCGGGATCGATGAGGCGCAGGTGCCGGCGCTGCAGGCAAAGGTGCTTGCTGCGGCTGCCGAGCCGGTCGCGGCCGGGGTGCTGAAGCAGGCGACGGGGCTGGAGGAGGGCACCAACGCGATCGTCGGCTCGCTGACTCGTTCCGGGCAGCTGCTCAGGCTCGCCGCGCCCGGCCTGCGGTCAAATGCGCTTCGCTACGTGCGGACGGAGAGCTGGCTCGGTGCTCCGCTCGAGCGCGATCAGCCGGAAGCCGCGCGCGCCTGGCTGGCCGAGCGCTACCTGCGGGCCTTCGGTCCCGCCGAGCGCGACGACTTCAGGTGGTGGTCCGGGTTTGCGGCCGCGGAGGCGGACGCGGCCCTGGCCGCGATCGACACGACCGACGTGGGCGACGGACTGCTGCTCCGTACCGAGGACGTCGCCGCGTTTGAGCAGGCGCGGCCGGTCTCGCCAACTGCGATCGACCTGATCCCGAAGTGGGACATGCTCGCGATGGGATATCCGGCCGCCGGTCGCGCACGCTTCCTCGATCGCGACAACGCCGACAGGGCATATGACCACCGCGGCGATTCGATCGCTCAGATCCTGATCGGCGGGGTCGCGCAGGGCGCGTGGACGATGAAGGCCGCGGGCAAGCAGCTGCAGTTCACGCTCGACTATTTCGAGCGGCCGACGGCAAAGCTGCGCAGCGCGGTAGAGGCGGAGTTCACAGAGCTGGCCGCATTCCTCGGCGCCTCCGGCGCGGTCTTCAGATGAGCGGTGTGTCGCCCGCTCGGCGCGTCGCATTCGCGGTCGTTCGCCGCGTGCTCGAGCAGAACGCATACGCGGACCGCGCGCTGCACGGGGAGGCCAAGAACATCGATCCGCGGGAGCGAGCGCTTGCCAAGCGGCTGTCCTTCGGTGTAGTCCAGCGCCGCAACACACTCGACTGGGCGATCGCTCGGCATGTCGACCGGGAGCTCGATCCCCAACTTCGCGCGGCGCTGCATCTCGGGATCTATCAGCTGCTTTTCACGGAGGTCGCCGACCACGCGGCGGTATCGGAGGCGGTTGAGCTCGCGAAGCCGAACCGCGGCGCCGGGCTTGTGAATGCCGTCTTGCGCAAGATCCTGCGCGATGGGCTCCAGCTGCCGCCGGACGACGACGTGGCGGGCGCGGCGATCCGTCACAGCCACCCGCAGTGGCTGGTGCAGATGTGGTGGGACTGGCTCGGCGCCGAGCGGACGCGGGCGCTTCTCGCAGCCAACAACGAGCCGACCGAATTGGCGTTGCGCGTGAACACCCTCGTCGATGCGGATGTCTCGGGGTTGGGCGGCCGTCGCGATGGCGACGCGCTGATCGTCGACGGCCCAATGGACGTGCTCGTCTCCAAGCTCTACACGGCTGGGGCGATCACCCCGCAGTCACGCGCCTCACAGATGGTCGCGCCCGCCCTGAAGCCCCAGCCCGGCGAGCGGATCCTGGATCTCTGTGCCGCCCCGGGGGGCAAGACGACGCATCTCGCCGCCCTGATGGGCAATCAGGGCGAGATCGTGGCGGTCGAGAAGAGCCCGCAGCGGGCGCGGGCACTCAGAGCAACCTGCGAGCGGCTCGGCGCCTCGATTGTGACCGTACGCGTGGCTGACGCGACCGATCCGATTCCCAGCGCGCCATTCGACGGCGTGCTCGTCGATCCGCCATGTTCGGGACTGGGGACGCTCCAATCCCATCCCGATCTGCGCTGGCACGCGAGCCCTGAGGCGATTGAGCAGCTAGTTCCCCTGCAGCAGCGCATCCTCGACAACGCTCGGGCGTCGGCTTCGCGCCTC
>DATMIZ010000091.1:0-19499 GCA_035554055.1 Baekduia sp. | reverse complement strand
GGTGTGGTCGGCGGCTTGCCGTTCATGGATGCCTGGTTCGACGCGTCGCCGTTGGATGATTCCGAGGGAGTGCTGATCGGCTTTCAGTTCGCCTCAGGACCTGGCGCGACCACACGCGGGAGTGCCTTCACGGACGACGCGAGTGTCCGTGCCGCGGCGCTCGCGGATCTCGCCATCAGCTTCGGGCCCAAGGCCGCATCTCCGAAGGAATTCCACTACTTCGCCTGGTACGGGTCGCGCTGGTCCGACGGATGCGCAATGCAACTCCCTCCGGGGGTGTTGAGCACCGTCGGCCATGCGTTGCGCGAGCCGATTGGCCGGATCTTCTGGGCCGGCGCCGAGTCGGAGCCGATTGACTACATGGAAGGCGCGGTCGTCGCCGGCAAGCGGGCAGCGGCCGAGGCCATCCGCGAACTCACGTAACGACGAGCTTCACGACCTGCCGGCGGCGATCGCTGCTTCCTGGATCGCCTTCAGCGACGTGATTCCGGAATCAGCGAGCTCGAGCAACTCGTCAAGGGAGGCGCGCGACAGGGGCGTGCGCTCGGCGGTCGCCTGCACTTCGACGAGCCCGCCGTCGCCCGTCATCACGACGTTGGCGTCGACCTCGGCCGTCGAATCCTCGGGGTAGTCGAGATCGAGCAGCGCAGCTCCATCGACGATCCCGGCGGAGATCGCCGCGACCGATTGCGTGATCGGCTGACCGCTGATGGCGCCCTTCTCGCGTAGCGCGTCGACCGCCAGCACGAGGGCGACGTACGCGCCGGTGATCGAGGCGCAACGGGTACCACCGTCGGCCTGGAGCACGTCGCAGTCGAGGTAGATCGAGTTCTCGCCCATCTCCGCGAAATCGACGACGCCGCGCACGGCGCGCCCGATCAGGCGCTGGATCTCGACCGAGCGACCGTCCTGCTTGCCACCCTTGTCGCGCCGCTTGCGCTCGCCCGTCGACGCCGGGAGCATCCCGTACTCGGCGGTGACCCAGCCAAGGCCCGAACCCTTGCGCCAGCGCGGGACGCCCTCCTCGGCCGACGCCGTGCAGATCACGCGCGTCTCCCCCATCGAGATCAGTGCGCTGCCCGAGGCGGTGCGGACAAAGCCCGGCTCGATGGTCGTCGGGCGCAGCTCATGCGCCTCCCTGCCGTAGGAACGTTCGGTGCTCACGCTGGAGCCTTTCGGGTTAGATCGATGTGGTTGACGTCGCTGAGCGGTAGCTGAAGAAAGCGACTGCCGAGAGAACGGAATTCCTCAGCATCGCCGGTCGTCAGGAACGAGTAGTGGCCCTCTGTCTGACGCGTCGTCTCCAGCCCCCGCGCGGACAGCGCGTGTTCGACCTGGCGCGCGAGCGCGCCGCCGGAGGTCACGAGCGTGACGTTGCGGCCAAGCATTCGCTGGATCAACGGGCGCACCAAGGGGTAGTGGGTGCAGCCCAGGATCACGGTGTCGACCCCGGCATCGACGAGGGGCCGCGTATAGCCGCGTACGACGTCGACGACATGCTCGTTGATCGCGTCGCCGTGCTGGATGATCGGCGCCAGATCCGGACATGGCACCGCGGTGAGGTCGACGTACGGGTCGATCGTCGCGAGCGCGTCCGAATAGGCGCCGCTGGCGACCGTCGCTTCGGTTGCCAGCAGCCCGATCTTGCCGTTGCGCGTCTCGGCGACCGCCTGGACGGCCTCTGGCCTGACGACGCCGACGACATCGATGCCGAGCGTCGTCGCCATCATTCGCTGCTGCAGAACGGGCAGTGCCGCGGCGGTCGCGCTGTTGCATGCGATCACAAGGAGCTTGGCGTCGTGCACCAGCAACTCATCGGCGATCTCAAGGCTGAATTCCTGCAGCTCGGCGGCCGACCGCCCGCCGTAGGGAAAGCGCGCGGTGTCGCCGAGGTAAACGAAGTTCTCCTCAGGCAGGGTCACCAGCAGCTCGTGCAGGACCGTGAGGCCCCCAACGCCCGAATCGAAGACGCCGATCGGTCGCTCGCGAGGGTCCTTGCGCCTGAGCGAGCGCTTTCTGATCGTCGGCACGCCGAAGATCGTACGAGCATGCCCCGAATGCCGCGCTATGCGCCATGCAGCCGCCGGGAACTGCGGCCCGGCATGGCACACGTTGCGCGCAGCTCATTTCTTCTTGCCGACGTCGTCAATCGCCCCCTTGAGCTCGTTGACGATCGAGGTGCCGATCGCCTTGCCGTTGAAGGAGCCCGTCGCCGCGACGACCGCCGTCAGCACGCCCGCGATCAGCAGGATCAGGCCGACGTACTCGACGGTGCCCTGCCCGCGTTCGCACCGCAGCAGATGCACGCGATGATGGACCCAACCCAGCTGCGAATACATGATGTGTGGACCTCCCACGAGTTGACTGTCCGCAACTCTGGGCGAAGCCGTGTAACGCATCTACGCGCATCTGTGAACAATCAACCTCACACGTGCGCGCGCTTCTCGTATCCAACATGCTGCCCAGCACCGACAACCCGGCGCTGGGGTCGTTCGTGCGCGACCAGTACGCGGCGCTGCAACGGATCGACGGACTCGACGTGGAGCTGCACGAGTTCGCGCCCGGGCGGGGCTCGCCCGGCGCATATCTCAAAGCCGGGCGCGAGCTGACGCAGAAGTACAAGGGTCAGCGCTTCGACATCGTCCACGCCCACTTCGGCCTCACCGGCTGGGCCGCGCTCGGAGCCCGCGCCGACAAGCGCGTGCTGACACTTCACGGCAACGACCTGCACAACCCCCGGTCACGCCGCATCACCCTCGCCGCGGCGCGCCGTTATGACCTCCTCAGCGCAGTCAGCTCCGAGCTTGCCAATCTGATCCCCGGAGCGGGCAAAAGGCGCCGTGTCGCGATCCTCCCGGTCGGCGTCGACCTCGCGCGCTTCAGGCCGATTGCACGCGACGAGGCGCGGAGCCGCCTGGGCCTGGAACCGGATGGCCGCTACATCCTGTTCTGCCATTCGCCGTCGCGGCCCGACAAGCGTCACGACCTCGCCGTCGCGCTCGCGCGGGCCACGCGATCGGAACTTCTGAGCCTGGGCGCCGTTGTACCTGAGGATGTCCCCTACTGGCACAACGCCGCGAACGCAGTCGTCGTCCCGTCCGACTACGAGGGCTTTGGCCTCGCCGCGCTGGAAGCCCTGGCATGCGACGTGCCGGTGATCGCGACGCCGACCGGCGTGCATCCGGTCGCCCTCGACGGAATTCCCGGCACGTACTGCGCGCCGTTCACGCTGCAGGCGTGGAGCGCCGCGCTCGCGCCACACCTGACGGCGAGCGAGAGCCGGGTCCCCGGGCGCGATCGCGCAGCGATGTTCTCTTCAGACCAGATGGCCGCGCGGGTGGTGCAGGCGTGGTCGGAGCTGCTGGAGCGACCGGTAAGCTCGCAGACGCAGTGAGCGACACCGAAACCACCGGCGGCGGCTTCCTCAGCCGCGCCCGGCTCCGTCGCCGCGAACGTGAACTCGAGCGGCAGAAGGAACTTGCGCTCCGCGATCTCGGAGGTTTGCTGTTCGAGCTGCACCGCGCCAAGCAGACCAACGACGACCTCGTGAACGGCAAGCTCACGACCCTCAAGCAGACCGACGACGAGCTGCGTTCGATCCGCGACGCGCTCGGGCGCCATCCCGAGACGGTCGACCTTCGTGAAGCTGGGATCTCCGCCTGCGCGAACTGCGGCGACGTGATCGGCAGCACCGTGCGCTTCTGCCCGACCTGCGGCACCCCGACGCAGTCGTGAACCGCGCTGAGATCGAGTGCCCGCGGTGCACCGCGGCGGTGCCGGGCGATCAGGATTGGTGCCTGAAATGCGGCCAGGCGGCGCGCACGCGCATCCTCAAAGCGCCGAACTGGCGACTGCCGACGGCGTTGATGGCGCTCGTGATCGCAGTCTCGATCGGCGCGCTCGCGTTCTCTTTCGTCCGCCTCACCGAGGATCCCGCGCCGCCGCGATGGATCCCCCAACCGACGGTAACCACGCTGCCCGCCGCGCCGGCCGATCCCGCGGCGCCGACGACTCCGACGCCTTAACGAGGTTCGACGAGGACGCCGTTGCGACCGGCTCGCTTGACCGCATACATCGCGCGATCCGCACGCGCCAGCGCGGCGTCGACCTGATCGTCAGGCCGCAGCAGCGCGATCCCGACGCTGGCGGTGGCATCCACATCATCGAGTTCGCGCAGCGCCGCCATGAGCTCCTCGGCGACCCTAACCGCGGCCTCAACGTTCGCATCGAGCAGAATTGCGGCGAACTCATCGCCGCCGATCCTGCCGGTCGAGTCGGTCCGTCTTATCCGGTCTTCGAGGATCCTGCCGACGTGCCGCAGCAAAGCGTCTCCGGCCGCATGACCGCCGGTGTCATTCACCGCCTTGAAGCAGTCGATGTCAAGCAAAAGCAAGGCCGCACGCTCACCATGACGGGCACAGCGCTCGATCTGCCGTTCGAGTTCCCGCTCGAAACGACGGCGATTGAGAAGACCCGTGAGGTGGTCGCGGTCAGCGAGCCGCAGTAGCTCGTGCTCCAACCTGCGTTGCTCGGTTACATCCTGGACCTGCTCAATTGTGTGTATCGGGACGCCCGCCTCATCTTTAATGGTCGCAATCGAAAGGACGCATTCGATGACGCTTCCGTCAGCGTGGAGGTAGCGCTTTTCGATGTGATGGTTGGCCGGTGTGCCCGTGGATCGCCAGAGCTCGTCGCGCGATTCATCTTCCGGGTGTGTGATGTCTGCGATTGAGAGGTCGAGCAGTGCCTGCTCGGTGTACCCGAGCAGGCTGCAAATCGCAGGGTTGACTCGGAGGAATCTGCCATCCAGATCGACAAGTGCCATCCCGAGTGGAGCGCTTGCGAACGCCTGCGCGAACAGTTCCTTGGCTTGACGCAAGCCACGCTCAGCCTGCAGGTGCGCAGTTACATCGATGGTCGTTGAGATGACCGCGTGGGGCGGCCCGTGCGCTCCGAACCGTCGCGTCCGTGTACGCATCCAGACTAGGCCACCGTCAATGGTCGGAAATCCGACATCAACATCAGTGAACTCCTCACCTGTCAGGCGCGTGATCTCGACCGGATGGCGCTCGAACGACAGTGGATTACCGTCGCCGTCGACCATCCCCCAATTGAGGTCGCGCAACGGTATTGACACCTCGTGATTCGTCGCGACCCGCTCGAAAATCTCAAAGGAAGCGGTGTTCGCATGAATATGCACTCCGTCAGGTGCCACGAGATCAACCGCTTCAGGCAATGCATCAAGCAGTGCAATTGCCTGTGTCTGATCTAGTCCCGCTATCTGTTCGGTCGTGCTGCGATCCCCGCTCCCCATGTCGAAGTTATCGACGAGTTTGGCACCACACTTGAGAAATCAGCTCGGCCTGTTGAGAATAGGAAGATATCTTCCTATTCTTCCAGCGTGCCGCGACGCAAGCCTGGAACTCTGCTCCCCATCGAAATCGAGATCCTCGTAGCGGCACTGGCGATGCTGAGCGAAGAGCAAACGACCTTCCACGGATTCGGTCTCGCCCAGAACCTCCAAGAACACAGCCGGAAGCGTCCGCTGACAGGCCACGGAACGCTCTACAAAGCCCTCGGCCGGCTCGAACAGTTCGGTCTACTCACCTCCCGATGGGAGGAGGCGGCAACCGAGGGGCGGCCACGACGGCGGCTCTACGAGCTCACAAAGCAGGGCGCCCATGTGGCCGAGCAGGCCGTTGCTGGCAAGGCAGCTCAAACCGTCAGCCGGCCTCAAAATGTCAGGCCCGGGCTCGCATGACTCCGGAGCGCATCGCTGCTCTGGTCCGCCCGCTGGGTGCGGTTCTACACGCGTGACCTCCCCGAGCAGGTCGCCCAGCGCCGGATCGACGAGATCGATGCCGATCTACACGTCCACATCGCGCACGAACGGGATCGTGGTGTCGGCGACCGGCGGATCGGCTTGGGCATCTTGTCGCGGATGACGCGTGGTCTCCCGGCCGATCTTGCGTGGCGCAGCACGCGCGCGCCTGGCGCCACGCTGCGTCGATCCGCAGTGCGCGTCGCACTCGGAGTGGCGCTCATCCTCACGCTGCCGTTCGTGGCCATGCAGGTGACCGACGAAGTCGTTTGGAGCATCACGGACTTCATGCTCGCCGGTCTCCTCCGTAGGAGCTAGCCGGGTCAAAGGCGTCGAGGGTGGGCCGGGTTGAGGGGGATCAACCCCTACAAGTCAGCCCACACCGCCGGTCCCTCGATCAGGAGCCGAGGGCCTCCGCAAACCCGATGAAAGAGCGCGTCAGCGCCTGCGCGTCGTAACCGCCCTCGAGGACCACACCCACCGGTGTCGTTCCGGCGACCGATCGGATCGCAGCGCCGAGTGCCGCGAATCCGCCGTCGGTCACGGTGCAGCTCGCGAGCGGATCGTCGGAATGCGCGTCGAAGCCGGCCGAGACGAGGATCAACTGTGGCTGAAACGCGTCCATCGCACTCGCCCACCGATCCGCCACAGCCTCAAGAAACTCGCCGTCACCCGCCCCGCTCGCAACCGGCAGGTTGAGCGTCGCCCCCGCGCCAAGCCCTCCGCCGCGCTCACCGGCAGCACCCGTCCCGGGATAGAACGGGAACTGATGGACCGAGCAGAAGTGCACGTCGGGGCGCTCCCAGAAGATCTCCTGAGTGCCGTTGCCGTGGTGGACATCGAAGTCCACGATCGCCACGCGCTCGACGCCAAGCGCTGAGACCGCATGCTGCGCCGCAACCGCGATGTGGTTGAAGAGGCAGAACCCCATCGCGCGGTCGATCTCGGCGTGATGACCCGGTGGACGGTGGATCGAGAACGCGGTTCCTGCCTCCCCGCCGACCAGCTCCTGCACCATCGCCACAGCTCCGCCCGAAGCACGCAGCGCGGCCTCCCATGAGCCCGGCGACACCGCCGTATCTGGGTCGAGACTCCCACCCCCAGCCACGCACAGCTGCTCGATCTGGGTGAACAGGCGCGCCGAATGCACCGCTTCGATCTGCTCGCGCGACGCCGGCGGCGAGCTGCGCACGTCGAACCCGAGCATGTCTTCGGCCTCCAGCCCTGCCATCAGCGTCGTGATCCGAGTCGCGTTCTCAGGGTGTTGGCCGTTGTCGTGATCAAGCGACGACGGGTGGTGAAAGAGCACCGGAGCGACCACGCGCCTACGGTACCTCTGTGCCCGAAACGCAGCGCGAGATCCTCGAAGCCGATGTCGCAGTGATCGGGGCCGGCGCCGCCGGGCTTTTCGCCGCGCTCACCGCAGCCCAGACGGGCGCCACAGCGATCCTCGTTTCAGCGACTCCACTCGCCCGGACCGCCAGCTACTGGGCCCAGGGAGGCCTCGCTGCAGCCCTCGGTCCCGACGATTCGCCGGATCGCCACCGCGAGGACACCGAGATCGCCGGCCGTGGGATGGTCCGGCGCAGCGCCGCGAACATGCTCACTCGCGACGCCCCCCACATCGTCAGAGAGCTCGAAGCGCTCGGGGTGGCGTTCGACACCGACCCGAACGGCAACCTCGCGCTGGGCCTCGAAGGCGGCCACTCCGTCAGGCGCGTCGTCCACGCGGGTGGCAGCGCCACCGGGAGGCGCGTCGTGCGCCAGCTGTCGGGACTTGCTGTGAAGGCCGGCGGGATCACGGTGCTCGAACACGTGCGTGCCGCGCAAGCGTGGATGGTCGATGGCCGCTGCGTCGGCACGATCCTCGAGGACGGTCGCGCGATCCGTGCCCGCGCGACGATCCTCGCGACGGGCGGCGCGGCGGCGCTGTGGGCGCGTACGACCAATCCGCCGGGCTCGATCGGGATCGGCATCCAGATCGCGCGTACTGCAGGCGCCGCCGTTGCCGACCTCGAGTTCGTCCAGTTCCACCCGACGGCCGTGATCGGGATCAAAGGCCGCGAAGGCTTCCTGATCACCGAAGCGATCCGCGGCGAAGGCGCGACGCTGCTGGACAAGGACGGCGAGCGCTTCGTGGAGGAGCTGTCCCCCCGTGACGAGGTCGCGCGGGCGATCCAGAACGTGCTCGATCGCGACGGTGTCGATCACGTGCATCTCGACATGCGCAAAGTCGATCCGCTGCTCTTCCCGAACGTGGTCAACGCGCTGCGCGACAGCGGGCTCAATCCGACGAAGCAGCTCGTGCCGGTGGCACCCGCGTGCCACTACGTGATGGGCGGCGTGGCCGCCGACCTCGACGGGGCATCGACGGTCGCCGGCCTCTACGTCGTCGGTGAGACGGCCTGCACCGGACTGCATGGCGCCAACCGGCTGGCTTCCAACTCGTTGACCGAGTGCTTCGTTCTCGGCAAGCGCGCCGCGCTTTCAGGCCTGGATGAGCCGACGAACACCGCGACCGACCCGCCGGCGCCGAACAAGCTCGTTGCCCCGGCACAGAGCACGCGCACCGCATTGTGGAAACACGCGGGAATCATCCGGACGCCAGAGGGTCTGCGTGCACTCGCCGAGGACCCCAACGAGCTGGCGCAGCTCGTCGCCGCGCTGGCGCTCGCGCGGGAGGAGAGCCGCGGCGCGCATTGGCGCTCGGATTTCCCGACTCTGCGACCGGATCTCGACGGTCACCACGCCGTCGTGCGCACCGGCGCCGCTCCGGCCTTCGAACGTTGGTTGTGACGTTGCCGTTTTGCGCAGCCGGTCGCGGGGAAAGCAAACGGCGATGCTCCAGTTCAGCCGCGCCATCTATCGCGAACTAGCCCCTGGAATCGATGTCTCGGTCAATCCGGAGGCTCATCGTCTCGTGATCGACGCGTGTGAGCGCTCGGTGGAGAGGCTCGTCACGGACCGCCGCTATTTCGCCCGACCGGCGCGGACCCTGTTTCACGACATCCGCCCGTTCTTCCCGGTACAGGATCAGGCGCGGGTGCTGCGAGTCGTGGAGAGCTACCTGACCGTCGCTGACGAATGGCTGAGCCGACGGCCACCGTCGAAGGTCGACGCTCTCGGCAACCGCCTGCAGTGCCAGGCGAGCACGCGCCGTGGCACTCCCTGCCGGCGCGCGCCCCTGCCGGCGAACGGCTACTGCCCTTCGCATCAGCACCTAGCCGAGACCGAGCGGTCCGAGGTGCTGGCGGCGTAAAGCGATAATCGTCGCGTGCTGCTTGGCGTAGACGTCGGAGGAACATTCACGGATGCCGTCCTCGTAGACGGCGATCGGATCTTCACGGCAAAGGCGCCGACGACCGGCGACCAGTCGGAAGGCGTGCTGACAGCGGTCAGGCAGACGCTCGCCGCCGCGGAGCGGCTGCCGAGTGAGGTGACGGTCTTCGCCCACGGCATGACCGTCGCGACGAACGCCCTGCTCGAGGGCCACGGCGCGAGGACCGCGTTCGTCGCCACCAAGGGCTTCACCGACATCGTCGAGCTTGGTCGCCAGGCGCGACCGCATCTGTACCGGTTATGTGAAGCTGGGCCCGCCCCGCTCGCTCCGCCCGAGCGCCGCTTCGGCGCCGACGAGCGTACGGGCCCCGGAGGCGTGATCTCGCCGCTGAACGGGATCGACGCACTGACGGCTGCTCTTATAGAGACAGAGCCGGAGGCGGTCGCGATCTGTCTGCTGCATTCCTACGCGCATCCCGGCCACGAGCAGGAACTCGGGCGCGCGCTCGCGGCGGCACTGCCGGGTGTTCACGTATCGCTCTCCCACGAGGTCACGGCCACTTTCAGGGAGTTCGAGCGCGCCGCCACGACCGAGATCGATGCGGCGCTCTCGCCGCTGCTGCGCGATTACCTGGTCGCGCTGGCCGATGCCTGTGCCGCGACCGAGCTGCCCGCCCCGCAGATCATGCAGTCCAGCGGCGGACTCACCGACGTCCACCATGCCGCGGCCCATGCCGCGACGACAGTGCTGAGCGGTCCGGCCGGCGGCGCGGCCGCGGCGGCGCTGCTGTCCACGCGGATCGACGAGGGCAACCTGCTGTGCTTCGACATGGGCGGCACATCCTGCGATGTCTCACTGCTCACGGAGGGCCAGGTCGGGCGTTCGTCAGGCCGCGAGATCGGCGGCCGTCCGCTTGCGCTGCCGACGGTCGACATCCACACCGTCGGCGCCGGCGGCGGATCGATCGCCTGGCGTGACGCCGGCGGAGCACTGCGAGTGGGGCCGCAGAGCGCCGGCGCACAACCCGGTCCGGCGGCTTACGGGCGCGGCGGCACGCTCCCGACGGTCACCGACGCCGACCTGGTCCTCGGGCGGCTTCCCGCCACGATCGGTGACATCGACCTCGATCGCGACGCCGCCCGGCAGGCAATCGGCGCGCTCGCGGACACTCTCGGTCTCGACGTCGAAGCCTGCGCAGCGGGAATCGTGCGTGTCGCCGACGCCGAGATGGTGCGCGCGCTACGCGTGGTCAGCGTCGAACGCGGCCTTGACCCGCGCGACTTTGCGCTGCTCGCCTTCGGCGGTGCGGGTCCGCTGCACGCCTGCGCGATCGCCGAGCTACTCGGGATCACCGACGTGATCGTTGCCCATCAGGCCGGCGTCCTCAGTGCGCTCGGTCTCGCCGCGGCCGATCGCCGACACGACCGAGCGCAGACAGTGATGCTCGAGGACTTCACCGACGCGGACATCGCGGGCCTGGCGCAGGGGGATGAGATGGTCTGGGAGGCGCGCTACCGCGGACAGTCACATGAGCTCGCGCTACGGGACATCGCACCCTCCGCCGACGCGATCCGCACGGCCTTCCATCGCGAGCATGAGCGCCTCTACGGCTACCGCGAAGCGAACGCGCCGATTCAACTCGTGACCGTGCGGACGGCCGACATCGACCCCGGCCCCGAGCTCGTCCTCGCCACCGAGCCCGGCGAGACACTCACGGGACCGGCGACGATCGCACTGCCCGGCTGCACGCTGTTCGTCGCCGCCGGCTGGCAGGCAACCGACGACGGGCTCGTTTGGAGGCTGCGATGGATCCGGTGACGCTGCAGGTGATGACTGGCGCACTGCGCGCCGCCTGCGAGGAGATGGGCGCGGTCCTCATCCGCAGCGCGTACAGCGCCAACATCAAGGAGCGCCGTGACTGCTCGACGGCGCTGTTCAACGCCGCCGGCGAGATGGCGATGCAGGCCGAACACATCCCTGTGCATCTCGGGGCGATGCCGGCATCGGTAGCGGCGGTCGCCGGCGAGGACCATGCGCCGGGCCGGTCGTGGATCCTCAACGACCCGTACTGCGGCGGTACGCATCTCCCCGACATCACGGTCGTGACACCGGTGTTCGAAGGTTCCGAGCTGCTCGGTTTCGCCGCCGCGCGCGCCCACCACGCCGACGTGGGCGGCAGACAGCCCGGATCGATGCCCGCGGACTCGCGAACGCTCGAAGAGGAGGGCGTCGTGATCGCGCCGCGGATCCTCGACGACGCCGCGATCGACGAGCTCGTCGCCCAGATGCGTCAACCGCATGAGCGCCGCGCCGATCTGCGCGCCCAGCTCGCGGCCAATCGCGTCGGGGTGCAGCGCATGCGCGAACTTGCCGCCGCTACCCCGCTGGCCGCCGCGATCGACGCGGTCATCGGTTATTCCGAGCGCCGGACGCGCGCATGCATCGCCGCGATGAAGGACGGCGTGTTCGAAGCCCGCGACTTCCTCGAAGGCATCGACGGCGACCTTGAGCTGTGCGTGCTCGCAACGGTCGCCGGAGATGAGCTGACGCTCGACTTCTCCGGCTCGTCCGCGCTCGACCCGGGCAATCTCAACTGCCCGCGCGCGGTGACCGAGAGCGCCTGCCTGTTCGCCGTGCGCGTGCTGACCGACCCCGATATTCCGCCCGCCGGTGGCGCGATGCGGCCGGTGACGGTGATCACCGAGCCCGGGACGCTGTTGGATGCCGCCGCGCCCGCCGCCGTGGCCGGCGGCAATGTCGAGACGTCGTCGCGCGTAGCCGATCTCGTGCTCGCCGCGTTCGGCCACGCACAGGGCCAGGGGACGATGAACAACGTCACGCTCGGCAATGAGCGGTTCTCCTACTACGAGACGATCGGCGGCGGTCAGGGAGCGTGCGACGGCGCAGACGGTCCGTCGGCCGTCCACGTCGCGATGTCCAACACTCTCAATACGCCGATCGAAGCGTTGGAACTTGAGTTCCCTCTCCGCGTTACCGAGTACTCCGTGCGGCGCGGCAGTGGCGGCGAAGGCCGCTTCCGCGGCGGCGATGGCGTGGTCCGCGAGATCGAGGCGCTCGAGCCGATGGACTACGCCCTCATCACCGAGCGTCGGCGGCATCCGCCCCGCGGCGCCCGGGGCGGTGGCGACGGCGCGGTGGGGAGAAACAGCATCAACGGGGACGGCGTCGCCGCGAAGACCGGCGGCGTGCTGCACACTGGCGATCGTCTGCGGATCGAGACGCCCGGCGGCGGCGGCTTCGGAGCGTCGCTCCCCCGCCAGGAGCCCACGGGTGAGTCACATTGACGGCGATATCTCACGTCAAGATGCCCCACCCAAACCGCAAAACACCGCTTTTCTGAACCCGGCATGTGAGACCGGTCACGCAACGGGGCCCCTTCGAACACGCCCCCACGCTCGTTTCACGCCTGCAATTGCCGCTAAATGCGCTCGTTTTGTCCGCGTGAACACGCGTTTTTGCAGGGACATTTTGGGAAATCGCCTTCCCATGCGAACATTCACATTCCTCCCGTGGTCGTGCCGCTTCCGCAGCGGCGCTACGCGGGTTTCTTTCTGAAGTTCTCCATTTCTTCACTTCCCCTGGTTCCCACTTATGCCAATTGCTCTTAAGGAGTGGGCGGTCACCGTCCGAGCGCTCGCTGAAGGCGAGCAGCTTCTGACGCTGCGCAAGGGAGGGATTCGCGAGGAAAATCGCGAGTTCACTCTCGAGCACGATCGCTTCTTCCTCTACCCCACGTTCGATCACCAGCGCAACGATCTGGTCCGCGCGTCCCACCGTCCCGAGCTGCGCCGTGCGCTCGAAGAGGGCGTCTGGGCCGATGGCGAGCCGCCGGCCCATGCCCTGACGCAGGATGGCGGCATCGCGCAGCCCGAGCGCGTTCGTGTTCGCGCCTGGGCCGAGGTCGCCGGTCACTTCACGATCACCGACCCGCGTGCCGTCAACGAGCTGTCGCCGTTCTACGTATGGACGACGGACTACGCCGAGAAGCGCCTTGCCTGGCGCCGACGCCATCCGCTCCATGTCGTGTTGCTGCGGACCTACCGGATCCCGCGCCCGGTCACCGTCAAGGTCAAGGACGAGTTCGGTGGCTGCCGCTCATGGCTGGAGATCACGCGCGACCTTCCGTTCGAGGGCACGCCGGTGCTGTCGGACTCTGAGTTCGAGCGTGCCGCCGAGGCCATCGGCTCGATCTGCGAAGCACGCGAAGTCGCACTCGTCTGAGGTTTGCGGCGCGTCTCTTGTGAGGCGCGCCGTGCACTCGTGACAGCAAGTCACCGCGCATGACCTGGGTCGAATCGGGATCGCGCAACTTCGCCGCGCGCCACGAGGAGGACGACACCGACGACGTCTCCGAGGTGCTCGAGCTGCTGGAGGCCACACGCGACCAGGTATCCCCCGCATTTGCGCGGATGCCCGGCACCGTGCACGTCGTGGCACACGGCAGCGACCTCGCCCTAGGGCTCGCGCAGCCGATGGTGCCGGTGATGCGGCGGCTGACCAGTCCCGCGGCACGCCGCTACGTGGTCGGGTGGAACGAGCACGACACGATCCACGTGCTCGCACCGCGTCTGCTCGAAGCGCGAATGACCAACCAGCAGGACTCAAAGCAGCTGGGCATGCTCGCCCCGGCTTCGCTCTACGCGCAGATCGTCGTCGGCTTCAACAGCCCGCAGTTGCCGCCACCGTTTACGCCGCGGACGTTCCGCAACGCGCTGCGCTGGTCGTGGCTGTATTTCGGCGCCGGTCAGTATCTGTCGGGGCAGACTCAGCAGATGCGCTCGCCGCTGATCCGGAGGCTCCGTGAAGGCTCCCAACCGTCCTTCCCGCCGAGCCGGCGTGACGCGCCGCTGCTCGGTGGCACGGTCGTCGACATGATCGGCCTCGAACTCGGCGATGACGCTGTTGTGAAACTGGTGACGGACATCCCGAACAACGGCCCGCGGGCTGCGCTGCTGGACCTGTTCGACGGGCTCTCCTATGAGGAGATCGAAGCCGGCTGGCGCCGTCATCTGCAGCGCATGACAGCCGTCTGAGATTGGCACGGTCGGCGGGGCGCTGTAGGGTCGCCGAATGGGGTACGAGACGTTGCTCTTCATTCACATCCTCGGAGCGTTCGCAGTCGTCGCAGGCCTGGCGTGCGTCACCCCACTGGTGCTGGGCGCTGACGTCGGCGAGTCCGTCTCGGCACGGCTGATCACCGTCAGCCGGGCGCTCTTCGGTGCGGGCGGACTGGCAACACTCCTGTTTGGGTTCTGGCTCGTTGCCGATCGCGACTACGAGCTCTTCAAGCTCTGGATCGTCGGCGCGCTCGGCCTCTGGCTCGTTGCCGCGGCGACGGGCAACCTGATCAAAGGGCCAAACGAGCGGGCGCAGTATTCGATCGCCGTGGTCGCGGTCCTGGCGATCGTCGTGCTCATGCTCTGGAAGCCGGGGGCCTGAATGATGCTTGCCGTCATGCGCCCAGACGAGTTCAACGTCCCCCTGCTGCTGCACATCCTCGGCGCCACCGCTTTGGTCGGTGCGCTCGTAACGAGCCTGGTGCTGGCAGGCGCAGGCGCGCCCGCCCGGACCACGTTCCGGACGCTTCTCTGGGCAGCGGTTCCGGCTTGGATCCTGATGTATGCCGGCGGCCTCTGGATCGCCGACAAGGAGGGCCTGAATGGCAGCAACCCTCCTGACTGGATCGACATCGGGAACATGACTGCTGAGCCGGCGTCGCTGGCGATCGTGGTCGCCACCGTCCTGGCATGGCTCGCCGCCCGCAAGGGCGGGACTGCAAGCCGCATCGTGACCGTCCTGGTCGCGGTCGCGGTACTGCTCGCCCTCGTGGCCGTCTGGGCGATGACGACAAAACCGTCTTAGCGTCTTGAGTGTTGCTACGTCAGCTCGGCGCCGATCAGCACGACCAACGCCACGACGGCGACCCCACCCAGTAACCCCGCCAAGAGCCGCCTCGGATTGACCGCGGCGGCTTGAGCGTCTTCGAGCAGCTCACCCTGCAGGAGAAGCTGGCGCGCCACTTCGGCGCCCGAGCGCGGCACCATCACGTCGCGCGGACCGGCGGCGAGAAAGTCCGGTACGTCGAAACCGGCGGAGCGGCGCAGCATCGAGGGCACGCCCTCGGAGCGCAGCAGATTCTGGATCAGCTCAGCTTCGGCCTGGTTGCGTCCACCGGCGACACGGACGAGGTCGCCGTCCATGTAACGCGGGTCTAGCGGCGGGTCTTCAGAGACCAACCTCAGTCACCGCCGGCCCGTCGATCGTGAACGAGCGGACGACCGGCTCCTCGCCGGCCAATCCGACGATCAGCCATTCGGCGTCAGGCCAGTTCGCGGCCTGAGAAATGTCGGTCTGCGACGGGAACGGCTCCGAGCGCGTGTGCGAGTGGTAGATGCCGATGCGCTGCCCGGCGTCCTCGATGTCGGTGGTCTTCAGCAGCGTGGCGCTGTCGATCACGAACCGGAACGGACTCGCCTCGGTGTTTACGCCCTCATACACGTCGACCGCCTCGTCGCCGTCGATCGCGATCAGCCCACAGCACTCATTTGGCGCTTCGCGCCGCGCATGCTCGACGATCAGCTCGAGTAGATCGGGCGCGATCTTCAATGCGCTACTCGCTGTGGCGCGCGATCTCGTCGTCGTCCTTGCGGTTACCGGACACCGAGTCCTTGAACTCACGCAGACCGTCGCCGAGCGAACGTGCAGCCTGAGGAAGCTTCTTCGGGCCAAGCACGACCAGTGCGATGACAAGGACGATAAGTAGTTCTGGAACGCCGATGTTGGGCATGGTGCTCTCTCCTACCACCAAACGGTGGAATCTAGGTTTTCGACCTCGTCGACCGGCAGTGTGTAGACCCCGCTCGAGAGGTACTTCCAGCCGTCGTCGCAGACGATGAAGACCACGTTGCCGGAGTCCATTTCGTTTGCGATTCGGACTGCAATCGAGGCAATCGCGCCGCTGGATACCCCAACGAACATTCCTTCCTCATCAAGGAGCTTACGCGTCCAGATGACCGCGTCACGATTGGTCACGAAGATTTTGCGGTCCAGCAGCGTCAGATCGATGATCTCGGGGATGAAGCCATCGTCGAGCGAGCGCAGGCCCTGGACCGGCTCGCCCTGCATCGGTTCGGCGGCGACGATCTTCACGCGGTCGCCGAGCTCCTCCTTGAAGCGGCGCGCGTTGCCCATCAGCGTGCCGCCCGTTCCGAGCCCGGCCACGAACGCGTCGACCTCACCGTCGAGGTCCTGCAGGATCTCCTTGGCGGTGCCGTTGTAGTGCGCCAGCGGGTTGGCGGGGTTGCCGTACTGGTACGGCATGTACACCGAAGGGTCGGCGGCGGCCATCTCGACTGCCATTGCGACCGCCCCGTTGGAGCCCTGGTCACCCGGTGAGTAGACGATCTCCGCGCCGTACATCTGCAGCAGCTGCGTGCGCTCCTGCGTGACGTTGTCGGGCATCACGACCTTGAGCTTGTAGCCCTTGCGCTTGGCGATCATCGCCAGCGCGATCCCCGTGTTGCCGGAGGTCGGCTCGAGGATCGTCTGCCCCGGCTTGATCAGGTTGTTCTCCTCAGCGTGCTCGATCAGCGCACGCGCCACGCGATCCTTCACCGAGCCCGTCGGGTTGAACGACTCCATCTTCGCCCAGATCCGGACGCCCTCCTTCGGCGACAGCGACTTCAGCTCGACGAGCGGCGTGTTACCGATCGCCTGCACGATGTCGCCAAAGCGCCTGGCGCAGGGCTTGTTCTCCATCGGAGGAAGGGCCATAGCTTCAAAAAGGTTAGCCGTCAATCATCGATGGCCACGCAGTGTGCGGACAGACAGCCCTCGACGAAGAAGCGGGCTAGCGCGAGCCCCCGGCCATGGCCGGGAGGATCTGCAGCGAATCGCTGTCGGAGACCGCCGTGTCGAGGCCGTCGAGCACGCGGACGTCCTCGTCGTTGAGATAGACGTTGACGTAGCGGTTGAGCTCACCGTCGTCGGCGAACAGCTGCGTCTTGACCTCGGGGTAGTCGCCCGCAAGCGCGTTGAGCACCTCGCCGACGGTCGCGCCAGACGCAACCACCTCGCGCTCACCGCCAACGGACGGCCGGATCACCGGTGGGATTCGAATCTTTGCCATCGAGTCCTGACCCTAACCGGCCGCGGCGCAGAACGCCTCGTAGTCGGGGAAGACGCCCATCTCGTCATCGGAGATCGAGTCGGGATCCCGTGAGCAGATCGGGCAATCCGGGTCGCGCCTGATCTTCAGCGTCGTCGTCGAGGCGTCGAGCGCGTCATACATCAGCAGACGGCCGATCAGCGGGTCGCCGGCGCCGACGATCAGCTTGATGACCTCGGTCGCCTGCAGCAGGCCGACGGTGCCCGGCAACACGCCGAGCACACCGTTGGCGCCGCAGGACGGAGCGAGCTCGGCCGGCGGCGGCTCTGGGAACAGGCAGCGGTAGCACGGGCCCTCATACGGAGCGAAGACCGAGATCTGCCCTTCGAAGCCGAGGATCGCAGCCGACACGACCGGGATCTTCAGCCGCACCGACGCGTCGTTGAGCAGGTAGCGCGTGGGGAAATTGTCGACGCCGTCGACGATGATGTCGTAGCCCTCGATGATCTCCATGATGTTCGAGGCGTTCAGGCGCGTCTGGTACTTGTTGACCTTGACGTCCGGGTTGAGGTCGTGGATCGCCTCTTCGGCCGAATCGACCTTCGGCGTCCCGATCCCGGCGGTCGTGTGGATCACCTGACGCTGGAGGTTCGAGAGGTCGACGACATCGTCATCGACGAGCCCGAGGGTGCCGACTCCGGCCGCCGCGAGGTACAGCGCGATCGGTGAGCCGAGCCCACCCGCGCCGAGCAGCAGCACCTTTGCGTCGAGCAGCTTGTTCTGACCATCCTGGCCGACCTCGTTGAGTAGGAAGTGGCGCGAGTAGCGCTCGCGCTGCTCGGCGGTCAGGCGCTTGGGCACGTCGACCTCGTAGCCCCGGTCCTTCCAGAGCGTGTAGCCGCCCGTCATCGACTCGACGTGCTCGTAGCCCAGGTCGTCCTTCAGCGTCTTGGCGGCGAGCGCCGAGCGGTTACCCGATGCGCAGTAAAGGATCACGCGCTGGTCACGATCGGGCGCTGCACCCTCGATCCGCGACTCGAGGTGACCGCGGGTGACGTGCTTGGCGCCGGGGATGTGGCCCTGGTCCCACTCGTCGCCCTCGCGGACGTCGACGATCACGACCCCGTTGTTGAGAAGGTCGTGCACGTCTGACGGATCGATCTCGTCGATCTCGTGCTTTACCTGCTTGATGAATTCGGCGCCTGAAGGCGTCATCGGCAAATCACCTGAAGTCGGGTCGGGATTCCACTTACTTCAGAAAGTATAGCGGGGCGCGAGCAGTTCCCATGCTCGCGCCCCGCGGGTAAATCGTTCCGTTCCAAGGCACCACCAGGAGGGGTCGGCGCCGTTTCCATCGGACTTGCTGCGTACGGAAGTATCGGATAGGCGCGAAGCGGCCGATATGGGGTGAAGACCCCAATGCGCAAACCGTCCCTCCTCACCCAGATCGTCGCGGTCAACGCGCTGCTGCTGTGCGCCGCAGTCCCGGCCGCCCTGTTGGCCGCCCACGAGAACCTCGTCGGCGACGACACCAACCAGGTACTCGCGCTCACGGCCGCGATCCTCGCGACGATCCTCGTCAACGGCATCGTCGTGCGGCGGCGCCTGTGGCCGCTGGAGCGACTGATCGGCGTGATGGAGAAGGTCGACCTGCAGCGCCCCGGCGCCCGCGTCGAGATCCCGACCGCGGACTCGACCGACGTCGTGCGACTGCATCAGGCTTTCAACCGCATGCTCGTCAGGCTGGAAGACGAACGCGCGACGACCGGCATGGCGGTACTCCGCGGCCAGGAGGCCGAGCGCGCGCGGATCGCGCGCGACCTACACGACGAGGCCAACCAGTCGCTGACAGGACTGCTCCTGCGCCTCGAAGCGGCCGCGCAACAGGCACCCCCCGCGCTCGCCGACGAGCTGCGTGAGACGCGCGCGCTCGCCGCTCAGGCGATGGACGAGCTGCTGCGCCTCGCGCGCGAGCTGCGCCCGTCCGCGCTCGACGACCACGGCCTACCGGCGGCGCTGCGCAGCCAGGTCGATCGCTTCCGCAAAGAGACGGGGATCTCGACGACGCTGAGCATGAACGAGTCGCTCGAAAGCCTCGACGACAACGAGCAGATCGTCGTCTACCGGATGGTGCAGGAGTCGCTCTCCAACGTCACCCGTCACGCCCAGGCGCACCACGTGACGGTCGAGACGGTGCCCGGGCCGGCGATACGCGTCAGCGACGACGGACAGGGCTTTGACACAGCGCGCGCCGACGGCAATGGGCTTGT
>DATMIZ010000090.1:0-2559 GCA_035554055.1 Baekduia sp. | reverse complement strand
GTGTTACGAGCAGAATTGAGGCCCGGTTCGCCCTCGCGCCGCACGTAGCGAGCGCCGTGGCGCGTGGCGACGATCTCCGTAGCGTGGTCGTCGTCATCGTCTACCACGACGATCTCGGCCTCATGAGTGCGCGCCTGTGGGACGATCGTCGTGAGCGCCCGATGGAGGTAGTCGGAGCGCCGCCGGGTCGGGATGACGATCGTGGCCGTCAAGGGTTTCGGCACCGCCACAGACTAGCTTTGGCTGACGCCACACGATGATCCTCTTCCTACACAACAAGTACCGGACACCGGGCGGCGAAGAGCGCGTCGTGCAGGAGCTGCGCCGGATCGTGACCGAGCAGCTCGGTGAGCCGAGCCAGGTGCTGCTGCGCGACAGCGACGAGCTCACCGGTGCACGGGCGGCCGCCGGCATGCTGCGCGGCGGGCTTTCGCCCGAAGCTATCGACGGGCTCATTCGCGCACAGGGCGCCCGCGTGGTGCACGCTCACAACCTGCTCCCGGCCTTCGGCTGGCGGGCCCTGGCCGCCGCGCGTGCGGCCGGCGCGCGGACCGTGCTCTCGCTGCACAACTACAGGCTGGTCTGCGCCGTCGGTACCTGTATCGATTCCTCCGGCGTCGATTGCACGCGCTGCCACGGCCGCGATACCGCGCCGGGGCTGCTCCAGAACTGCCGTGACGGCCGCGCCGAGGCAGCGGTCTATGCCGCATCGCTCGCGCTGTGGCAGCGGCGCATGATCGCGAACGCCGATGCCGTGGTGGTGCCGAGCAAGGCTGCCCTTCACCGGCTGCGCGAGCTCGGTGCCCCTCTGCCCGAGGAGGTGGCGATCATTCCGCACCCGGTGCGCAGGTTTGCTCCGCGTTCATTCGCGCACACCGGGACCTACGCGCTGATCACGTCGCGGCTCGCGCGTGAGAAGGACATCGCCACCGCGATTGAGGCGAGTCGGATCGCCGGCATCGAGCTGGTGATTGCCGGGGGCGGTCCACTCGCGGCGACATTGCGTGAACAGGCCGGCGCGCACGTGCGCTTCGTCGGCCGCGTCAGCGACGGCGAGCTCGACGGCCTGCGCGCGGGTGCGTGCGTCGCGCTCAGTCCCAGCCTCGCGCACGAGACGTTCGGCCTGGCCGCGGTCGAGGCGATGGCTGCGGGCTTGCCGGTCGTCGCGTCGGACAGCGGCGCGCTGGCGGAGCTCGAGGCAGTCGAGCTGGTGCCGCCCGCGGACGCGGTGGCGATGGCCTCGGCGATCTCACGTGTCGCCGGCGACCGCAAGGCAGGCGACAGAGCCATCGCGGCGGCGCGCGCTCTGGCCGCGCCGGAGCGCGTCGCCGAACGTCTGGCGTCCGTCTACCGCTGACCCCGAGCTCGGTACCGCTTCAACGGGCTCCTGGGTAGCCTGCCCCCAATGCCAGAGCCTCGCGATCCGCGCAGAGAAGCTTTCGACAGGCTCGATGGCCGCTACGAGGTGCGCGTGCTCGAGCCCTCTCCGCCCGCGATCCAGACGCCGGGACTGATCGAAGATCAGGTCGAGCGCGGGGATGTGCCCGAGGGCCGCCAGGTGGTCGGTCCGGTGGCGACCGCCGATGTGACGTGGGCCGAACTCGCCGCCGGTGATGAAGAGCTTGCCGAGTGGTGCCGCGCGCGCTGGCTGGCCGATTGGCCGCGTCTGGGCGCCGTTCCGGAGGAGTTCGCGGCGACCCGCGACGCCCTGCATCTCATCGCTGAGCACGTGCTGTCGCCGACCCGCGCCCGCGACCTTGGTGAGATCACGCTGCGCTGGACACGTGGCGGCTTTGGCACGCCGTTCTTCGGCAGCGACTCACAGCTGCGGATCGAGGCCGACCAGCTGGTCGTGCAGCGCGGTGACGAGGTCACGTCGGCGCCGATCACGACGCTCGGCGATGTCGCCGAGTTCGTGGGCTTCGAGCTCACGCGGTTCGAGGATCTGTCCTATCAGCCGCTGGCGGTCGATCCCGTCGCCTCGACCTATCTCGGCGAGGTGTTCGGCTTTGCGTTCAGCGTCCTCGAGCAGCTCCGTGCGGATGCCGGTCTGCTGGAGCCGAGCTTCGTGAACCTGTGGCCGGAGCACTTCGACGTCGCGGTCGAGATCGGCAGCGAGAAGTTGGGCCAGCGTGCCGCCTACGGGGTTTCACCCGGCGACAGCGATCACGCGGAGCCGTATCTGTACGTGGCGCCGTGGACCGCCCGACCGGACGGCGCGCTGTGGCGGGCGCGCGGCTTCGATGGCGCGCAGATGAGCTGGTCCGAGCTGATCGGGGCGGAGGATCAGCGCGTCGCGGCGCTTGAGTTCTTCAGCCGGCGACTGGACGAACTGGTTCCGGGTCGTCCTAAAGGCGACGGCCGCTAGTTCACTGGCGGGCCGCCGTGGACTTCGACCTGGTGCTGCCACGCCGCCCAGGCGCTTAGGACCATGTCGTCGAGGTCACGCCGCGCGTGCCAGTCGAAATCGGCGGCGATCCGCTCCGTGCTGCCGACGATGCGCGATGGGTCGCCGGGGCGACGGGGGCCGAGGGCCGGCTCGAAATCGATTTCGGTGGC
>DATMIZ010000089.1:0-6565 GCA_035554055.1 Baekduia sp. | reverse complement strand
GCATGCTCAAACGCTTCGCGCTTGCGGCGGTGGCGATCGTGCTGTTGTCGACGACGACCACGGCGGTCGCTGCGCTGCTGGAGCTGAAGACCGACATCGGTCTGCTCACGAGTGGCGACAAGGTCGACGTCGGGGAGGGCGTGCTCGGCGGCGAGGCCAAAGGCTCGAGGACGATCATGGTCCTCGGCTCAGACCGGCGCGCAGCCGACGGCCCCAAAGCACCGTCTCAGTCGGACACCGTGATGCTGATCCGCCTCGACGCGGAGAAGGGCGCGACGTCGATCCTCTCGCTGCCACGGGACCTCAAGGTCAACATTCCGGGGAATGCCGTTCCGGACAAGCTCAATGCCGCGTACGCGCGCGGCGGCGAAGAGCTGACGATCAAGACCGTCAAGGCGCTGCTGGCGCCGCATTCGCCGACCGGCAAGTTCCCGATTAGCCACGTCGTCAACATCAACTTCGGCGGCTTCCAGCGCCTCGTCAACTATCTCGACTGTGTCTACATCGACGTCGATCGCCACTACTTCAACAACAACAATCCGCCGGCGGGCGATACCACTCGATACGCCGAGATCGACGTGCCGGCCGGCTACCAGCGGATGTGCGGCGGCGACGCGCTGAGCTATGTCCGCTACCGCCACTTCGACTCCGATCTCGTGCGCGGTGCCCGCCAGCAGGAGTTCCTACGGCAATCCAAGAACCAGGTCGGCGTCGACAAGCTCGTCTCAGACCGGCACGAGCTCTTCAAGATCATCGGGCGCTACATGCAGACGGACATCCGTGGCACCGGCAAGCTGATCGGCCTCCTGAAGCTGGCAAACCAGGCCTCGAAGAAGCCGCTGCGTGAGATTCCGTTCCCCGCTGACAGCACCGGCGATGGCGTCACCAACACGTTCGTGACGATCACCGACGCGGATCTCGACCGCACCGTCAAGCGCTTCATGGACGCCGATCTCGGCGTCGGCAAGACCGAGGCGCCCAAGGATCCGGACGCCGGCGCGAAAAAAACCAAGAAGCCCACAAAGAAGAAGAAAAAGAACCAGTCGGCCAAGCTCCCGGCGGGCATGCAGCTCGCCCAGGTCGAGGGCGAGAACATCGCCGCCCAGCTGGCGCCAAAACTCGCGCTGCCGGTCCTTTACCCCAAGGCGAAGATGACGGGCGCGCTGTACCGGTCCGACGACTCACGGGCCTACATCCTCAAAGACAAGCAGAACCACAAGTACCCGTCCTACCGAATGGTCGTGGGGCTGGATCGAGTCCTCGGTCAGTACTACGGGATCCAGGGGACCAGGTGGGAGAACCCGCCGATCCTCGAAGAGGAGACCCGGCGCATCAAGCTCGGTAAGCGAGAGTTCCTCGTCTTCGAGGACGGAAACCGCATCCGGACGATCGCGCTGAAGACGAAGGACGGGGCGTACTGGGTCTCCAACAGCCTGCTGCTGTCACTCACCAACCAGCAGATGATCGCGATCGCACGCTCGCTCGTGAAGCTGGGTGGCTGACCCGTAACACGCCCGTCCGCGGCCGTTCGTTAGCCTCCAGCGCTTCATGTCACAGCCAATAGGCGTCATAGGCACCGGGTACGTCGGTCTCGTCACGGCGGCCGGCTTCGCAAAACTCGGCAGCGAGGTGTGGTGCATCGACATCGATGCCGACAAGATCGAGCGTCTCAAGAACGGCGAGATCCCGATCTACGAACCGGGGCTCGCCGAGGTCGTCACCGAGTGCCGCGATCGCCTGCACTTCTCGACCGACATCGCCGACGCGCTCGCGCACGCAAAGCTGCTGTTCGTCGCGGTCGGCACGCCGCCCACCTACTCGGGCGATGCCGACCTCTCCGCGGTGCACGCCGTCGTCGATTCGATGCCGGCGTCGGACGAGCACGCCCTGGTCATGAAGTCGACGGTCCCGGTCGGTACCGGCGCCGTCATCAAGCGCAAGTTCGCACAGGCCGGCAAGAACTTCAGCTACGTGTCCTGCCCTGAGTTCCTCAAGGAGGGCTCGGCGCTCGCCGACTTCCTCGATCCCGACCGCGTGGTCGTCGGCGACGACGGCGACTGGGCGGGCGACGCGGTCTGCGAGCTCTATGCGCCGCTCGATGCACCGCTCGTCCGCACGGACATCGCGAGCGCCGAGATGGTCAAGCTCGCCGCCAACGCGTTCCTCGCAACGAAGATCTCGTTCATCAATGAGATCGCCAATGTCTGCGAAGGCACCGGCGCCGATGTGGTCGAGGTCGCCAGGGGCATGGGTCTGGACGACCGCATCGGGCCGAAGTTCCTGCAGGCCGGTCTCGGCTTCGGCGGTTCGTGCTTCCCGAAGGACGTACAGGCGCTCAAACAGCTCGCGGGCAACTCCGGTTACGCGTTCCAGCTGCTCGCCTCGGTTATCGAGGTCAACGAACTGCAGAAGCGCCGTGTGGTGCACAAACTCGAGAAGCACCTCGGGTCACTGGTCGGTAAGCGCATCGGGCTGCTCGGACTTGCCTTCAAGCCCAACACCGACGACATGCGCGAAGCGACATCGCTGGTGCTCAGCGCGCGGCTGCAGGCCGCCGGTGCGCACGTCGTCGCCTACGACCCGATCTCGGTCGAAGAGGCGCACAAGCTGATCGCCGGGGTCGAGTTTGCGGACGGCCCGCTGGCGGTGGCCGCTGATGCCGACGCGGTCGTGCTGGTCACCGAGTGGGACGAGTTCAAGCAGCTGGACTACGCCGCGGTGGCGAAGGTGATGAAGGGCAACCTGCTGATCGACGGACGCAACGCGCTCGATCCGGCCGCGATCGCGGCCGCCGGGCTCGTCTACGAGGGCGTGGGGAGGGGCTAGACGGAATGCAAGCGGTCATCCTCGTTGGGGGCGAGGGGACCCGGCTGCGGCCGTTGACGTCGTTGCGCCCGAAGCCGATCATCACGCTCGTAGATCGGCCGTTTCTCGTGTACATGCTCGAGTGGCTGCGCGGCCACGGAGTCGATGACGTGATCCTCTCGTGCGGCTTTTTGCCGACGCAGATCGAGGCGGAGCTCGGCGATGGGTCGGCGCTCGGGATCACGCTGCGATACGCGGTTGAGCCTGAGCCGCGCGGCACCGCCGGCGCGCTGAAGTTCTGTGAGGAGCTGCTCGACGAGCGCTTCCTGATGCTCAATGGCGACGTACTCACCGATGTGGACATCAGCGCGCAGCTGGCGCAGCACCAAGCGTCAGGAGCGACCGGCACGCTCGGCCTGGTCCCGGTCGAGGACCCAAGCGCCTACGGGCTCGTGTTGCTGAACGAGGACCGGAGCGTCGCCGGATTCCTCGAAAAGCCGGCACCGGAGCAGCTGGAAGGCGTCGACGAGTACCTGATCTCCGCGGGCATCTACGTGCTCGAACGAGAGATCACCGACCTGATCGAGCCCGACCAGAAGGTCTCGATCGAGCATGTCATCTGGCCGCAGCTCGCCGAGGCCGGCACGCTCTTCGGCTACGCGGCCCGAGAGGCCTATTGGATGGACATCGGGACCCCTGATCGTTATCTGCAGGGAAGCTTCGACATCCTGACCGGCGCTGTGACCACCGACGTCACCACGACCATCGGATCGTCCAACGTGCTCGAGCCCTCGCTGGTCGACGAGACCGCGCTCATCGCCGCCGATGCCGTCGTCGGACCGCTCGCCGTTGTCGGTCCGGGGGTGCGGGTTGCGCAGGGCGCGCGCATCGAACGCGCAGTCGTGCTCGAAGGTGCCCACATCGGCGCCGACGCCGTGATCAACGACAGCGTTGTCGCGCCGGGCGCGTCGATCGGCGCAGGATCCACCATCCGCGGGCAGACGATTGTGGGCGAGAACGCGACTGTGGGCGCGGGACATCATTTGGCCGACGCTGCCAAGATCGATCCAGGCGCCGAGTTGCCCGACCGGGAGATGATATGAGCACCGACGAGCAGGATCCCTTGACCAAGAGCATCCAGACGCTGGACAGGGCGGCCGTCGCGGCCGTTGACTCGAGCGATCAGCTCACCGACGTGCTCGCCATTCCGGAGCACATGCGTGATGCGCTCTGGAAGACCGAATCGGCGCAGCTGGGCACGTGGGACAGCCCCGGTGGCCTCGTCGTCGCGGGCATGGGCGGGTCGGCGATCGGCGGGGCATTGGCACGCGCCGCGCTCGGTGACACGGCTTCGCGGCCGATCCTCTCGGCGCGCGGCTACGGGCTGCCGCCGTGGACGACGCCCGATACGACCGTCCTGATCTCCTCGTATTCGGGGAACACCGAGGAGACACTGGCCTGCTACGAGGCAGCCAGCGCGCTCGGCGCCAAGATCGTGGTCGCAACCAGTGGCGGCAGGCTGGCGGAGCTCGCGCGCACCGACGGGGTTCCTGTCATCCCGGTCGCCGGTGGCTTCCAGCCCCGCGCCGCCGTCGCCTACATGACCGTTGCTGCGCTCGCGGTCGCCGCGGCCTGTGGCGCTGCGCCCGGAATCGTCTCCGAGATCGATGTCGCCGCCGAGCACCTCGAGGAGCTCGTGTCCAAGTGGGGTCCGGACGGTCCGGACGACGGCGAAGCCAAGCGCCTCGCGCGCGTTCTGCACGGTTCGACCGTGACGATCACCGGTGCGGATATCACGGCGCCGATCGCCTATCGCTGGAAGACACAGATCAATGAGAACGCCAAGCTGCCGGCATTCGCCCATGAGCTGCCCGAGTTCGATCACAACGAGATCGTCGGCTGGGAGGGAGCGACGACGCTCGGCCACTTCAGCGCGGTCTTCCTCGAAGACCCGGATACACATCCGCGGATTGGCGATCGGGTGGAGCTGACGGCGGGGCTGATCGGAGGCGATGCGACGACGGTCGAGCGCGTTTCGGGTATCGGCGCCACGCCGTTTGAGCGGATCTTCTCGCTCGTGCTGCTCGGCGATCTGGTTTCGCTCTACCTGGCGGTGCTGCGCGGCGTCGATCCGGGACCTGTCCAAGTGATCGATACGCTCAAAGCCGAGCTGGGGCGCCGCTAACACAGGCTTCACCAAACCTTGACAGGACTGTGGTAAGGTTCCTGTCTGATGGACGCACTGACGATCCACGAGGCGGCGGAGACCACAGGTTGGTCGCCGCGCATGCTCCGCTACATCGAGCAGGTCGGGCTGATCGAGCCCAGCCGCTCGCCCGCCGGCTACCGCTTGTATGGGGCCGCGGAATTGCAGCGCCTGCGCACTCTCAGAGAGTTGCAGGACGCGCATGATTTGAGCCTCACGGACGTCGGTTTCGCGCTACGCCTGCGCCGCGACGCTGGTCTCAGCGATGCGGTGGAGGCGTGGCTCGAGGCCGAGCCCGAGCGCCCATTGGAAGTGCCCGCCGACGATTGGCTGGCGTTCGAGCAGTCCAAGCACGAGCGCCTGCTGGCCGTCGCGGCCGAAACCCGTTGAAACGAACCAAAGGAATGACGCTTTGAGCGCCACCGCAGAACCCCAGACGCAGGACTACAAGGTCGCCGACATCTCGCTTGCCGCTTTCGGGCGTAAAGAGATCGAGATGGCCGAGCACGAGATGCCCGGTCTGATGTACACCCGCAAGGAATTCGCCGCATCGCAGCCCCTCAAGGGTGCCCGCATCACCGGCGCGCTCCACATGACGATTCAGACAGCCGTTCTGATCGAGACGCTGATCGAGCTTGGCGCAGAGGTCCGTTGGGCTTCCTGCAACATCTTCTCGACGCAGGATCACGCTGCTGCCGCCATCGCGGCCGCCGGGATCCCGGTCTACGCCTGGAAGGGCGAGACACTCGAGGAGTACTGGTGGTGCATCGAGAAGGTGCTCGACTGGGGCGACGGCCAGGGCCCGAACATGATCCTCGACGACGGTGGCGACGCGACGATGCTCGTCCTCGACGGCGTGAAGTACGAGAAGGAAGGCGGCGTCCCGGACCCGTCGACCGCTCACTCCGAGGAGCACCGTGTCGTGCTCGAGACGCTGAAGCGCAACTTCGAAGCCGACAGCTCGAAGTGGACCAACATCGCGGCTGAGATCAAGGGTGTCTCCGAGGAGACGACGACGGGCGTGCATCGCCTGTACGAGTTCGAGAAGGCCGGTCAGCTTCTGTTCCCCGCGATCAACGTCAACGACTCGGTCACGAAGTCGAAGTTCGACAACCTCTACGGTTGCCGTCACTCGCTGATCGACGGCATCAACCGTGGTGTCGACGTGATGATCTCCGGCAAGACCGCAGTCGTGCTCGGCTACGGGGACGTCGGCAAAGGCTCGGCCGCTTCACTGAAGGGCCAGGGCGCGCGCGTCATCATCACCGAGATCGACCCGATCTGCGCACTGCAGGCGGCGATGCAGGGCTACGAGGTCAAAACGCTCGAGGAAGTGCTCGAGAGCGCGGACATCTTCATCACGACGACCGGCAACAAGGACATCATCACGGCCGCCGACATGGGCCGGATGAAGCACCAGGCGATCGTCGGCAACATCGGCCACTTCGACAACGAGATCGACATCGCCGGTCTCTCGCGGGTGCCGGGCATCGAGCGCGTCAACATCAAGCCGCAGGTCGACAAGTGGGTGTTCGCGGACGGGCACGCGATCAT
>DATMIZ010000088.1:0-17214 GCA_035554055.1 Baekduia sp. | reverse complement strand
GATTACCAGTGGTCGCTACAACGCGATCGTCCTCGCCCCGGTGACGTCCAGCTCAGCCCTAGCTTGTGTCCGCCAAGCGAAGGCGGCCGACATTCCGGTCGTCGCGCTCGACGTATCCCTCGGCAAAGACCCCAGAGCCGTTGAGCCCACCATGGACGGCGTCGTGGCTCAGGTCGTGTGGGGCATGGAGTCCAATGCCAAAAACATAGCCGGGCTGGCGAAGAAGGCATGCGAAGGCAAGGACCCCTGTAATGCCATAGTTGAGATCGCCACTCCGTCGGACGAGCTCACCAACATCGCGCTGCAGGAACTCAAGGACGGCGGCGCTGGCGACAACGTCAAGGTCGTCGGCACATTCGCCTCCAACTACGATGCGGCAGCCGTCACAAAAGCCCTGCCGGATCTCTTGACGGCGCATCCCGATACCAATGTGATCGTTATGGCTGCCGACAATACGGCCGTCGCTGCCATAGCGGTCGTCAAGGATGCCGGGAAGGACATCCTGGTCACGGGCACCGGTGGCAGCCGGGCGGGGGTTAAGGCCGTCAAATCTGGCCAGATGTTCGGGTCGCTTGGTATCTGGCCACGTCAAGCAGGCGTCAAGGCTGCCGAATTCGCGTTGAAGGCGATCAACGGCGAGAAGATCGATCAGCCGGGCGTCGATGAGTTCAAGATGGACGAGCCACAACTGCTGTACAAGGACAACATCGACGAGTTCACGCCCGAGTGGGGGGCGGAGTAGTCAGCTAGGAGACCTGGCCGTCGCGGATTGGCCGCGGCGCGCCAGTCGCTACCAACGAACTCGGCCTACAGGCCGAACTTGAACGCCTGGTCGACCTCGGGAGGCCGCTTGGTGATCCCGAAGCGCTGCTCCCACTTAGCCCACGCCTCAAGCTTGCCGCGGTCGAGATCTCCGAACCGCTTGGCGCCGGAAGTGAACGACGGGCTGATCGCTTGGAATTGCGCCGTCAGTGCTGTGCGTCGCTGCGAGGGATCTGCGGACATGACGGCCTCGATCGCCGACTCGGGATCGACGAGCGCCTCCTGGTACCCGCGTCGCAGCGCGCGGACGGTCGCGCGAACCAGGTTGGGGTTGTCCTGGAGCGTCGTGCGCGCCGTCACGAGGACCAGCTCCGGATAGCTCGGCGCGCCGAAGCGCTCGACGCGGAACTCATGAAAGCCCTCGCGTTCGGCAGCGAGCGCGACGCCTTCGACGTTCCAAAACGCTGTCACGGCATCGACCTTGCCGCTCAGCAGCGCCGGCACGGCCGTGAAGCCGATCGTCACCTGGTCGGTCGCGGAAGGGTCGCCACCCGCGCCTTTGATCGTCGAGTCCAGCACGGCGACATCCGACGCGAGCCCGGTGACCCCGACGCGCTTGCCGGCGAGCTGGCGCGGATCGCGGATCGCGGGCTGCGCGATGACCGCTGCCAGCGGAGACTGCACGAGCGCCATCACGCCGACGATCTCGCTGCCCTTCTCGCGGGCGAGCGCCAGATCGTGGATATCCATGATCGCGAAGTCGACGCGCTTGGAGAGAAGATTCTTCACGGAGTCGCCCGACGCCGACGGCTGGCGGATCGTGAACGGCACGCCCTCGGCTTCGTCATAGCCACGCGAATGCGCGAGGTAGATCCCCGCATGGACGGCGTTCGGCGTGAAGTCGAGCACCAACGAGACAGGGCGGTCACCCCGCGCGGCATCATCGCCGCAACCGGCAGCGGCAACCGCACAGGCGAGTAGGCAGAACAGGACGCAGAGACGGGTCATCGGGGGCGGAATATATGGTTGCGCGCTTCAGAACACTTCTGGCTCGAGGGGGTCAACTTGGAAGATCGTGAAACCCGTGCGTACGTAGCCGAATTCCTCGGCACGTTCCTGCTGGTGCTGTTTATTGGATTCGTGGTCTCGCTGACGACGAAGGAAGGCCTCGGTTTCGCCGATTTCGCAGTCATCGGTCTCGTGCACTTCTTCGTGCTCGCGATGCTGATCGCGACGCTCGGCAGCACGTCGGGCGCGCACTTCAACCCAGCGGTGACGGTCACGCTCGCTGCGCTGAAGAAGATCAAGCCCGCCGACGCGGTCATCTACATCCTGCTGCAGGTCGCCGGCGCCATCGCCGCCGCCCTCGTCGTGAAGCTGTTGCTCAACGACGTCGGCAAGGACGCTGCGTACGGCGGTGTCCAGATCTCCGAAAAGCTCATCGAAGGCAAGGTGCTGTCGGCCTTCCTCATCGAGCTGATCGGGACGTTCGTGCTCATGTGGGCGATTCTCGGCACCGCGGTGACGCGGCGCACCGAGCTCGCACCGCTGTTCATCGGCGGCACGCTCGCGCTCGCCGTGATGGCATTGGCGCCGATGACGGGCGCCGGTTTCAACCCGGCCCGTGCATTCGGTCCGGATCTCGTCGGCGCGATCCTCGACGACGTTGGCATCGGCAAGTTCCTGCTCGCCTACGTCGCCGGCCCGATCGTGGGCGCCCTGCTCGCGGGATTCGGTCATCAGTACCTCGTCGGTGAGGGCGCACGCCCGATCGACACGCTGGAGTAAGGAAGCGCTCGTTTGTTGCGGGCATCGGTCACACTGGGACCGATGCCCGAACAAACCGAACCGATCACAGCACAAGGTCTTGAGGACCTGAAAGCAGAGTTGGCGACACTCGAAGGGCCCGAGCGCCGCGCGCTCGCGGAGCGCATCCTGCGCGCGCGCGAGCACGGCGACCTGTCCGAGAACGCCGAGTATCACGCGGCCAAGGAAGACCAGGCCCACCTCGAGACAAAAATCCTCAAGCTCCAGGCCCGACTTCGCAGCGCACGTGTCGTCGACGCACCGGTCGCGTCCGACGCCGTCGCATTCGGCTCGAAGGTGACCGTCGCCGACGACAAGGGCAAGGAGACCGAATACACGATCGTGGGTGCCACCGAGGCGGATCTGAAATCCGGCAAGCTCTCGGCCGAGTCACCGGTGGCCGAGGCGCTGATCGGCGCGAAGGCTGGACAGAAGGTGTCCGTGCGCACGCCCGGAGGCAAGCGCTTCTTCACGGTCGTGTCGGTCGGCTGAGACTCAGAGACCGAGCGCGAACGCGAGCGTGCGTTGCGCGACAGCGGCACGCGTGCTGGCCGTCAGCAACGTGTCGGCACGGAGGCACGGAACGGAAGCGACGGTCTCGTCCGCAACCATTCCGTTGATTATCGCGCCGTAGTACGCGGCGACGCCAGCCGCATCGGCCGGGTGGCCCGCCCATTTCATAAATGCCTTCGTTGGCCCCTTGAGGACTTCTTTGCCGACTATCGGCGAGACCGCGACGACCGGTGCCGCTGCGGCCTGTAAGACCGAGCCTGCGACGGCGAGGATCGGGCCTATCGAAGCGACCGGGTTAGACGGCCCGATGATGATGGCCCGCGCTTCAGCGATCGCCTCCAATACCTGGGGCGTCGGGGACGCGGTCGATGCGCCGCAAAAGCGCACGTCGGCGATATCGCCCTGTGCGCGGCCGCGCACCATGAATTCCTGAAAGCCGGTCCAGACGCCGTCGGTGAAGACCTCGGTGCGGACTGGGGCGTCTGACATCGGCAGCACCGTGGCGTGGATGTTCAGCTCGGCCGTGAGAGCGGCTATCGCCTCGGTGAGCGTGCCACCGCTACGGATGTGATGGAGGCGACGAATACCGATCGCGCGATCCTCATCGCCGAGGTTGAACCAATGATCGCGAGTGCGCATGTACTCGAACGTGTCGCCCTCGAGGCCCCAGCCGCGCGCGTCGATCCGGTCGGCCAGCGAGAAGCAGATCAGATCTGGGTCGGGGGAGACGTAGGCGTCGTGGATTTCGATGTCGTCGCCCGTGTTCGCAATGACGACGAGTTCATCGCCGACCACGTCGAGCATCCCGCGTGCGAACTTTGCGCCGCCGGTGCCGCCGGCGAGGACCACGACTGTGCTTTTGTTGCTCATGAGTGTCTGGCCACGGACCCGAATTCTGCGTCTTTGGCGTCGTGTAGCTTCGCAGCATGGAGAAACTGCGGTCGGACACCAGCAACGGTGCAGCGCTGGCAGTCGGTTCGGTAGCACTCACCGTTGCCGTAGTACTCACATTTGCGCGGCTCGGAGGTCCATGGGCCGCGGGGGTCAATTTCGTCTACATCTCTCTGGCGGCGGCATTGGTCCTCGGCATCGGGTTCTATGCGAACACAAGCGGACGTCCGGCGCCATGGCTTTCGGCGGTGTATGTCTCCGGGTTCGTGCTCGCGGTGTTCTCGGTGGTCAATTTCGCTGACCTGCTCGGAACGTCAACTTCCAACTCACGCACGGTCGTATGGGTCACCTTGCTGCTGCTCGTGGTGGCGGGTGCGATCGCGTGGTTTAGGAACTCCGGCGTGATGACGCTGGCCTGCGGACTGCTCGGAATCATTCTGGCGGTCGCGCTCATCGACTGGCTCTTCACGCCCGACGAGCTGACTGAGACCGCGCGCTGGGTGCTCATCTTCGTGTTCATCGGGTACTTCGTGATCGCACTGCTCGAACTCGTGCCGCAGACCTACCGCCAGGTTGCGGTGGTCGATGCGGCGGGCTTCGCGCTGCTGATCATCGGGCTGACTTTCGCCTCCCGCGGGGTCTTCGGCGCAGTGGCGCTACCGGGCGCAGACTCGGCTGTCCCCACCGTGTCCGCGGGTTGGGAGCTGGTGATCCTCGTCGGATCACTGCTGTTGGTTGCCTATGCGCTCCTCGAGGGCGCGCCGGGACCCGGTTATCTGGCTGGCTTCAACCTCGCGCTGTTCGTCGTGCTGGCGGCACTAAACGAGGAGCAACAGCTGCTCTGGTGGCCCGTAATCATCGGGCTCGTCGCGATCCTCGCGTTCGCGGCGGCATTCACCGGCACGAGGATCCCGACTCTGGCCGACCTGAAGGCCCGCCGGACCTGAAAATCACGTCTTGGGCCGGATATCCCCACATATTGAGGGGAAATCCGGCCCAGGACGATGTGCGGCGAGCGCGTCTAGGGCGTTGTCGTCGTGGAGCTGATGCCGCTGTCGGTCGGCGTGCGGTCGCCGCCCGGAGGCAGTACGCCACCGCTGGCGTTCGCGTCCTCGCCGATCGGCGGGAACCACTCCTCGTGCATGAGGGCCATGTACGAACTCGCCTTGGCGCTGTATGCGATGTACATGTTGATCAGCATCTGGATCGTCGGCGATGTCTTGCCGGTCACGAGAATCACGAACCACGCCGCGATCGCACCCGCCAATCCGACGAACGACAGCGCGTAGAGGACGATCTGGCTCGGGATCGCTGTGATCATGCGGAAGAACGCGTGCAGGCGGTTGTACTCCGATTTCGGCGGCGCGATGCGCAAACGCACCGGATATGAAGCTTCTTCATCAAGGCCGAAGGGCGGGAACGCGTCGGTCGCGAGGAGGTAATACGAGTTGACGCGCGTGCTCCAGCGCAGCAGCCCTGCGTGGAAGCTGTAGAGACCGTCGGGATACTTCCCGGTCACCACTACCGCGAACCAAGCGGCGATGATCGTGAAGAAGGCTGCGATACCGAGGAAGAAGCCAACGATCATGTGTGGGATGACCATGAAGCCACGGAAGAAGGTCGTAAGCCGGCTGCGCTCCTCCACGTAGTCGGCCTCGTAATCGACAGGAAAGTTGCTCATGCGGCGGACTCTCGCAGATGCGCTCGCCAATGAGTTATTTACTCGTGGCGGCTGCCACTTGAACCGCCATTAGGCTGCGCTGGTGTTGTCGGAGATCGACCTGAGACTCGGCCTGCCCTGTCCGTTTCGCGCCGCGACCGGGCTGCCGTGCCCGCTCTGCGGCGGCACGCGCGCGGTCGATCGTGCGCTGCATCTCGACTCGTCGTTTCTCGACTACGGCGCCGTCTGGGTGTTTGTGATCGTGGCCGCGCTGGTAGCGCTGGCGGGCTTCGCGGTGCTGATGCTGGTAGATCGCCGACGAGCGACCGTTTTGAGGTCGAGGGTGCTCGCGCTTCCGGCCCGAGTCGTGGCGCCGTCCGTCCTCACCACCGTCGCCGTGGCGTGGGCATGGGCGCTCGCGCACGCAAGCACGATCGCTCCCTGACCGTTTAGAGCAAGCCGCTCAGCCCGCGCAGCACCGGCCCGATGAACTGCAGGTTCTTGTTGAAGTCATGTTCGTCGAGAAAGTTCGGCAGGCCATCGCCGTCGGGATCGTCCCAGTCGAGGCCGCTGCCGAGGATCGTGAGCAGGATCAACAGGCCGGCGCCCAGGGCGAACAGGACCGCCCCGATCCAGCCCATGATGATTCCGGCGGTGGCCATCCCGCGATTGGACGACGTGTTGCCGCTGCGATCCATGTCGCCCTTGGCCATGTGACCGAAGACGATCGCGAGGATCGAAGGAATCAGGATCGGGCAGCAGACCGGCAGCCCTGCGATGCCCAGCACCATGGAAACGACGGCCTTCCCGTTGCCGTCCTTGGAGCCGCCGGGAACGTTCGCCGTCGGCGGCGCGGGCGCAGCCCATTGGGGCTGCTCGGGGCCGGCAGCGGACTGCCCGGGAAGGTCCTCGTTGCGCGGGGTGCCCTGCCCGAACGGGTTGTCGCCAGTCGGCGGCACCCAGCGATCGTCCTCATCGGGCGTCATCGTCAGGCGGCCAGGGCCGGCGCCACGGCATAGCGGGCCTCGGTGGCTGCCTCGACATCGTCGAGGGTCACGCCGTCCTGCAGTTCGACGAGCACCATCCCAGCGTCGGTGTAGTCGAAAACGGCGAGATCGGTGATCAGGCGATGCACGACCGACTGACCGGTGAGGGGCAGCGTGCACTGCGTCTTGACCTTCGACTCACCGGCTTTGTTGGCATGTTCCATGATCACGATCACGCGCTTCGCGCCGTTGACGAGATCCATCGCGCCGCCCATGCCCTTGACCATCTTGCCGGGAATCATCCAGTTCGCCAGGTCGCCGGTCTCCGAGACCTCCATGCCGCCGAGGATCGCGACGTCGATATGGCCGCCGCGGATCATCGCGAACGACTCGGCGCTGTCGAAGTAAGACGCGCCGCGCACGGCCGTGACCGTCTCCTTGCCGGCGTTGATCAGGTCCGGATCCTCCTGACCGGCGAGCGGATACGGGCCGATGCCAAAGAGCCCGTTCTCGGACTGCAGCATCACGCCTTCAAGATCGCCGATTTCGTTGGCGATCAGCGTCGGCATGCCGATGCCGAGATTGACGTTCATGCCTGGGCCGATCTCCTGGGCTGCGCGCTTGACGATCTTCGTACGGGAATCTGACATTGCTCTACGCCTCTCGGACTGTTCTGCGTTCGATGCGCTTCTCGTACTGCGCGCCTTCCAGGATCCGCTGCACGAAGATGCCCGGCAGATGGATGTGATCGGGATCTAGTTCGCCGACGTCGACGAGCTCCTCGACCTCGGCGATCGTGATTTTGCCGGCCATCGCGGCGAGCGGATTGAAGTTGCGCGCGGTCTCACGGAACACGAGGTTGCCCATGGCGTCGCCCTTCCACGCCTTGACGAGCGCGAAATCGCCAGTGATCGCCTCCTCGAGGATGTACTTGCGGCCGCCGAACTCGCGCTCCTCTTTGCCGTCGGCGATCGGCGTGCCGACACCGGTCGGAGTGAAAAAGGCGGGAATGCCGGCGCCGCCGGCGCGCATGCGCTCAGCAAGCGTGCCCTGGGGGGTGAGTTCGACTTCGAGCTCGCCCGAAAGGAACTGTGCCTCGAAGATCTTGTTCTCGCCGACGTACGAAGAGACCATCTTCTTGAGCTGGCGGTTCTCGAGCAGGATTCCGAGCCCGAAATCGTCGACTCCGCAGTTGTTCGAAACCACTGTGAGGTCCTTGGAGCCCTTGCGCCGCAGGGCGGCGATCGACATCTCCGGGATGCCGCAGAGGCCGAACCCGCCAACGATCAATGTCGCGCCGTCCTCGATGTCGGCGACCGCGTCGTCGAACGACCCCACGACTTTTCCTTGCCCCATTACTCGACCCTCTCGTTGCGTACCGGCCCTCGGGCGAGATGCCGTGTGCTTGGCGGCGCGATCATACTTCAGCGCGATGAGGCCAGCTGACCTGCTCGAGATCGCGCGCACGGCCGCGCTCGCCGCTGCGCCGTTGCTGCTCGAGCGCTTCGGCACCGAGAAGGCGCTCGCGACGAAATCGTCCTTGACCGACGTCGTCTCGCAGGCCGACCTCCTGGCCGAAGAGGCAATTCGAGCCGTACTTCGCAGTGAGGTCCCCGACGACACGATCGTGGGGGAGGAGGGTGACGACGTGGTCGGCACGACCGGCCGTCGTTGGCTGATCGACCCGATCGATGGCACCGTCAATTACCTTTACGGCAATCCGCAGTGGTGCATCAGCGTCGCGTGCGCAGGTCTCGCCGGGGTCGTCTACGATCCTGTCCGCGACGAGCTCTTCGCCGCGTCGGTCGACGGTGAGGCGACGCTCAACGGTGGCGAGCTGGCAGCTGCCGATCCGGAGTCCCTTGGCCAGACGCTCGTCGGCACCGGCTTCGGATACGAGGCGTCGGTTCGTGAGCAGCAGGTGGCGATCACTGCGCGGCTGTTGCCGCAGGTCCGAGATATCCGTCGCGGCGGCAGCGCGGCCCTCGATCTGGCCTGGGTCGCCGCCGGGCGTATCGATGCGTATTTCGAATACGGGATCAAGGAGTGGGATGTCGCCGCGGGCTCGTTGATCTGCGAGCGTGCCGGCCTGAAATCAGCCACTTTGCAGAGCAATGGCGCCCTTGCCAGTGGACTCCTGGTCGCGCCAGCACGGATATTCGCCGACTTGCGCGAAATCGTCGCCTGAGCAGGCTAAAGAGGCTTAGAGTGACGGTCGGATGCAATCACGGGATCTGTTGCAGCCGGGCCTGATCGACGAACTGTTCGAAGCGATGCCTGCAGCCCTCGCGCTTGTTGACGCAGACCTGCGAGTCGTTCGCGTCAACGGGCAGATGGCGGCGCTGACTGGCCGCGACGCCGGACCGGTCATCGGTGTCAGCGTGACCGAAGCGCTTGGAAACCAGGCCCAGAGCGTCGAGGCGCGGGTGGCGCGCGCGCTGGCGGGGGAGGTAATCAGCAAACTGCCCCTGCATCCGGTGACGCCGGACAGCCTGCAGCGATTCGTCGCCAGCTACCTTCCGGTAGGCGGACCCGATGGCGTGACGCACGTCCTGATCGTGCTCGCCGAGACGTCGGACGGGGAGGACATCGAACGCCGGCTGCAGTTCTCGCGTGAGCAACTGGAGCTGACGCTCGAGGGCACCGGTGCCGGCATCTTCGAGTGGCGCTCGGCGACCAATGAGCTGCGCTGGTCGGACGGGATGGGGCCGCTGTTCGGTCGCGAGCGTGGCTGGGCTCCGGATAACTACGAGCACTACATGTCGGTGGTCCATCCGGACGATCACGCGCCGCTCGTCAGCGACATCAAGACCGCGTTGGAGACGGGCGCTGGATACGAGCGCGAGTTCCGCGCGATCTGGCCAAACGGGCGGGAATACTGGCTCCAGAGCAGGGTCCAGGCGATCGGCGGAGATGGCTCGCGCATGCTGCTGGGAATCGTCCTGGATGGCCATCGCCGCAAAAGGCGAGAGCAGACCGAGGCCCTCCTGGCGCGCGTGAGCGTCGAGCTCGGTCAATCGCTGGACCGCGATGTGACGCTGCGGCGGCTGGCGGAACTGCTGGTGCCCGAGGTCGCTGATTGGTGTGAGATCGCACTGCTCGACGATCGCTCCGAAGTCGGATCGTTGACGGTCGTGCACGCCGATCCTGAACTCGAGCCCCTGGCGCGCAGAGTGCATGAACTCAATTGGGCGAGCTCTCGGACCGGCGAACTGCTTGAAGATCTCAGGTCCGGCGAGACGCGGCTGAGTACTGGGACCGGCAGCGAGGCGCCGTTGTCCGCGTTCGCGGAGTCCGACGAACAGCGCGAAGGATTGCGCAGGCTGCATCCGTCTTCGGTTCTGACCGTGCCGTTGTTGTCCCACGGGCGACTGTTCGGCGCGCTGTCCCTGTTCGCCGCCTCGGAGGCGCGCAACTTCGGGCCGCGCCGGGTCGGATTGGCGGAGGAGATCGCACGGCGCGCCGCCACCGCGATCGAGAACGTGATGCTGTTCGAGTCTCAGCAGGCTGCGACGCGTCAGCTCCAGCACCTGCAGGCGGTCACGGACGCGACGCTCGACAATCTCGAACTCGACGACCTGCTGCAGGAGCTGCTTCGCCGGATCAGCGCGATGAGGCTCGCGGATTTCGCTGCGATCCTGCTGTATGACAGCGAACGTGGGGATCTCGAGATGACCGCGTCTCAGGATCTGCCGGAGATCGGGCCCGTCCGGATCGGACCGGGCGAAGGCGTGGCGGGCCAGGTGCTGAGCACCGGCGAGATGCTCTATGTCGAGAACGTGCGCAGCCTTAGCCGCACCAGCGCGCTGCTCAGCGAGCTGGGCGACCATGTTGAGTCCGTGTTGGCGCTCCCCCTGCTTGTGGACGATGAGATCGTCGGGGTGCTAGAGGTCGGCACGCTGGATGAGCCACGCGAGTTCAGCGATTCCGAGCTGGAGCTGCTGACGCTCGCGGCCGAACGTGCGGCTCGCGGCATCGTCAACGCGTCGCTCTACACCCAGGCGCGAGCTGCCTCGACGATGCTCCAGGGCAGTTTGCTTCCCGACTCGCTGCCCGCGATTGCCGGCTACGAGATCGCGGCGATCTATCGGCCGGGGCAGGACCTGACCGAGGTCGGGGGTGACCTCTACGACGTGTTCGAGCTGCCGGACGGCCGCTTTGCGATTGCGATTGGCGATGTCGTAGGACGCGGTATTCGTGCCGCCGGGCTGATGGGGCAGCTACGAGCCGCGACTCGCGCATACGCCCGCGAGCACTCCGATCCAGCCGTCGTGATGTCGCAGGTCGACCATCTGGTCGAGGAGCTCGTGGCAGTGCCGTTCGCCACGATGGTCCTGCTGATGCTCGATCCGGTCACCGGCACTGTCGTGATGGCGAACGCCGGTCATCCCCCGCCGATTCTGAAGACCAGCGGCTTGGCTGCTCTGGCGGGTGGTCCACCGCTCGGCACGCCGGTCGATGCGCCGCGTGTGTCGCAGGCTCTGCAGATGGATCCGGGTGAGGTGCTCGTGCTCTACACCGACGGGATGGTCGAGCTCCGCTCGGAGCGCTTGGGCGATCGCCTGGAGGCGCTCGCGGCCGCTGTCAGTAGCGGTCCGACCGATCCAGAGGCGCTGCTTGCCCATCTTGAGCAGGTGATGCTGACCGGGGAGACCCGCGACGACACCGCCGCTGTCGCGCTCCGGCGCGTCTCCTAGCGTCAGATTCGGAACGCCCGCGTCCCCAACCGGCGTGGGCTGGATTGAAGGGGTTGGAGCCCTACAAGTCGGCCCACATCGGTCTTGCTAGGCCAGGATCCGGGGTGTGGGCTGGATTGAAGGGGTTGGAGCCCTACAAGTCGGCCCACATCGCTGGGACAGCGTCTCCTGATCCGCAGTACCCGGGGTGGGAATCGAACCCACACGCCCCAAAGGGCAAAGGATTTTGAGTCCTTCGCGTCTACCGTTCCGCCACCCGGGCAGGGCGATCTGAGTCTAGGCGCAACTGCCGATCACCGTCCGGCCCCACGGCAACTCCCGGCTATACCGCGCCCCCAGCGGTGTGGGCTGGATTGATGCTGTATATCGACATCAACTCAGCCCACACCGGTTGGAGGGCACGGGGCTACGGCTCACCGCCGCCGCGTAGAATCGATGCGTCGGCGGATGTGGCGGAATTGGTAGACGCGCGAGGTTTAGGTCCTCGTGGCCGCAAGGTCGTGGGGGTTCAAGTCCCTCCATCCGCACTGGTGTGCCGCGATAGCCTCGCGGCATCTCATGACGAGGGGTACAGATGACTGACGCGCCGCGAGTTCCCGACTTCTTCAACGTGTTCGCGACGGAGTGGGAGACGATGACGACAACGATGTGGCCCGAGAATACGGCGGAGGGGCGCATCCTCTACGAGGCGCCCGATCGGACATTGGTGGCGGTCGCCAGTCGGTATCCCAACGGTGTGACGTTCAACATGGGACCCGGTAGTCCCGACATCCACGAGGTCTTTTTCGTTTATGCGGGCGAGGGCTCGCGCACCTATCCGGACGGCACGACGGTGCCGATGGGCGCCGGCGACTTCATCTACAACACCGGCGAGGACATCACCTACGTCTACGGACCGGGATTTGCCGACATCGCTGTCTTCTGGAGCACCAAGCCCTTGCCCGAAGTGTTCACCGCGGGGCTGACAAAGCATCCCCTGCGGGGCCAGAAGCTCTGACGCTCGGACATACACTCGAAGCATGACCTTTGCGAGCTTCGGATCTCTCGGCGTGATGCCGGGTCAGCGGGACGCTGTCGTCGAACTTCTGACGCGCTCCAACCGCGAGATGGCCGAGGATGCCGGCTGCCTGCTCTACGAAGTGGGCGTCAACGAGGACGAGCCCGACGCGGTCTTCGTGATCGAGCTGTGGACCTCCGCCGAGGCGCACCAGGCCTCTCTGCAACTGCCAAGCGTGAGGGAGGCGATCGCCGAGGCGATGCCGCTGCTGTCGGGCAAGATGAGCGGGAGCCGTTTCTCGGTCGTCGGCTCACCGTTGCGCGATTGAGAGCAACGTCAGTCCACGGATCTCGCGTCGCCTCCCGTTCTTGCGCGCGATTGCCGACGAACGTGTAGCGGGAGCTAGCTACTCCTGGCCCTAGCGCCAAGCCAGATATCTGGCAAGAGGAGGAGCATCATGTTCAATCATGCCGTGAGGGGTCTTCGCCACGTGCGGAGATTGCCAACACCGTCAATCGTTATCGCTGCCGTAGCGCTGTTCATCGCGCTGGGCGGATCAGCGGTTGCTGCGAGCAAGCTGATCAAGACACGCGACATTGCGACCGGCGCGGTGACAAGCGCAAAGGTCAAGGACGGCACGATCGCGCTCCGTGACCTGAGCGCGAACACCCGGCAATCCCTGGGTGACGGTACCTCGGGCGTGAATGGCGCGAATGGAGCCAACGGACCCAACGGCGCCAATGGTGCCAATGGCGTCGATGGCGACGATGGAGCAGCTGGCAACAACGGCTCCGACGGCTCCGATGGCGTCGATGGCGCAGACGGCGTTCTCGCTCCGCTGTCGGTCGCGGTCACGTCGGTGGCTATTCCCACCAGCGCGTCGCGAACGGTCGTCGCCACGCTGGCCGTCCCGGCAGGCAACTATGTCGTCTTCGCCAAGACCCAGCTGTCCCACACCGGCGCGGGTGACAGCGTCGATTGCTTCCTGCGTGCGGGTAGCACCGACATCGACCAGGTATCGATGAAGACGCATCCCGCGCTCGCCGCAGTGCCGGCGACGCTGCAAGCCGTGACCACTACATCACCGATCCAGCTGAGCCTTGAGTGCAAGGTCCTGGTGGCCAACGGCTCGGCGGACTTCACCAAGCTGATCGCGCTTCCGATCGGCTAGCCGCTCTCGCGGCCTGGGCGAGGTCAGAAAAGCCGGATCAGCAGATTCAGCAGGACAGTCAGCGCGAGTGAGAGCAACAGCGACATCACCAAACAGCCGGGTGAACATCCGTAAACCTTCACCCGGCCGCTCTCGTGACGGCGCTGTCCGCTACCGAAGATCACTGCTAGCGGTCGCGAGTGCCGCCGTCGCCACTGTCGACGGTGTACGGCTCACGCGAACCGCTTTTGGCGAGTCCACGACTGATGAGGTACGCGGCAGCGACGATGGACACATACAGCCATGCGTCCTTGGCAATGAACTGATCGGTTCCGTCGTCGCCACCCTTGATGACTGCCGCAGAGATCAGAATGCCCAGAACCACCACCACCATCGCGTACAGCTCGGTGGTCTTGGACGAGTGCTTTGTTTCTGTTGTCAGCCTGTGCAGCCTCTCGCCCGTCCGGCTTCGCTGCGCTGATCTGGTTTCCGTCGATCCAGCTTCCATGACTCTCTCTCCTTTGTTGTGCGCTCCTGTAGAGCGGACCCGCTTGTACCCGCGAGTTGTCAGGAGCAATCCGGCATGGGCGTGGGGTGTAAGCGAGCACCCCACGGCAAGCCTTATTCTCTAGGAGCTGGCACGGCCAGAGCCGCAAATTCGGCCTCTGCAGCCTCAAATGGGGGAGTGAGTTAACGGCTATGCGCGCGGTCTCCAAAACCGTGAATCCGGGTTCGAATCCCGGCTCCCCCGTCCGGCTGGCACGTCTCTGAACCGGTCTCGACCGCACGGCGCCTACGTCAGTGCGCGGACCGCTGCATTTTTTCAGAACGGGTAAAGGCTTCCACCACCCGATTTGAGAGGAGCAGAAATGGCCGATCTGACACCGTTGGACGAGAAGCTTGGAGAGGTCCTTGGGCTAGCGAAGGCAGCCGAGGGCGCGACGGACTTCGTCGCCAAGATGGACGGTGCCGACCAGTTCGAGGAGGACCTGGCGCGAATGAACCGCGAGGCCAAGGAGACCGTCGAACGCACGGACGAGCTCATCGACTCGCTCGACGGCAAGAAGACCGCGATCCGCGAGAAGGCCCAGGAGACCAAGGCCGAGGCGGACGAGATGCGCCAGACCTACCTCGCCGAAGAGACCGAAGCGCTCGATGGCTTTGAGTTCCTGACGATGGCCGAGGCGGCCGAGCTCGGTCACTGGGAGATCGTCCAGAAGATGGCTACAACCATCGGCGACGACGAGACGACGGAACTCGCTGACTGGGCGGTGGAGGTGCAGCGAGGCCATTTTGACGGGGTACGTGCGGCCAGCCTCGTGCTGGCCGAGGCCGAAGCCCGCGGATGAACCCGGCGCAGCTCCACGCACGCGCGTCGACCGGTCGGGCCGGCCTACCCGAGCCGTGCGGGCCGCTGAGCGCTCTCATCACGAGCGCTCTGGCGGACCCGCACGCGGGCTCGCCCGAAGCGGAAGAGGTCAACCGACTGGTTGCGACGGTTGCCGATCCGCTCGGTGACGACGACCTGCACCTCGCCTTGTACACCTGTTACGAGTTGCATTACCGGTCATTCGAGGGCGTAGATGACACACACGAGTGGGATCCGGCTCTGCTCGCCTGTCGGATAGCCATGGAAGAAGCGTTCCTCGGCGCGCTGAAGGCGGCGGTCGGCGAGTTTCCCGTCCCTGAGCCGGCGCAGATCGGCGAGGCGCTCTTCGAGCTGGAGAAGCACGACGACGGCCCATCGCTGTCGCGATACATCGAGACCCAAGCCGACGCCGAGCAGTTCTGCGAGTTCGTGATTCACCGCTCGCTCTACCAGCTCAAGGAGGCGGATCCTCACAGCTGGGCGATTCCTCGTCTGGCAGGCGGTCCCAAGTGTGCGCTGCTCGAGGTGCAGAGCGACGAATACGGCGGCGGGCGACCCGAGCGCATTCACGCTCGTTTGTTCGCGAACACGATGGACGCCCTCGGTCTCGATCGGCGCGAGAACGCGTATCTCGACCATGTTCCCGGCACGACGCTCGCGACGGTCAATCTGATGTCGGCTTTTGGCCTGCGTCGTAGCCTGCGCGGCGCGATAGTCGGTCACCTAGCGATGTTTGAAATGACGTCCTCGCTACCCAATGGGCGCTACGCAAATGGTCTGCGGCGGCTGGGCTTCGGTGAAGCGGCGACCGATTTCTACGACGAACATGTCGAAGCGGACGCCGTGCACGAGAACATCGCCGCATATGACCTTGCAGGTGGTCTGGCACGGGACGAACCAGGCCTTGCGCGGGACATCATGTTCGGCGCGCGCGCTCTCCTGCTGATCGAGGCGCGCTTCGGCCACGCTCTGCTGGACGCCTGGAAGGCGTCCAGCAGCTCGCTGCGAACGTCGCTCTGACAGATGGGCAGGCTTGCGAGCTATGTGCTGCCGCTGCGCTGGACACGGCCGGGGCCGATCGCTGAGCTCACCGAGTATCTCGCGCAGATCAGAGCGCATGTGGCCGAGATCATCGTTGTGGACGGCTCACCACCAGAGCTGTTTGCGTTGCACGCCGCACAGCTCCAAGCCGTCGCACGGCACATGCCTCCCGACGACGACCTGCGATTTGCGATGGGCAAGGTCAACGGCGTGACCACAGGAATCCGGCATGCCAACAACGATCGCGTCGTCATCGCCGACGACGATGTTCGCTATGACGCGGCGTCGCTCCGGCGCACGATCGAGATGCTCGACCGCGTGGACGTGGTGCGCCCCCAGAACTACTTCAGCGAGCTGCCGTGGCACGCCCGGCTCGATACGGCGCGCTCGTTGCTGAACCGGGTCTACACCGGCGATATCGATTTTCCGATCGGCGACTTCCCGGGAACCCTTGCCGTCCGCCGCTCGGCGTTCCTGGATGCAGGCGGCTACAACGGCGACGCGATGTTCGAAAACCTCGAGTTGATGCGAACGGTCGTCGCGAACGGCGGAACGGTCGAGACGCCACTCGATCTGTACGTCGCGCGCCGGCCCCCGACGACCGCACACTTCTGGTCTCAGCGTGTCCGTCAGGCATACGACGACTTTGCGGTCCCGCTGCGGATGTCGGCGTTTCTGTCGGTGCTGCCACTCACGGCTCATGCGCTGTCGAGAGGCCGTCATCGCATGTTGCTCACGGCGGCGCTGGGCTCGATCCTCGTTGCGGAGGCAGGCCGTAGACAGGGAGGTGGGACTCGGGTATTCGGATTCACGAGCGCACTACTGGCACCGGTGTGGATCGCAGAACGCTCGGTGAGCGCATGGTTGGCCGTCTATGCGCGGCTGCGCGGCGGCGTGCCATACGGCGCCCGGCGGCTGTCTCATCCGGCGACCTCCATGCGTCGCTTGCGCGAGGAGGCAGCACGGCCTAGAGGTTGATGTCCGGGCCGCTCTCGGCCTCAAAGCCAAACGCCTTGTGTGTCCCGTCGCAGAACGGCCGCATCCGTGAGCGCCCGCATCGGCACAGCGCGATCACCTTGCGGTTGACCGGGATCTCAGCTCCGTTCTGATCGACGAGACTGATCGCCCCGCGCACCAGGTAGGGGCCGTTGCGATACGGCGTGATCCGCGTCTCGTCTGGATCAGCCACGGAAGTGCTCCAGAATCGCCGGCGCCCACTCGGCGAAAAACGCGTCATGGTCGGGACCGATCTGCTGCACATACAGCTCGTCCACACCGGCCTGCTCGTACTGCGCGAGCGATTCGATGTGCCGATCGATGTCGGGGCCCAGCGGCGTCTTCA